>NZ_SNYJ01000013.1:28098-115704 GCF_004363045.1 Aureibacillus halotolerans
CCGGACAAGGCAACGTAACAAAGAAAGCGAGCGTTTGTCACCAAGTGAAAGCAGGCTGAGTGAAAACGCTTGTCTTTCAAGGCACGAAGCCTTGGGCGGCGCGGAGTTGCCTTTGGGGCAATGAGCACCGGACAAGGCAACGTAACAAAGAAAGCGAGCGTTTGTCACCAAGTGAAAGCAGGCTGAGTGAAAACGCTTGTCTTTCAAGGCACGAAGCCTTGGGTGGCGCGGAGTTGCCTTTGGGGCAATGAGCACCGGACAAGGCAACGTAACAAAGAAAGCGAGCGTTTGTCACCAGCCTGTTATTGGAACCATGACGCAATGGACCTAAAAAGGTTAGCTAAGAAATTAAATATGGAAACAAAAAACGCTTTGACTTGTTCCCAAAAATTCTGCCCTTCCTCTGAATTGATAAAATCTGTCCATTTGTCCTTTGCCTGATCAATCTGTTGCCCGAGCTCGTCCCAATTGATGTTAAGGTCCTTCATGCGATTAAACAACGCAGTGAGCTGCTCAATCCATTGTGGATCAATGGTAAGTCCACTGTTTTCTACGGTCTGTTGGACAATTTGCTGCACTTCCGCTTCGGTGGCAGGCTGTTGTTCGGCAATTTGCTGTTTAATTTCCGCCATTAAGGCATTGGCTTCATCACTACCAATAGCCTCGCCCAATTCTGCCGTTTTTACCATTTCTTCATTGGCGACCTGCTTTTGTTCTTCTGGAATCTGTTGATTCGTAGATACTTCGTACGCTTTCAGAATCCCAGTTAAACCTGCTGTCCCTGATACATCAAACGGTGCGGTTACATAAATATCTGCATCCTTAACACCGGCGGTAATCAATGCGTTCGTGTACATATTGTCCTTGACATAGGTGATATGGTTTGTCGTAACGTTTAATCCACTTCCGGGACTTGTATATGTGATTTTCGATGATGAAAGGGCTCTTGAACCAATCTGAGCCTTTGGAATGTATTGACCTAAATATTGATGTTCTTCCTCGTTGGAAACGGTAATGATGGTCACTTCATTTTCGTTTACTTCCATGTCTTCTAAGACGGTTTGTCTTTGTTCTTGTGTAAGATCCTCTCCCAATGTGACGATGACATCACCTACTGCAACATCTGCATAGGCAGGGGTCATCATGAGAAGAACGGAAAAAAATAGCGCAGCGGCTACGATTTTTTTTCTGATCATACGTGTCTCCTCCTTCATTGACTACCATTACTTACATTTATATACTTCGCACCAGGTCCTAAAGGTTTGTCCTATCCCCTGCTGAAAAAAGCAGTTTAGTTTTCCAAATGATGTGGGAACAATGGAAGTTTTTCAATAAAATGAATGTCTTCTCTTTCAGCTGCATCACCTTCTGCTAGTACGGCAGCCTTAGCTACCACCTCTCCGCCAGCTTTATTCACAATGGTTTCCAACGCCTTTAATGAGGAGCCAGTTGAAATGACGTCATCGATGAGTGCCACCCTTTTTCCTGACAACAACAAAGCGTCCTGATGATCCAAATAAAGCGTCTGGCGTTTTTGCGTTGTGATCGATACGACGTCACTCTCTAACGGTCGATGCATATAAGGCTTATGGCTTTTGCGAACAACTATATACCGCGGCATGTGTAAAAGTCGCGCCATCTCACACACAAGTGGGATCCCTTTTGCTTCAGCTGTAACGAGAAGCTCTACTTTCGGTAGCTTTTTGATGAGAAGTGGGGCTGTTGCTTCTACGATCTCCGCATCCCCTAAAATGACAAAGCTAGCGATTTTAAGATCAAGTGCAACTTGAACGAGAGGCAATTCCCTTGTTAATCCAGCAATGTTCATCTTGTACGTTTCACTCAATGGGCCCACCCCTTCATATTCACTTTTCAGGCAGATGAGAAACGCTCGCTTGCTTCGTTGCTTTGCCTTGTCCGGTGCTCATTGCCCTTATGGCAACTCCGCTGCCTGCCAAGACTTTGCGCTTAGATAAGACAAGCGTTTTCATTCTGCCTAGTATATTCAAATTCTGTCTTGCATTTTTGGCTTTAACTACACTCTGAATTCGTCTAGAGAATGTATTCTATGCCAAAAATGTGTCATGGTATGCACAAGCAAATATGACATCGCTTGAATATGGACAATGTAGCACACTGCCATATGTACGACAATAGCGATTATTGAAAGGGTGGAGTCGCTGACAGAGAGTGAATTTGTGGTATGATGTTACTTGTTGTAAGTAAGCAAGCTCTTTTATAATGACCATACTCTCGATGGAATGCGAAACTTAGAGCAGGGACCCTGTTCTGTTGAAAGGACGAATGTTATTGAAAGCCACTATACTATTATGCACTCTTCTTTTTTGTGTGGTTCTTACGGGATGTCAACAAGCGGCTTCTCTGCCACCCGTTGCCGAGACTGATGCTAGTCAGAATGCCGCCGAGGAGGAAAATTCATCTCCCGAAACAACCGAAGAGCTCGAAGATAAAAATGAAGACTTGCTGAAGCAAATGTACGATGATGCTGGAAATGGTCAACTTAACGGCCAGTCTCTAGCCTCTGATACGTCTATGAGTACAGTAGAACAACAGCTAGGGAATGGAACTCTTGACGAGACGTCAGACTATACCATTCTTTCCTTTACTGACAAACACATCACGTATTATTTTGATAAGTCATCCGAAAAGGCGACCATGATTAGCTCCATGCAGCCCGAACTTAAGGACTTGTCAATCGAGGCTGTCGTCGAGACGCTCGGCCCATCCTCGGACAAGCTTCCGGTACCTGGAGACACCTATGTATTCAGGCAAATTTACACGTTAGATGATTACACACTTTCGTTTGTCTATAACGCAGAAGACGGCATCATTCGTGCCGTCGAGCTATCCAAACATTCAAAAGCGTAAAAAACAAGCGTCTTGATCAGACCCACGGAAAATTGCCGTGGGTTTTTTCTTTTGAAACACGACAACAGCAAATGGTAGGACTAGTTGGCTTGCTGCTTCGTCAAATGTCCAGCTCCCCAAGAGGACAAGGTTTGCAAAACCATCCGAACACTTTCCCCATATGGTGTTAAACGGTAATCTACTTTCGGGGGTCTTTCAGGATACTCTGTCCTTTTTATAATTCCATCCCTTTCAAGCTCTTTTAACTGCTTTATAAGCGATTGATGCTTTATGCCATGAATCTCTTTTTTTAACTCGCTAAATCGCATTGGCCCGTCCAACAAATTGATGAGAATAAGGCCCTTCCATTTTCCACAAACGACCTCTAGAGCGGTTTGAACATGATCTACCGTTGGATTCATAACCATCAACCTTTCTCCTATTGTATTTCTGCATAAGCAGGCGAGTTGCGCGTGCAATCACCTTAGTTTACTTTCAAAAAGTTAAAGCTTGTCTATGATTTGTGGAACGACCGACCCCAGTCAGACTTCGCAAGTTGCGGAACACGTCAAGAAGGCTCGCAGGTCGCCACTACAGACCACTTGATTACGCGTTCTCCCCAACAATCAAATGGTTTAATTGCTATGGTGCCATTATGAATTCATCTTAGGTATATAAAAATATACTTCTTATCAACGTCACAGATGTTTTGTACATTGGTCATAGGACTGTTTGCTTATCCAGACGGAAAGGATTGCCTATGAAAAATTCATATAAAATCAATGTAGCTCAAGAACTCCAATCTCACAAAAAACCAATACTCGACAAAGTCGTTGCGTCCTTTTCCCTCGATTTTCAGAACGGAATGGATGGCGCTACCCTACATATGCTAGGTGACCTCATTGATTACATTGCTAGCCTATTAGTATCAAATGAAGACGATGATAAAAGTGAACATATGATTCCTACTACTGCGGAAGACAGCAAAGACTTCAAGCAACCTTTGTACAGTTTGACGTATTTACGTCGACAAATGAATGCTTGGTGGGAAGACACAGCTCAATCGATCGACACCGATGAAACAAACGCGAATGATGTCCGGCAGCTTATGAACGACGCCATTGATGCCACATACATTCAACACGTCACCGACTTATCAAAAAATTTACATACGCAATTCGAAGAATCAACTGCCCTATTGGCACGAGCACCGGTCGCGTTGATTCCTTTGAATGACGCTACCGCAATATGTCCACTTGTAGGGCATATTGACAAAGCGTATGCTCGCCGTCTATTGGAACAAACCGTGGAAAAATGTCGTCAAATGCGTGTAAAGCACCTCGTCATTGATGTATCTGGTGTGCATTCGATTCAACCTCGATACCTTGTTGACATGGCAAATGCTCTAGATACAATTGGGGTCTACGCTGTTCTAACTGGCATGTCGTCGACTATGTCAATAGAGCTTGCCGTCAATCCCACTGAGCTTCAGTTTTTACATTTTGAGCGTACGCTCGCTGTGGCCATAGAAAAATTAGGGCAAAAGTAATATAGATGTTTACCCATGTCCGCCTTTTAACAAACAAGCAAGTGATCATTTTTACATCTTTGTAAATTTCCACGCTCCGTCTCTTTGATCTATCGAAACTTGTTTACACATCTGTTATAATTGATAAGATGGGCATAATGAAGAAGTTGCCCGCTATACTTGATAATTTTGTACGGAGGTGTGCAGGAATGCTCACAGTGGATAATGTCAGCTTACGCTTCGGCGATAAAAAGCTTTTTGAAGATGTAAATATTAAATTTATACCCGGGAACTGCTATGGGTTGATTGGTGCGAACGGCGCTGGAAAATCAACCTTCTTAAATATCCTTTCCGGTGAACTCGATTCACAAAGCGGTCATGTGTCAATGGGACCTGGAGAACGACTTGCTGTCCTAAAGCAGGATCACTTTGCTTACGAGGAAGAGATTGTGCTCAATGTCGTCATTATGGGGCATCAGCGTCTCTACCAAATTATTGAAGAGAAAAATGCCATTTACATGAAAGGTGAATTTTCCGATGAGGACGGCATGAAAATTGCTGAGCTTGAAGGAGAGTTTGCTGAATTGAACGGTTGGGAGGCTGAATCTGAGGCTGCCCGTCTTCTTGAAGGTCTAGGCATTAAAGATGCGCTGCATCAACTGAAAATGTCTGAGCTCACTGGTGGCGAAAAAGTGAAAGTGCTTCTTGCACAGGCGCTTTTTGGCGAACCAGACGTCCTTCTTCTTGATGAGCCGACTAACCATTTGGACATTGCGGCCATTCAATGGCTTGAAGAGTTCCTTATCAATTTTGAGAACACCGTCATCGTCGTGTCCCATGATCGTTACTTTTTAAATCATGTGTGCACACATATTGCTGATTTAGACTTCAGCAAAATCAAGCTTTATGTTGGGAATTATGATTTCTGGTATGAGTCCAGCCAGCTTGCAATGAAGCTGACATCAGAAGCGAACAAGAAAAAAGAAGAAAAAATCAAGGAGTTACAAACGTTCATTGAACGCTTTAGCGCCAATGCTTCTAAATCCAAGCAGGCGACATCAAGGAAAAAGCTGCTTGATAAAATTTCATTGGATGATATCCAGCCTTCTTCACGTCGTTACCCATATGTTCATTTTGAACAGGAGCGCGAAGTCGGCAATGACCTTCTTCGCGTCGAAGGTATTTCGAAATCCATTGAAGGCAAAAAAATCCTCGACAATATTTCGTTTACAATGAACAAGGATGACAAAATTGCATTGATTGGTGCGAACGAAGTCGCCAAGACGACGTTATTCCAAATCCTTGCAGGGGAGCTTGAGCCAGATAGCGGCTCCTATCGCTGGGGTGTGACGACAGCTCAGTCGTATTTCCCTAAAGACAATGCCGCCTATTTTCAGCGCGATGACATTAATCTCGTTGATTGGCTTCGTCAATACTCACCAAACGAGCAGGACGAAAGCTTTATCCGCGGCTTCCTCGGTCGGATGCTGTTTGCCAAGGATGAGGCGTTGAAAAAAGTTAATGTCCTTTCCGGGGGCGAAAAAGTACGCTGCATGCTGTCGCGTATGATGCTGTCCAAAGCCAACGTATTGTTGCTCGATGAACCAACCAACCACTTGGATCTCGAGTCCATTACAGCGTTGAACAATGGATTGACGAATTTTAAAGGCTCAATGATTCTCTCAACCCATGACCATCAACTCATTCAAACTGTTGCAAACCGAATGATGAACATTAAAGAAGATGGCACGCTGTTTGATAAGTCGATTACGTATGATGAGTACTTAGCTGAAGCGAAATAAGGCTGAACTCACGTGATAGGAAAAAGAGCGAAACGGCATCGTTGCTGTTTCGCTCTTTTTTGTGTTTTTTCAAATGAGATTTGAGAAAGCTGACATAATGCTCACCTCAACTCATGCACCTGTAAATTCGCATATTCAGCAATGAGCGGTGCCATCTGTCGGAAACCGATGCTGCCTCCTTCAAGGAGTGATCCATAGGCAACACCATCATCCTGCCAGCGGAAGATTTCAAGGGTATTGATATGAAATGAAACTTCGCCGTTAAACACATACAGCTCCATCGTATACGGTGGTCTAGCATCAAGAACAGCAGGCAGAGGGTCGGGACCTTGTGTGACCATGTGAAAACCATAGCTTTTTCGCAGATTTACTGTTTGGAATGCGCGTTCTTCTTCATATTTCCGACGGAAGTAGGACACGTGGTACGCATTGATATCGCCATGGTGATAAAGCGAATACTCGCCTGTCCGCTTTTGCAAATCAGCGTTTAGCACGTGCTCTCCTCCTTGTCCCTTTGCTGCGAAAAATAAGATACACAAACCGGGCTCGCGGATCGGCCAGAATTGCCAGGAGATCGATATGTTGGCTGGAAACGTCTCTGGGCACCAAAAAACAGTGTTGGCCTTTTGCCCATCCTCTGGCGGTCGTAGATTTTCAATACGCATGCGTTGGTGGGGAAACGTCACAACACCGTCCCCCTCCATGACAAAGCCCTTGACATCCTCTTCACTGGAGAGTGCATTTGAATACAGCAGTGATCCTTTTTCATAGCTCACGAGACGGTGCCCCTTTCATGTTTGTGGCTTAGTTTCTCTGGCAAATGCTCACGGATAAAGGTGAGTGAAAAAATAACGTTCAACGACCATTGAGAGATGCTATTCGTCGAAATCCAAGGCACCTCCTCTATAGGACGGATGGTCTCATTCTCAGGTACACGTTGGAGCTGATCCTGAAATTTTACTTCTCCTGGTGTCGTCTCTAATAAAATAGTCCATACTTTTTCTGCTAATCGTACATCTGCCTTTTTCCACGCAGCAAATGCAGCCATTCCCGTCCCAAAGACAGGCCAATGATAACCACTCGTCGGCAGCTCCGGCGACGTGAACGCTTTTTTGTCCTCAGGTGTCAGGTGATAAAAAGCTCCGATGTCAATTAGCATTTGCTCCCACGTGTGATCCTTTAAAAGCAATGACAGCTCGGTCCACACCTGGGGCGCCCCCATACAGATTGCTAAATGCGACCCTGCAAAGTCTCCCATGTCATAGAGATGACCGCTTTTTGGATCATACCCATACGTCGATAGCGTTTTCATTTGGTAAGGCATAGTAACTAAATCCTTAATACCTACCATTATTTTATCTAAATAGATATCCTCCTCATACCGCTCCCAGCGTGTCATCCAATTTGAAACAAACGCCGACCAATCCGGTCCAACTCTAGCGTGCGTTGGAAATTCACCCTTTGGATGGTAGGCTCTCATCGGATCAAGAGCTTCCGTCGTATAATCGGCAGCCTTCACCTCATCCATAATGTCGCCAATTCGCTCATCCGCTGTGAGATAGTAGTAGAAGCGGTGCAAGCCTGCCATGCTGATGCGAGCTTCTTTGCAGCCACACCCCCAATGACTTACGTTATGCCTTGAGCCAAGGCCACTGTATTCGCCTCGATGGTACATGTCGACCTCGCTCGTGTGACGTGTCATCGCTTCAGCCAAACGGAAAAGATCTGCTCGTCCCGAACGCAAATAGGAATACCAGAGCCACAAATTCGGCACGAGTTCGGTGTTTTGCCAAGCGTAACCGCCTACGTCATATTGCCACACATGCCTGTCCCCATCATACGTATGCATCACATCGCCGTAATCCCAGAAGCCATACCAACGCCTTTGCTCTATCTCCTTCATATAAAAAGCCACCATTTCATCCAATTGCTGTTCAAGATAATGACCTACCTCGGTCGAACGATCCGGCAGGCTCCAGTACCCAAACGCCTGAACCTCATGATAGTAAGCTGGTTCACATACGAGAATCGGTGGTTGCTGAATGGTGTCTGCATAAGCCAACAGCTGTTGTTGGGATGGCGTATGATTTTCAATAAACAAAGTACATTCATTTGTATTTGCGATGCCATACGGTGTGGCGCGCATTTCTTCAAACCCTTCATAGGCGGCATGAAGATGTGTTTCTGTATCATAATGACGCAAATCCATACGCGGTGCATCCGGAGACCAAAACCACAAGGTGGCCTGTGCGGTGTCTGATGCCATTCCCTCCACTTCTACCGCCGTCGGGTGTTTCTGCCAGAAGTTGCGCTCGCAAATCGCAATCCCACCGCCCTCACTGCCAATAAACATGAGTCCTTTAGAACGGTGCCCTTCAGTTGCTTTCAGCCATGAGCACACTGGTTTTGTTCGTTTGGAGATGGTGTAATGATCAGCAGAATCTTGCACAAGTTTAAAGCTGTCCCACGTAGCTGCATCATCCAAAAGTTCTAGAAATGATGACTCCTTCTCATCGTTCAGCTGAAGACATTTCCCTTCTATTTGCTCCAGATGCAACTTATGATGCGCTTCGTTCATCCTTGCCACTCGCAGATTTTTAGATGCCTCACTGAAGCAGCCCGTATCGCCAGTGAATCGAATATGACGATTGTATAAAGGACCAGAGAAAGGCATACGGAAGCGTAGACCAAGTCCCTTAATAAAATCACCTTCCGCTTGACCATCAAATTCAAAGGAATGGACAAGCTTGAGCTGCGCGTCTCCTGCATACAAATAAAAGCGCAACGTAAATGGCAGCCACGCCGTTTTGCTATTTGCAAATCGGTGCCGTCCCTTCACGCAAATGGTTGCTCGAATTGGACCAGCTTGTTCAACCACAGCACTGTCAATCTCACTCTCACAGCGCTTTTCCGTGGTCACTAGTTCCCCGCTTGTTCTGCTCTCTTTTTCGAGCAGACAGATGAGCTGCGCATCTGTTGCCCTAATTACTCCGTCACGTTCAATCGTAGAAAGTACAGATGAACCGGATTTTGCAAATCGACAGACGATGACCCCAGTGTGGACAATAATTTCAGCATCGTTGTCCTCTATCTTCAGCTCCGTATGTACTGTCGATGCCGTTGTCTTGCGAAGCGTAAACGATTCACTTTGATCCGACAGCGTTGCTGCATGCGCACTCCATTTTATGCTACCATCTGGCCAATAGGCGAGTGGCCACGTTTGGACGTGCTGCTCGTCTCCTGCTGCCCCCTCCAACGAAAATGAAGTCCCCTTCGGAACGACTCCCTCTTTCCACGGGACGCCCCACGTTACCCCTGTTGTCACTTTGGACGACGACTGTAACCATTTCAACTGTACGTTCGTTTCCAATGACCTCTCCCCATTCACTTAAAATTCAAACTAAATCAACACATTTATCATACCGTTTTTGTTTGAATGTTAAAAGTTTTGTTTGTTTTATTTCTGCTTCGCTTTGCAAATGGTCCTTATATTACTTCGTCATCATCACAATCAATTTGTAAAAGCAGTCTTCATAAAAAGACGCACCAGATCGCTTTTCTACGATCGGCGCGCTTTGATTTTGCAGTTGCTTCCTACTGTTTGACCCCTGTAAAGGTAATGCCTTGTATGAACGTACGTTGCAGGAAGAAGAACATGACGATAATGGGAAGTGTCATCAGCGTTGATACCGCCATGAGCAAGCCCCACTCAGATCCACGCTGGTTTTGGAATTGCTGCAGACCAAGCGATAAGGTGTAGCTGTTTGGATCTGTCAGATAGAGGAGCGGGCCAAGAAAATCGGTCCAGCTGCCGATAAACTGAAACAATCCGACGGCGAGCAAGGCGGGTTTTGCGAGCGGCAGCATGACCTGCCAGTAAATACGAAATTCGTTTGCTCCGTCTATTCTAGCCGCATCACGGAGAGCATCAGGCAAGCCCATGAAGAATTGTCGCAGCAAAAAGATGTAAAAAGGGACCCCGAACAATTGTGGAACGATGAGAGGCAACCCTGTGCCCACCCAACCCCAGGATTTAAAAAGCATAAACAGTGGCACCATCGTGACCTGTGCCGGGATCATCATGACCGCGATCGTGATGGCAAAAAGTACATTCCGCCCTTTCCATTCCAGCTTTGCAAAGCTGTAGGCAACGAGCGGGCAAGAAATGAGCACACCCAAGACACTCAGAAGTGTAATGACGAGCGTGTTGGACAAATACTGAAAAAAGGGAATGTAATTTACCGCATCGGCATAATTTGACCATTGAACCGGGTCTGGTATCCATTCAGGTGGAAACGAGAAGATTTGCTCAAGCGGTTTTAATGACGTTGAAAGCAGCCACAAAAACGGGATAAGAAAGAAGGCTGAGGCCAGCAGGAGCACAAAATGGGCAAAAAACCGTTTCGTTAATCTCATCACATACAGCCTCCTATTTTCCCTGGTAGTGAACCCAGTGTTTTGATGTTAAAAAGACAATGGCGGTTAGACTCATAATGCCTACGAACAAAATCCACGCCATGGCAGAAGCATAACCCATATTAAAATATTTAAAAGCATTGTCATACAAATACATCACATAAAAGGTCAATGAGTTTGCAGGACTCCCTGTTCCTTGGGTTAATGTGTATGGGAGCGTAAACTGCTGGAACGCTCCGATAAGTCCCATAACGAGGTTAAAGAATATGACCGGCGTCAGCAAAGGCATTGTCACATTCAGCGTTTTTTTCCACCATCCAGCACCGTCAACCTCTGCCGCATCATAGTAATCTTTAGGAATATCCCCTAATCCGGCTAAATAAATGACGACCGCTTGCCCCATGCCCCAAAGAGACATAAAGATAATAGACGGCTTACTCCACGCCTCACTACCGAGCCAAGGTGGACCATCGATGCCTACAAATGCAAGCATGGCGTTAATGAGACCGAAGGAAGGGTTTAATAGCCACATCCACAATACGGCCATGGCCACCTGCGGCACGAGCGTCGGCAGGAAGAAAATGGTTCGATAGACGGACATACCCTTAACGTTCATGTTCAATAACATGGCCAAGGCTATCCCAAGAAAAATACTGACCGGTACATACAAAACCGCAAAATAGACGGTGTTTCCTATCGATGTCCAAAACAAATCATCCTTGAACAAATCGGTGTAATTTTGAAAACCGACCCAGCGACCTTCTCGCAAAATGGAGTAAGAGGTGAAGCTGTAATAGATGGAGCTGAACAATGGATACGCGTAAAACAACAGCAGCCCCAATATCCAAGGCGAAACAAACAGCCAGCCGGTCAATTGCTTTCGCTTGATTGCTCTCCCTGGAATGGCCCTACCTCGCTTTGTTTCAACGTTTACCTTTGTGCTCATGACTCTCCCTCCCCTTGAAGAAGATTTTTCCGTTCCATTTTCTGATTCACGTAATTGGTGACATCATCTAAAATTTCCTGTGGCGTCCCATTATGTCTTGTGGCGTGATCAATCGCGCTGACCAGCTCGTTCCATAACAAGGCCCCTTCAGGTAACACAGGACGATATTTGGCATCCGGTAAAATATCGATAAACTCACCTAGAATTGGGTCATCTGTATACCCGAGGGCTTCGTTCGCGGAATCCATAACGGCAAAATCACCGATGATGCCACTGAAAATTTCCTGGCCCTCCTGACTAGAGAAATATTTCGCAAACTCCCAAGCTCCATCTACGTTTTGTGCTCCTTTTGGCACGACCATTGAGAAGCCGCCAGACCATGTAATCGGGTCGCTTCCGTCCGGGGTTGGAATTGGGAAAACGCCATAATTCAAGTCAGGCGCAAACTTTCTAATTTGTGGCACTTTCCAAGGACCACTAACCGTCATGCTAAGTTGACCTGACAAAAACGGGTCCATCGCATTTGACCCTTGTGAGTCAACAAACCCCGTCATCTCTTCAACGCCGTATTTGTCTCCATAATCAACAAGCCACTGCAGGGCAGCGACAATCTCTTCGTCATTGGCGGTCACTTTCCCAGTCTCAGGGTCAACAAATTGTCCGCCGAAGCTCCATCCCCAAGTATATAGCGATCCTTGATCATACCAAGGGATAAAACCAATTTGATCAAAGCGATTGCCCGTCTTTTTTGTTAACACATCTGCTGCCTCTTCTAGCTCATCAAGCGTTTTTGGCAGGTCGTTGAGGTCCAAACCTGCTGCTTTAAAATGATCCTTGTTGTAGAAGACAAGCCTTGAATCAACACTAATTGGTAAACCATATAGTTTGTCTTGATACGTCGCTTCTTCAATTGCAAACGGGTAATACGGTCTCTCTAATACGCCATCCCGCTCAGCCAGCTCCGTAAGATCCGTCAACGCTCCCTCAGCTGCCCAAGCCCCAATCATGAAACGGTCAAAACGCATAATGTCTGGGGGATTGCCTCCAGCAACAGCGGCGAGTAACTTTTCATCATGCCCTGTTGAACTTGCTGAGTACATTGGCTTGACTGTGTATTCATCCTGGCTCTCGTTAAACGCATCGACAACGGCATTTGTCGCCTCAAGACCTACGCCCGTGTTTGCGTGCCAGAATGTGATCACATCATCAGGGTAGTCAACTTGTGCCAACACATTACAACCGCTTAACCCTAAGCAAATGGTGAAGACAATGAGTATTCGTGCCAATCGCATCCATGTCACCTCCAAATGAATTAAAGCGCTTTCATAAATTACTACATAGTATACTTTCTGTTATATTATTATGTCAATTCTGTAAGTCTATATTTTCGGATTTTTACATTTGTTCAGAATTAAATATCTTCTATTCACAACCGTTATTATATGCTGTTACGACGGCGATTTCAAAAAATAAAAAAAGACCAGAGCTTGATGTCAGCCCTGGTCAAATTTTTATATTTTCTATGGTTTTGTGATAGTATTCGACAACACATAATGATATAGCAAGTCTGCTGTATGTTGCAAGGATTCTTCATGTGTACGTTCATACGCATGAGACGAATCAATGCCAGGTCCAATGAGGCCGTGAACAATGTCATGACCTGCTCGGATGGCTGCTGATGCATCAGATCCGTAAAATGGATAGATATCTAGCTTATACGCGATCTTATTAGCTTTCGCAAGCGCAACAAGATGCTGTCGAAGCTGATAGTGGTAAGGACCACTCGCATCCTTGACACAAATCGACACCGTGTACTCATCCGTGCTTTGTCCATCACCCATCGCACCCATATCGACAGCAAGGTATTCTACGGTTTCAGATGGAATATTTGAATTGCCGCCATATCCAATTTCCTCATTGTTCGAAATCAGAAAGTGGGTCGTGAACGGCAAGGTGATTTTCTCATCAACCACTTGTTTAATCAATTGAAGCAGAAGAGCAACACTGGCTTTGTCATCCAGATGGCGCGATTTAATATACCCACTTGACGTTACTTGGACACGAGGATCAAAGCTAACAAAATCACCGACTTCAATGCCTAACGCACGAACATCCGCTTCACTGCTGACTTTTTCGTCAATACGTACTTCCATGTTATCCTGGTTTCGTTTCGCCTCACCAGCATCCTTGTATACATGCACAGACGTTTGGTGCATGAGAATCGTTCCAGAGTATGTGCTGCCTGAAGACGTCTCAATCTCACAGTATTCGCCTTCAATAGAGTTAAATGTAAACCCACCAATTTTATCAAGGACAAGCCTGCCACTTGGTTTAATGTCCTTGACCATCGCACCAAGCGTATCCACGTGGGCTGTTAGCATACGATGGGCTTCCTGATTTTCTCCTGGCAACGTTGCAATTAGTCCACCTTTACGGTTGCGTTTCGTCTCTACCTCCCACTCTTGGAGCATTGCCTCAACGAATTCAATCACTTTGAAAGTGTTTCCGGATGGACTAGGAATCTGCACGAGCTCTTTAATTAATTGAATGGTTTCTTTTACTTGTGTCAATAGGTTTACCTCATTTCATTTGGTTCATTTAGGTGGACCGTACAATCCATTAACGTACAGGACCACTTGTGACCATCATGGTGGATGGTCGTTAGCGATGTATTGCCTAAAGGCGTAGCGAGAAAAAGACCCTCAACTAGGCGTTGAAGGGTATGCCTGAGAACGGCTCCGTGTGAGACAACCAGAATTTGTTCTCCTGGATGCCTGGCTCGGATCATTTCAATTGCCTCCACGCCACGATTTCCTGCATCCTCAGAAGACTCTCTACCTAAAGCCAATGAACGCCAATTGTCTCCCCATCGTTCGATTCTTTCCTCTAAGGTCAAACCGATTAATTCCCCACAGTCTACTTCTCGAAGACGAGCGTCTTCGGAAATCGTATGCTGCCCGAATTCTTTAACAATAATTTCAGCCGTTTCTTTTGCTCTTGGCAGGTCGCTGGAATAGAACGCATTCCAAGGCGTTTCGACCAAACGTTTCGCAACGCAACGCGCTTGTTTCCTACCAGTGGAATGTAATGGCGCATCACAATGCCCTTGTGCTCGACCTTCTGCATTCCAAGTTGATAGCCCATGTCGAACAAGTGTAATGGTTGTCATACGACTCCCCCATTTGATAGGTTTTTGCAATTCAGGAGTTTTGCCCATTTCCACGCATCACAGCACACTATGATTTAATTGTTGTCAGGATATGAAAATGAAAAAAGAAAATTGCTTCGTGCTCTTCAATCTCAGCGAAGATTGAGATCGGGACAAAATAAAAAACTCACCAGAGAAACCGAACAAGGAAAAGAATAATGAAATAAACATTGTGCAAAAGCGTAGTCAAAATACGAAGACTCCTGCGGGAACAGCGCGAGCTGAAGATCCCGCAGGAAAGCTTGCTTTCCGAGGAAGCTGAAGCCGTGCCCGCGGAAAGCGAAGTATTTTGGCGAAGCTCCATAAGTACATTTCATCCCTTATTTGTCATTAGATGTATTTAATCATCAAAAATGCTTTCACTTTTCTCCCGTAACACGTAGCCTTCGTTTTGCAATGATTCTTCAATGGATTGGATATGTGCTCTATCCCTCGTTTCCAACGACAGATGAATGCTCGTCTGCCCTGGAAATACATTGGTTCCTGCTCGTTGGTGATGGACGTTTAGCACATTGGCTTCCAGCTCCGCCACGCGTCGAAGAAGTTGTTGGAGCTGACCCGGCTTGTCTGGAACGATCGTGGCAAACGAGAAGTAACGTCCAGCTTCCGCCATGCCATACTCAATGATGCGCGAGATAAAGTTGACGTCCACATTGCCGCCACTCAACACAGCGACAACGTTTTTGCCTTTTAACGAAGGAAGCTTATCCCCGAGCAAGGCAGCGACTGAGCTTGCCCCAGAGCCTTCAACAAGTTGCTTGTTTCGTTCAAGTAGAAGTAGCATCGTGCTTGCTAACTCTTTTTCATCAACACAAACAATGTTGTCAACAACATCTTGTATTAACCGAAATGTCAGCTCTCCCGGGCGCTTTACTGCAATTCCGTCTGCCATCGTCGCCATTGTTGGGACTTGATACAGTTCTTTACGACGAATGGACTCGGTCATGCTTGGGCAGGCACTTGCCTCGACCCCAATAATTTGGACGGACGGCTTTAATGCCTTAATCGCAATACCAACCCCTGCAATTAAGCCTCCCCCTCCAATCGGAAGAATGACCGCATCCACTTCAGGCAATTGTTTGATAACCTCTAGCCCGAGGGTCCCTTGTCCTGTGACAATGGCTTCATCATCAAACGCGTGAATAAATGTAGCTCCTGTTTCTAACTGGAGCTTTTGTGCGTAAGCAAGGGCCTCATCAAAGCCATTTCCTTGAAGCACGACAGTTGCACCATAACGCTTCGTCGCTTCAATTTTGCTCAGTGGTGCGTTGATCGGCATGACAATCGTACAAGGAATGCCCAACAATTGACCAGCATATGCAACGCCTTGCGCGTGATTGCCTGCGGACGCTGCCACAACACCCGCTTTACGCTCTTTTTCACTAAGACGACTCATTTTTATGTAGGAGCCGCGAATTTTAAACGATCCTGTCTTCTGCAAGTTTTCAAGCTTTAAATAGACTTTGCTTCCTGAAAGCTCACTAAACGTGTCGGAAAAGTCCAGCGGCGTTTCATGGACAACCCCCCGAAGAGCTTCATAAGCCTCATGAATCGCTTTGATTTGAACCACCCTCAACACCTCCACCAATAACATTGAAATCTGCTTTCATCATATCATACTTCCGTCCCGTTCCAATGCCACCTTGAAGCACCTCTGCTTCTTTCGACCTATTTTGGATTGCTTGCCATATTTTGTTCGCTCACCTTATACACTTTACTATGGGAGGTGGATCGACTTTGCGAATGGAAAAATTCCTAATTGAAGTGCTAAATCGTTCCCCTGATTGGGTGTTTCATATTACCTCAATTTTTATGGTAGCTCTTGTTGCACTGCTCGTGTGGTGGGCAGGCATTGGAGCAAAACGATTTGCCGATGCGCTCGGCAGAGAAAACCGTCTCATTAGTATTCAAGAGGAGTTACTCGACATGCAAAAGCAAGCGACGCAGGCCGAAGCGACGACCCAACAACTCCGCACGACCGTTGATCATATGTCGTCCCATTTAAAAAACCTGCAACAATTGCGCTTAAGTGAATATGATTCAATAGAGGATGTTGAAACGACCGCCCACGCTTTATTGCAACGAATCGTTGAATCACTAGCCGCCGATATTAAATTCAAGGCAGGCGACGCTCACCGCTGTGGCTTGTGGCTTTCCGACATTGATGCAAGAAGATTGGTCTTGTTTAAAGGCAGCCATGGTTTCCCTACCGCCTCAATCCAGTCACGTACGTTAGACATTGATAAATCTGTCGCTGGATTAAGCTTTCGACGAGGAGAACCCCTGCTTGACAACAATGTTAAACACCATAGTGACTGGGCGGTCAATCCACACTCCTCAAGCAAATATAAGACGATGGTTTCTATTCCGATGACACATTGGGGAGTATTGACCATTGACGGTCGCCACGATATGACAGAGGATACGATTCGAATTGGCGAAGTTTACGCCAGTGTGATGGACGTCATTTTAAGCGAGTATATGCTAGCTCTCCATACTTCTGATGACGAGTACGAGTCTATGTAATGCGAACCGATGACGGATAAAGGAGTGCTTCCAATGAGTAACCGTTCTTCCTTGTTTGCTCAAAGAACTGCCGCACAACGTGCCTATGCAGAAAAGCGCATCACGCAAAAGCAATACGAAGATGTCTTAACAGCCATTGAGCGACAGGAAAAACTGAGACAAGAGCAGCAATCAAACACATTAAAAAAAGTGCATATGGCGACAAAAAGACTGTTAAAGGCCTAGCGCTAACAGTCTTTTTATTTTCGCCGCCTTCCCTCTCATGGTACGCTACCTTTAGCGATTATCATGAATGAGGGAGGCTTTTTTGTGCGCTTTTATTTTACAGTTGGACTCGGGTTGCTTGGCGTCGTGCTGTCTGTTGGGTTTCCAGAGCTCGTTTCATGCGATCTTTGGGATGGTGTCATTGCAGGTGGAATTGTGGACCTCCTTCGCGGCCAACACCAAACAACACCGTCATCCGTTCAGCGCTATTTAAAATAGAAAGTGGAGATTTTTTCTCCACACAAGATTGCCTTTTGTACGAATAGAGTAATAGTATAGAAGGGAAGGAGTGATAATTTTGTCAAAACTGAAAGTAGGTATTATCTTTGGAGGAAAATCTGCCGAGCATGAAGTGTCCCTTCAATCGGCTAAAAATATTGTCGAGGCCATTGATCCCTCAAAGTATGAGGTTGTTCTTATCGGTATTGATAAAAAAGGACAGTGGCAATTGAATGACGCATCCACCTTTTTGCTCAACGAGGAAAACCCCGCCTTAATTCGGCTGAACGCTTCCGAACGAGGTGTTGCGATCTCCCCGGGGAAGGATTCTGGACAGTTTATCGCCACCTCAGGATCAACACCAATGGATCAGCTTGATGTTGTCTTTCCGATTGTTCACGGAACACTTGGTGAGGATGGCAGCCTTCAAGGGATGCTGAGACTGGCCAACGTCCCTTATGTTGGACCAAATGTGCTAAGTTCTGCGATTTGCATGGATAAGGATATCGCCAAAAAGCTACTCTCGTCTGCCGGCATTCAAACGGCGAAAGGGGTTAGCTTTACGAGCAATCAAAAAGAGCAAATTACCTTTGCAAGCATTGAAGCTGCTTTGGGAACTCCCGTCTTTATTAAGCCTGCCAATATGGGGTCGTCGGTTGGGGTGAACAAGGCGCAAAATGAGGAAGAATTTGTTCAAGCCGTTGAAGAAGCATTTCTGTATGATCACAAAATTATCATTGAAGAAGCGATTGTTGGGCGTGAAATTGAGGTGGCTGTTCTTGGTAACGAAGAACCAGAAGCGTCTTTGCCGGGCGAAATTTTGCCTCAAAGTGAGTTTTATTCGTATGCCTCCAAATACATCGACGAGGACGGCGCTGGACTTGCCGCACCTGCCGATTTGACGCCAGAGCAAACGAAAGCTGTGCAGGAATCTGCCATTGCTGCGTTTCAGGCACTACAGTGCGAAGGGCTTTCACGGGTTGACTTTTTCTTACAGCCTGATGACACTCTGCTTGTGAATGAAATCAATACACTTCCAGGGTTTACTGCCATTAGCATGTACCCGAAGCTGTGGGAAGTGAGCGGGGTTTCTTACCCTGACCTTATTGAGCGTCTCATCCAATTGGCCATTGAAAGACATCAACGAACACAGGGATTGAAAAGCTCTATAAACTAAAAAATCCGCCCATGCACTTCTCGACCTTGTCGAAGAGCATGGGCGGTTTTTATTATGACGTTTGTTCTCGCACATAGACGCGTTCTCTAGCTTTCTTCTGAAAATATGAATGAATCACAGCAAGTTCGTCGTATGGCACATTTTCACCACATATGACTTGATAGCCTCCGAATCCAAGACCTGTAATTAATACGAGATCCCCTTCTTCAGCTAACGAAAGAGCATGGTGAATGCCGTCCTCGCGGTAAATCGTTTTATGAATATGCTGGGAGAATGGATTGGTAAAGCCTCTACGCACATCATCAGCGATCACGTCTCGATCAAAATAGCCTGGGTGGTCAACGCTCACAACTATTTCATCTGCGTGCCCTTCAGCTGCTTTTGCCATTTTCGGTCGCTTCTGCGGATCACGTAGACCTATGCCAGTTATTAACAAAATTAAACGCTTGTACGTCAGCTGCCGTGCTGCCTCTAAAACATTGATCAAGGCTTCTGGCGTATGTGCGTAATCGAGCACAATTTGATGAGACGGGTAGGTCTCAACCTTTTGAAAGCGGCCTTCTGGTCCTTCTACCTTTGGGAGAACAGAAATAATGTCATGGAGGCTGTGTCCAAACAACAAGCATGTCCCAATTGCCGCAAGCAGATTGGCCATATTGTATCGACCAAATATCGGTGCGCGTACGGGATGTGATTCTTGGCTAACGGTAAGGATAAACCGAGTGCCTTGATCATCCGCTTGAATGGCTTTCGCCGAGATGTCCGCTGGTCGGTCCATGCCATACGTTAACACAGGACCATTAAAACGCGTTAAAATCGTTTGTGATAGTTCATCATCATCGATATTAACGACAGCTTGTCTGACCTGGTTAAATAATTTGAGCTTTGCCTCGCGATAATGATCCATCGTCGGATGAAACTCAAGATGCTCAGGTGATAAATTGGTGTAAATGCCTACATCAAAAATCATTTCCGCTAAACGATTTTGTTCAATTGCTATCGACGTTGCTTCCATCGCCACCGCTTTAACATGTGAATGCTGTAAGTGCTGGAAAATCGCCTGCAAATCAGGTGCTTCTGGCGTCGTTGGCGTCGTTTGTTTAAACGGCAAAGGGCTTTGATCATCCCAAATGCCCGCAGTGCCGATTTGACCTGTAGGCATACCTAAGTGATTCAGCAACGACCGTATGTACGACGTCACTGTCGTTTTTCCATTGGTCCCTGTTACAGCTGCCGTTTTTAGTTTTTGGTCTGCCCTGTTATAGTAATGAGCTGAGAAGCATGCGAGTGCCCTCCTCGTCTCACTAGCGAAAATAAAGCTAATTGTAGGGTGGCGGTCACTCGCTTCCTTCAAAGCTGAGGCGTCTGAACCCACCACAGCACAAGCTCCTTTTTGAATTGCATCCTCTATAAAACGATGTCCATCTGCATGTTCCCCAACCATGCAAAAAAAGATTGAATGGTTCTCAACTCGTCTTGAATCGTAGGCAATGGCGATAATCTGTTGGCTTTGCGGCCCAGACAGTGTCATTTCCTCATTCCATTCAATGTCAGAAAAATAAATCGTTTTCAAAAAAACAGTCCCCCGTCAACTTATTTAAACACAGATATCTTGTTCAAATACCCAGTTTGTGAAGTTCATAAACATTTAGTTTATCACGCGTAATTGGGGCATAGCAAATCAAAATCAAAACGAAAAATTGGATAAGTGCTGATGGAATGATCAAATTTCGGCGCACAGTTCGGTTTATAAGGAAACGAGCTTCAACGTGAGTCAAGTTTTCGAAGGGGCTGTGCTCCTTTTTCTATTAATAGAAAAGGCTGCCCCCAATGTCATTGATATGACGTAGGAGGCAGCCTTTTGATAAATCCACCAGACTAGATTTATCAAAACAGTGGCTTTTTTAGATATTATACCTTGCCAGCAAGCGCTTCGTGCTGAATAACCCCAAACTGGGCAGAATGCAATCGGCTGTACAACCCTTTTTGTTCGATCAACTCTTCATGTGAGCCTTGTTCGGCGACCCCATCTTTTGTTAGAACGACAATGCGGTCGGCATTTTTAATCGTTGCAAGCCTATGAGCGATGACGAGAGTCGTTCGTCCTTTTGAAAGCTCTGCCAACGACTGTTGGATGGCCCATTCTGTCTCTGTATCGAGTGCTGAGGTCGCTTCATCCAAAATAAGGATGGGCGGGTTTTTCAAAAACATCCGTGCAATGGAAAGACGCTGTTTTTGACCTCCAGATAGCTTGACGCCACGCTCTCCGATAATGGTGTCTAGACCATCGGGCTGTGCCTGAATGAGCTCTTCCAATCGGGCATGTCGAGCCGCCTCCCAGATTTCTTCCTCCGAAGCATCAAGCTTGCCATAAGCTATATTCTCTCGAATGCTTCCTGAAAAGAGGAACACGTCCTGTGCGACGACACCAATATTTTTGCGTAGCGAAGCTAAAGTCATATGTTTAATCGGCGTTCCATCAATGTGGATGGCCCCTTCATTCGCTTCATAAAATCGAGGCAGCAGGCTACACAACGTCGTTTTCCCTGCCCCCGATGGGCCAACAAAAGCCACCGTTTCTCCTGCGCGGATTGAGAGATCGATCCCATTCAAAATGGTAGCTGAGTCTTCATACCCGAACGTGACGTTTTCATAACGAATATCGCCATGAAGCGCGCCTACGTCCACAGCATTCGGTTCATCTTTAATGTCCGGCTCTGTGTCCAACAATTCACAGAAGCGTTTGAAACCAGCAATGCCTTTTGGATAGCTTTCAACAATCGCATTGATTTTTTCAATTGGTCGGAAAAGGACATTCGTCAACAGGACAAAGGCAATAAATTCTCCACTTGATAATTCTTCAATTATGACGAAATATGCGCCACAAACCAATGAAATTAACGTAACGACTCGCATAAGCAAGTAACTAATGGACAGGTTCATGCCCATAATCTTATAAGAAACCAACTTGGTTTTTCTAAAGTTGCGGTTGTTCACATCAAATTGTGCTTGCTCTGTTGCTTCATTAGCAAATGCCTGAACGACACGCATCCCACCAACATTGTCTTCAATTCGTGTATTAAAATCAGCGATATTGCTAAAGAGCTGATGCATGGCCGTTGTCATTCTTCTGTGGAAAAACAACCCCATAAAAATGAGAAATGGAATGATCGCAAAAATAATTAAAGCCATCTTCCAGTTGATAAAGAGCATTACGCTAAACGCGCCGAGCAATGTCATAATAGCAATAAATAAATCTTCTGGTCCATGATGGGCAAGTTCTCCAACGTCCATCAAATCATTCGTCATGCGCGCGAGCAGCTGTCCCGTTTTCGTATTGTCGAAAAAACGGAAGGACTGCTTTTGAACATGAGCAAATACACTTTTACGCATGTCCGTTTCAATGTTAATGCCCAACCGATGTCCCCAATAGGTGACGATATATTGCAGACCGGCATTGATCATGTAAATAGCGAGCAAGGCGATGCTTGCACCGGCAATCAATGACCAATTCTGCCCCGGAAGCAGCGTATCCACAAAATAATTGACGGCAAGTGGAAAAATGAGCTCTAACAAACCAGCGAGCACCGCACATGAAAAATCGAGCGCAAATAGTCCTTTATAAGGTTGATAATAGGAAAAAAATCGTCTTAGCATAATGTTCCCCCACACTTTGTATCCTGCTTGACAGTGCAGGCACTGTTGTCTTTTTATTTCAATACAATAGAGCAGGCAACAATCGTTTTAGCACCTCATCCATTATTCGAAAACAATTGATAACTCTTCTCAATCTTTCTCATTATACGATTGTCTCTTCTCCTTTACAACCTGCTTTTTAAACTTGGCAATGCCTCCAACTCAACTTTCGCTCCTTGAATGGGAGATATGGTATAGCTGGGTAAACCATCAATTTATTGTTGTGGTTGCTTTTTATACAAGCTGCCATACACTCGCTTTCCACGGGCGAACTGCGAGCCTCCTCGGCGCGTTGCGCACTGTGGGGTCTCGCTGGAGTCTCGCTAGTGGCCGCTTTTAATAATGGACTCATTTTATGATGTGACATGAATTAAAAAGGGAATCATTTAGCTATTTAAAGCATAGAGATCCGCTTAGTTACCTGAATGCGCTCTTTTTGAAAATACAGGATTGTGAGCATGGGTACCTTTATATTTACTGAATACAGGAGGCATTGTTTTGAGGAGATCAATTAATCTATCTCACCTTGCTCCACTCAAGCACAACCAGTATTGAAGGTGATTTTTGCTCATTGAAAGTTGTCTAAACTTAAGTCTCCCGCTTCATCAATACTGCACCAGGTGATACAGTTTCGCATGAATCAATACGCTTTTTTGTCTTCTTCGCAAAAGCAAAACCCCTTAAAACGCCTTTTTCTCCGTTATAAAAAAATTACGCAGCAACAAACGTCAGCGTAGTCAAAATACGTAGACTCCTGCGGGAACAGCGCGAGCTGAAGATCCCCTTGGAAAGCTTGCTTTCCGAGGAAGCTGAAGCCGTGCCCGCGGACAGCGAAGTGTTTTGACGAAGCGGTCGTGTTTTCATTACACCCTGAAGGGCAGTAGTGCACCATCGATTCAATAAGACCTTGCGCTGCAAAAGTTGAGCTTTCAACAAAAAAAAATCACAATAGACGATCAGCCCCATTGTGATTTTTTGTTGCGTGCTAAACGGCTTTTGCGCTCGTCCGTTTAAATCCCATATTTAAAAGTGTATGTGCATCTGACCAAATGTGATGGTCCTTTGATCCGAAAGCCGCGGCCAGAATTTGTTCATTGTTTCGACTCGCTGCACTTATCAAGCAGCGACCCGCTTTTTTTGTATAGCCCGTTTTAAATCCTTCTGCCCCTTGATAGAAAAAGGGGCTTTCCGGATGAATCAGTTCATTTCGATTGACGAAATGGAGACGAGGAGACGTCCACACTGGTCGACGTACCACATTGCATAGCACAAGGTTTTTTCGTGCTTCCTTTGTAATTTGCATCATGTCCTGCGCGGTCGTAAAGTGCCTGGTATCGTGCAGTCCATGTGGGTTGACGAATTGGGAGGACACCGCGCCCGCTCTTGAAGCAGCTTCGTTCATTGCCCATGTAAAATAACGAATCCCTGCATCATACGATATGTCTTTGCGTAGATCTCGACGTGCGACATGCATTGCTAACGCTCTAGCAGCATCGTTTCCAGAAGGGATCATCAACGCAGCGAGCAGCTCAGCAAACAAATAGGTATCTCCAGGGGTGAGCCCTGCAAGACTTTCTCCTTTCGTTTCCGCAAGCACCTCTTCCCCGACGGTGATTTTTTCGTTTAATTTACAAAGGGACGTGGCAGCAAGTCCTGTTAGTACCTTTGTCGCGCTGGCCGGGAATACACGCATCTGACTCTTTTTTTCGTAGAGCACTTGTCCGCTTTTTTCGTCTATTACGAGAGCACTCTTTGCGACAATGGTCGTGTCATTGGTCTGGTGTGGAAAAGTCGATCGTTTCATTTGATGGTCTCCTTCGTCTCTATAATGATTTTAGAATGTATCGTGTTCATTTGTCATGATGGGTTAGGTGTAATTCCAAGCGACCCATTGAATGTTTTTTTCTGCACAAACCCTCTGCCCTGCGTGGGGATTTAGCAGATGTCATTAAGACCTTCTATAATCACTATAGCCAAGAGACCTAAAAGCCCTACAAAAAAACCCTTAAGAAAACCTTAAGAGTTTTGAAGAAATCCTTTAGTTATATCTTCCAATCGTCTTAAGGCTGCGTTGTCAGTACGTAAATGAGAAAGCCGAGAATCCCTAAGATACTTACCGCACTTACAATTCCCATCCCAAACGCAAGCACCTTTACGACGAGTAACCAGCCTCTTTTTCCGCTGTGTGTCATTGCTACCGACTCCTTCCTTCTTGTCTGTCCGCCTATTGTTTACCCATTCGTAATGCCCTGCGAATATCTTTTAAAGCTCCGTTTCGGCTACCGTACATCATAACGCCACCACGATACACCTTTGCCCCAAACAATGCCAGCACAATGATTGAAGCCACGAGAAGTCCAACCGAGAGGCTAATTTCCCACAAAGGCACCTCCACAAGGCCTGTACGTAAAAACATTAAAATCGGTGCAAGCGGCGGAATGAACGACCCCCAAACAACAAGCGAGGATTCAGGGTTTTGCAGGCCAAACACCGCAATGATAAAGGCAATGATCAACAGATAATTGATTGGGCCAACGGCTTGGGAAACCTCTTCCAACCGCGCAACAAGGCAGCCTAGCATCGCTGCAAGTGTTGCGTAAAACAAATACCCGAGTAGAAAGAACAGCAACAAATACAACAGCGTGTCCACCGGTGGATGAGCAAGTCCGAGATCCGCAAGCATTCCTTGGGACTCGCCGGAATCGTTTCTAAACAGCATGCTCCCACCTGAGACAAGCCCGATCAATGCAAACTGAAACAACCCAAGCAATGCGACGCCCACAATTTTTGCAAACATTTGCGTCACTGGCGACACACTCGAAATCAGGATTTCCATCACTCGAGACGACTTCTCTGTCGCAACTTCCATCGCTATCATATTGCCGTACATAATCACCGTAAAATAGATAATAAATAGCAAAATGTAGACGAGCGATGTGGCTTGTGTACGTTCTTGGTCTGTTTGGCTGCTTTCATTTAAAGCAATAACATCAAACATCACTGGTTGCTCAATCGCCATCAGATCTTCAGCAGTTAAGCCCACTTGCTCCAGAGCTCCAGCCTCTTTTACCTGTTGGACAGCGTCTTTAATGCTTGTTGTTGTCTCATTTGATGTGTTCTGCTCCTGATAATACGTTGCGGCTGGCTCGTCACCTTCATAATATAGACGGAGTGCGCCTGCATATGTCCCATCCTTAATTGCCGCTTGAAGCGTATCATCGGACGTGTTCACGTGTTCAAGGATAATGGAGTTCTCCACGTCCTTCAGAGCATTTTGCACATCCCCAAAAAGGCGGTCTGAGTCGGTGGCCACTGCAATAGTCACTTCTTCAGAGTCGGCCTCATCGTCAAACAAAGAAATGAAAGAGTCAATGTTCATCACAGCCAGAACCAATAAAATCGTAATAAGTGTTGTGATAATATACGACTTTGTCATAGCGTGCTTAGTGAATGTATGACCAACAATGGTCCAAAACTTACTCATTCACAGCACCTACCTTCTCAATAAATATGTCGTTAAGAGTTGGTTCTTCCAACTCAAATTTTCGAACGAACCCACGATCGGACAAACACTGAAAAATGTCATGGGCGACATTTTCCTGAGCTATGCGAACCCTTGTCCCGTTTGGATGAATATCTACTTCTTCAACGCCTTCCATTTGCTCAAGGAAATCGAGAGCGTATGGGGCATCAATTCTGACATATTTTTTTGGATGCTGTGATTTAATCTCTTTAATGCCCCCAGACGCAACCGCTCGCCCCTGGTGCATAATGCAAATATGTTCACAAAGCTCTTCAACATGCTCCATCCGATGACTCGAAAACAAAAGCGTTGTCCCTTGGTTTTTCACATCAAGCACTGCTTTTTTAAGCATCTCGACGTTCACAGGGTCTAGACCACTAAACGGTTCATCAAGAATGACGAGCTCTAGTCGATGCAAAACAGAAGCGATGAACTGGATTTTCTGCTGGTTTCCCTTGGATAGTTCCTCGACCTTTTTCTTCGCATAATGGCCTATACCAAAGCGGTCTAGCCATTGATTCATTTCCTCTAGAACAGCTGCCTTACGCATGCCACGTAAACGCCCGAGATAGACAAGTTGCTGCTCAACAGTAAGCTTTGGGTAAAGCCCACGCTCTTCTGGCAAATACCCTACTCGTTCGCTCGAACGTTCATTTAATTGAATTCCGTCATACGTAATCTTTCCCGACGTCGGCTTCATAAGCCCTATGATCATTCGAAATGTTGTTGTCTTTCCTGCACCATTCGCGCCTAGAACGCCGTATATTTGACCTTTAGGTATAGTGAGGCTAAGGTGGTCTACAGCTGTATGTGACCCAAATGACTTTGTCACATCAGCAATCTCTAACGTCATTGAAAATCCTCCTTCAGTCCCCTCCACTTACATTCCTCTTTTATTATGCCACTCATTGGAGGTACAAAAAAGAGGTTTGAATTGCCAAGTTGTATCATTCTTGTTAACAAAAAAACAGCCCATGATTCACTCACAGGCTGCTTCTTTAGGTACTGGCATAATTTCTCTCACCATAAGCCAACAATTCTCCCAAATTCCCTCGTGCAGCTCATGCTGAGGGAGGTGTCGTGTTTTTTCAAATCCACATTTCGTGTAACAGGCGATCGCACGTTCATTTTTTTCTCGCGGATCAACGACAAAGCGACTTCGTGCGACATGTTGAGCCATGCGTTCAATCATAAAGGCATTAAATTCTTGTCCGATTCCTCGATTCCAATAGGATGGATCGCCAATAAATTGATCCATGCCGAACGTCGCCACTTCATCATTATAGCCATAACACGCTTGCGTTTCTTGATCAATTTCGTATACCTGACAGTAGCCGATCGGCCGATATCGATACACAATAATCAATCGTTCGACGTGGGCTTCGTTTCTAAAAAACCGGTGTTTCACCATTGACTCATCATGAGGACGGTCACGACCTTCATAAAATTCCAATAATTCTTCGTTCTGAAGCCACTTTGACATCAATGGGATATCCACTGTTTGAAGAGGTCGAACTGCTATATCATCCACAGGTTTCATCCTTTCTTTTTCTGTCAATATAGAATAATAGAATGCCGCATACACAGACGTTGTATGAATGAAGACAGTTTTTTAACTTCACAACCCCAGTTAAATACGATACGATGAGAAAAATACAATGTTGGACTGCTAGGGGAGCTCGTTGTGAGCTGAGAAAAGCACTGCTTTGACCCTTTGAACCTGATCTGGTTAACACCAGCGGAGGGAAGCTATCGGCCGATACGCATACAAATGCACCCATGCCGTCGTTTCTATTCCGGGATGGTTTTTTGTGACTCCTCAGCAGTTCGCTTTCTGGAGGATAAACATGACGATACCTATTGCATTGACGATTGCTGGCACGGACCCATCAGGAGGTGCTGGCATTCAAGCAGATTTAAAAACATTCCATGAGCTGCGTGTGTTTGGTACAAGTGCGATTACGGCAGTTGTCAGCCAAAACACTTGTGGCGTAAGATCCTTTGTCGATATTGATCCAGCACTTATAGAGGATCAGCTTCAAGCCGTCTTTGAAGATGTACCGCCAAACGCTGTCAAAACAGGCATGTTGTCCATTGTACCTGCCATTGAAATCACTGCAAAAATACTAAAACAACATGGCGTTTCCCGTTATGTCATGGATCCCGTAATGGTCGCCAAAAGTGGGCATTCTCTTCTCTCAAAGGAAGCTGTTCAAAGCTTAATTACGATGCTCTTGCCACTAACCTATGTGACAACACCAAATATCCCTGAGGCAGAGATTATGTCAAATATGCGTATTTCTTCTTTAGATGATATGAAAAAAGCTGCCCGTTACCTTGTTGATGATTGTGGAGCCTTTGCTTGCCTGTTAAAAGGGGGGCATATGTCTGATGAAAATGCAGTTGATGTACTCTACAGCGAAGGTGGGTTTGAAACGTTTTCAAGCCCACGTATTGCGACAAAGCACACGCACGGAACAGGTTGTACGCTATCGGCAGCAATCACAGCAGAATTAGCGAAAGGAAAATCGGTGCAGTCCTCTGTGGAGACTGCCAAAGCCTATATCTCAGCTGCCATTGAGGATAGCCTTCAGATTGGTCATGGAAATGGTCCAACCAATCACTGGGCGTTCAATGATCGTCTATCGAACCGTGCATAGGTATCGTCTCTTATTATAGAACAAATTACAATCGGAAGAATTTCCTTAGTCTATGATCGGTGTACGACTTTCGTCTCTGTTTTCAAGACGAATCAGCTTTCTAAGTTTGGTTCTTTCTTACCACTCTAATGGAAATAATGGTGTTTACGACCAGACCAATGATTCATTTTCAGTAAAATCACAATCTAAACATTTTGTTTTGAACACTGCTATGCTAACATAAATTAACAGCATGATGCTTGCAATCACCTGAGAACCACCCCCTTTTTAATGGCCCGTAACCTGAACAGGTTTACGGGATTTTTTATGCACTCAGGGGAACGAAGAAAGCGATCACGTTCATGAACATGATACAATTGCTAAAACATCATCATAAAGTGGGGAGCCTTATGGAAATACCGACGTTTGAGACAGAGAGATTGCTGATCCGTCCCTTAAAAGAAAGCGACGCAAACGCAATGTACCAAATTCTAAGCAACTATGACGTCACAAAGATGTATGGAATGGAACGTGTAACGACATTCGAAGAAGCTGTCCATCTTATACGCTCATTAGAGGACAGCTTTTATTATGGTTGGGGAATACGGTGGGCCATCGTCAAAAAGGCCAACGCTGTTTTTATCGGCACCGGGGGATTTCATGAATGGTCGTCCAGAAACAGCCGCGTTGAAATGGGGTATGAACTTAGCCCAGCTTTTTGGGGAGCCGGCTACGCTAAAGAAGCATTATCGGCCATGATCTCCTGGGGATTTGAGCATGGCTCATTGCTTCGTATCGGAGCAACAGTGATGCCGGAAAACAAGGCCTCGCTACGGTTGCTTAACAAGCTAAGCTTTCAACAAGAGGGCACTCTACGAGAATACATCTTACAAGACGGCGTGTTACGTGATGTCATTATGCACAGTCTACTAAAAAAGGATTGGCGGGGTGTATGAACTAGGGAATGCCCATTATGACGATTTAATCGGACCACTACGAGGGAGCTGTGGCAAGCGCACAATGAATGCGGTTCGCTCCTTCGTGCTCGTCACATGGATGTGCCCATTGTGCAAATCCAATATGCTTTTTGAAATCGCCAAACCAAGACCAGAGCCTTCATTGGACGTTGTACGTGATTTATCTACACGATAAAAACGGTCAAACAAATGTGGAAGATCATTTTCAGGAATAGGTTCACCATAATTGACGACAGCGACTTCTGCCATTTTAGACTCTTCTGAAAGCACTAAATCAATACGTTTCCCATCTGAACCGTACTTTGAAGCATTGCTAAGAAGGTTTTCGAACACGCGTACGAGCGTATCCCCATCTGCAGAAATATAGATCGGCTTTTCTGGAAGCTGTAAATTGACAGACACTCCTCGTTCCTTTAATGAAGCTTCATATTCGGAGCCAATTTGCCCGAGTAACGCACCAAGATCTAGCGGACGTTTATGAACACGGAGACCACCAAAACTGACACGTGTAAATTCAAACAAATCATTGACCATTCGATTTAATCGATGGGCTTTTTGATAAGCGATGTCCGTATAGTAGCGAAGCTCAACCTCATCCTTATAGCGGTTTTCATCAATAACACGAAGATATCCGATGATAGACGTTAGTGGTGTCCTAAGGTCATGGGAAACATTTGAAACAAGCTCATTTTTAGACTGCACAGCCGTCCTTTCCTCTTCGATGGCTTTTTCCAACCGCCCCGAAATGGCGTTGATCGAGGACTGCATTCTGCTCAGCTCTTCATTTTTTGAAGTTTTCAGCTGAACAGAAAAATCACCTCTCGCAATTTGCTCAACCCCAGAAATCGCCCTTTCAAGACCTCGAAACCACCGTCTCGTAAGGAGAAGGATGTAAATTGAAAACAGCAGCAACGTCAATATTCCTGCCCCAATGATGAGCATAAGCTCGGTAATTGACATTATCAGCCCTTCAATAAAGGATGGCAGGATGCCCACAGAATAAGTGATTACAGCAAAGAAATATAAACCAATTGTCGTCATCACAGACATAACGGCCGAAATGCCGATAATAATTAGAAGTTGATATTGCAACGGATGTCCAATGCTAAGCTTCAAACTTATACCCCACTCCCCAAATGGTATGAATGATTTTATACCCAAGCTTTCGTTCCAGTTTGTCTCTCAAATTACTAATGTGCACCATTACGGTGTTATTGGAGGAAAAATAGGTTTCTTTCCATACATACTCGAAAAGATCCTCTGCCGAGTACACGCGCCCAGCATTCGTCGCCATTAAATGCAAAATATCAAATTCTTTTGCGGTCAACGGGATCACTTCTCCTTCCACAGTCACTTGATGGCGAGCCTTATGAATAAGGATTGACCCACATTGGATTTCATCCTCTTTCTTTTCCTCTATCGGTGCTGCCGATGTCTTGAATGTGTATGATCGACGAAGCAACGATTTCACACGTGCCACGAGCTCCAAAGGATTAAAAGGCTTGATCATATAATCATCTGCGCCCGTCATCAAGCCCATAATTTTGTCCATATCCTCTGCTTTCGCGCTCACCATTAGAATCGGTAAGTCTTGTTTTTCGCGAACACGGCGGGTCACTTCTATTCCATCAAGCTTTGGCATCATTACATCAAGTACAATCAGATCAATGTTCACCTCATTAAGAAGGGCGAGTGCTTCCTCTCCGTTGTATGCCTTGCTCACTTCATATCCTTCATTTTGTAAATAGATTGCGATTAAATTAACAATATCAGGATCATCATCAACAATGAGCAAATGCCTCATCGGAACCCCTTCTTTCCTTCAGAAATGCAGCGCTTTAGCTGGCTTTACATTACCACAGTAAGTCGCCCTTTTACCACTCTTCGAACAATGGACGATCCAATACTCGTGTTCTTTACAAAAAAAAAGCAGGAGACCATCCGAAGATGATTCTCCCACTCGATATATACGCTTATTTTAGTCGTCTAACTCAACTTCAAGCACAGACCCACTGTTGGCATCAATTGTAACTTCAGCTTCGCCTGAATTTGTCTGAATTTCAAATTCATACTCATAACGTCCATCATCTTCGTCCAATGACGCTTCTACGATTGTGCCCGACGCTTGTTGAAGAGCAATTTTTTCCGCTTGCTCCATGCTTATTTTTACATTAGCGTTCGCTGGATTTAGATTCTCACGATCGTCGTCATCATCGTCATCTGCATGATTGGCAATAATGGAGCCATTTGTGCCATCCACATACACCGTGCGCTCACCATTATTTGTTTGCACCTCAACCTCGTAATACACGTGGTCGTTCTCTACTTCTACGTCTACATCTGTTACGTTTCCACCAGCCTCATTCACAGCTGCTTCTTTAGCTTGAGCCGCAGTGATAGCCAAAGACCCCTTTGTTACACCTGGCGCTCCATCAATGACGACTGCTCCGCTTTGCGCATGAACATACACATCTTCGTCATCGTTGTTATTGACTGAAACCTCAACCTCATAAACAAGTTCTCCGTTGGTTTTATTCAGTTCAATTTCAGTAACTGTGCCATCTACCTCTTTTAATGCGATCGCTTTTGCTTGCTCGACAGACACCTTTGCATCTGTTGCCTCTTGTTTCGTCACATCGTCTTCCAATTCAAGCTGTACCGTCCGATTGGCTTCATTGGCCAAGGCATGGCTTCCAAATCCAAGTCCACCAAGTGCTAATGTTCCTGCAAGTGCAATACTGATTTTCTTGTTCATTTTTATTCATCTCCAATTTTAGATTATTTATTGTTTCAACTTCTACAGTTACTATAGCCAATGAAAATGAGAATGAAGGGAGAGTAAAATGAGAATTTCATGAGAAACATCCGGACCTTACCCAAAAGTCGGGGTTGACTTGGGCAACATTCGTACATTTCGCAACAATTAAAGCCTGTGTTAAACCTTTATATCTGCCTTTCCTAGCAATTAAGTGTTGTCACAAAGCAAACCTGTTGTGGTACAAGCGATTCAGAAGGTGCAAAAAGGAACATTCTAAAAACCAGCGGTCACTAGCGAGACTCCTGGGCGAAAAGCGAACAATTGAAAAAGACCGAGACACTTTTCCTTGTCTCGATCTCTCATAAAATTAATCGTCCCATGTAACGGAAAGCACTTCTCCAGATTGAGCTTGAATAATTACTTCAATCTCTTGATCGCCATTTTCTATTTCAATTTCATATTCCATGCCATCTTCTTCATCATTGTCAAGCTCGACGCTTTCGATTTTACCGCCCCCAGCAGCATTAAGTGCTAGTGCTTCTGCTTCCTCCTTTGAGATAGCCGTCGTCACTCCAGAATTTGGTGCTTGCTCTTTCTCTGGAGTTGGCTCTTTTTCCGATACTGGTTCTTTTTCCGGTGCTGGTTCGTTATCTGTTGCCGGCGCTTCCTCCGAAGTTGGCTGTGCCGCATCGTTCTCTTGCTGCTGAGTCTGCTTCCGATCGATCACATCGCCGTTTGCCCGTGAAATCACGTACACCAATTCTTTATTTTCCTGCTTTACAGTGACTTCATAGGCCTCTTGTCCTTCCACAGACAACGATTTGGCTTGTGCCACATTCCCGCTACCAGCTTCAGTAAGAGCCTTTGCTTCTGCTTCTTCTTGGGTCATTTCAGTTTCCGTTCCTTTGGTTGTTGCCAGTTGCTTTATACGTTTGATCTTGCCATCATTTTCGTTGACTTGAATTTGGTAGGTGCCTTTATCATTTGTAAGAACAATGACATAGGTATCGTCAATCCGTTCGGTCTCGATGATATCACCTGTGTAAAAGGATTGCACACTTGCGACAATCTCAGCCTCTGATAAGGATGTCTGCTGCCTGCTGGCCATGAGTTGCTGAATGCCAATCCCACCAACAAGCACAATAACGCCTAACGTGAGCCAGATCCACTTTTTATTCATTTGATCACTCCATCTTGCTTTCTTATCCATAGCTTACCTCAGGAAGATGAGAATTTGCTGAGAGAGCCTTACTCTGTTGGTAGCCAAATTGTAAATGTCGTCCCTTCTCCTTGAGTAGATTGCACATCAATATGGCCACCATGTGCAGCAATAATTCTTTGGGCAATGGAAAGCCCCAGACCTGTGCCGCCTGTTTTACGGCTCCTCGCTTTGTCCACACGATAAAACCGTTCAAACACGTGGGCAATATCCTCGTCGGGGATGCCAACCCCGTGATCATTAATGGCAATTCCTAAATGGGAGTTCGTTTCACTCAAAGCAACCTCTATCTTTGTATCGCTAAATTTGATGGCGTTATCCAAAAGGATAAACAGCACTTGTTTTAGTTTGCTTGCGTCAGCTAGAACAGTCACCTCAGGCGGTGTTGCCTGCCACTCGATGGAGCGTTCGTACGCCCTCCGCATCGTTTTCATCGACTCTTCAATAAGGTCAGCTGCTTGAAACGACGCTTTATCCAAACGCTGATTGCCGTCGCTGGCCAACTCCAGCATTTGCTGCGTCATTTCGCGCATACGCAATGCTTCTGCATAAATGGCATCAACACTTTCTTCAAGCACTTCAGGTTTCTTCATCCCCCATCGTTTCAGCAATGTTGCGTAGCTCTCTATGGCGGTTAAAGGGGTTTTCAACTCATGAGATGCATCCGATACAAATTGTTCCTGCTTGTAATAATTTTCTTCCAACATCGTCATCATATGGTTAAAGGTGATCCCCAGCTGATAAAGTTCATCCTTTGATTTGCCTTCTAGATGCAGCCGCTGGAACTGCCCTTCGTGTTGAATGTTTTCCATCGTTCGCGTAAAGGAATGAATCGGTTTTAAAATTAAATCACCGAGCAACTTCCCAGCAATCACACTTGGCACAAGCACGGCAAAGCCGGCAATCCAGAGCACGAGGCGCAAAATATCAAGCAGCGCAAATGTGTCGCTCACATTTTCTGTGACTTCAAGCGTTGCAATCGCACCACTGTCCGTAAGAATAGGGAAGGTCGACGTCAAATACGTCTCACCTTCTAAACGACGAATAACCGTTCGTTGTTCTGTTGCATACAAAAGGGGGAGATCGGCAATGGTGCGATCCTTTGTCACAACAAGTGGTCCGCCGTCCTGTTCTCCTTCAATCACGCGAATCATCCCATCAGCAGGCAAATAAGCTGGTAAAAGCTGACGTGGCGGGACTGTCCCGCTAGACGTTTGTAGCGCTTCGGCAACCTGCTCGGTTTGCTGTGCTACACGATCTTCTTCCCGCTCTGTAAGTTCATTTTCAAATAGGGTGTAAATTGATAAACACACCACGAGCATCACAACAACTAACCATACCGTTGAAAACAGGTAGATTTTCCAACGCATTTTCATGGCCGAATCACATACCCTACGCCCCGAACAGTTTGAATTAATGCCTTTTCAAACGGATAGTCGACTTTTTTGCGAACATACCGTACATACACATCAACGACATTGGTGTCGCCGAAATAATCGTACCCCCACACCCGATCGAGAATCTGCTCTCTTGTGAGCACCTGTCCCTGATGATCCATGAGGTACACAAGCAGATCAAACTCTCTCGGTGTCAGCTCAATGGATTTGCCTGCTCTTATCACTTCTCTCGTGTTGGCGTTGACTTGAAGGTCCTGTACCTTCCATTCGTTTTCATTTTGCACTGGATCCTTACTGCTTCCATTTAACCGCAAAACAGCACGAATGCGAGCGAGCAGCTCTTCTATTTGAAATGGCTTTGTGACATAATCGTTTGCCCCAAGATCAAGCCCAGCTACCTTATCTGATACAGCATCTCGGGCGGTAAGCATAATGACTGGCGTTTCATCCCCTTTTGTACGGATGCGCTGTAAAATATCTGTACCGCTCATTTCCGGTAGCATCACATCTAACAGGACGAGATCCCAGCTCTGTTCACGGTATTTGGCCAAGCCTTCAGATCCCGTATGCGCGGTGTCTGCCTCGTACCCCTCATAGTCAAGCTCCAGCTTTAATACGCGGGCAATATTTTCTTCGTCCTCTATTATTAACACACGTTTCTGACTCATGACGACACCCCTGTGATTGTTTGACCATAGCATACCCACCATTTCAGACAGTAGCAAGCTTTTGTAGTCATTTCAATTCCTCCGGTGGATCGCATTTTACTCAAGGCACAGTTGTTTGATGACGAGGACGTTACGAATTCATCGAATAGCTCTCTTGATGCTAACGTGCAAAGAACAGCAAAGAAAAACATTCCTTTTCACTTGCCGCTTTGTGTTGCCTGAACAAAACGGAAGGTGAAAAGAAATGCTTGAATTGAGAGCAAACTGCATATACTATCTACACAGCTACTTTATCATTGTGCGATGCGAAAGCTTTCGGCGACTTCCTCTGAGAGAAGCTCACGCAGACGTTCCTCACGTACAGTATAATAACTCCATGTTCCACGGCTTTCCTTTTGGATAAACCCTGCACGCAATAATATTTTCAGATGGTAGGAAAGCTTTGATTGCGGCATATCCATATACTCCATTAAATCACATACACAGGAGGCACCATGCTTCGTCAGGAGCTTCAATACTTCAAGGCGTTTTTGATCAGCCAGAGCTTTGAATGGGCTTTCAAAATCGGTTAGTTTGGCATTTCTTTGCAGTGTGGGAGCGGACATTACGCTTCTGCTGCTTCCGAAGATTAAGACGATGGGCACACTGAAAAGCAATGCGTTCCTATGTGACGCATGTCTTTTGCAACTCTTGTGCCATCAAGCATCTAACATCTGTTGCAGCAGGTTCACCTCGTTTCGAAGAGTAGTTTTAAAATCTTGTTTTTTTGCATCTATTGTTTCTACCGTTTGCTAGAATTTATGCATCAATCTTGCTTGATAAACAAAATTGTAACCCCTTTCATTTGAAACGTCAACCTTCTTTTTCCATTCCCTGCACTTATTACAAAAACACTTTGTGACATTTCATAAGCCAAACAATGCATAATGCCTATGGATTTGTTAAGGTTAACATAGTCAGCTTTCCTTATAGGAGGAACCTACAAAATGATTTCAACGATTAGTTCTATTATTGGGCTTATCCTTATGCTCTTTGCCTTGTTTTATATTGCGCACTACAATACATTGCTTCGTTTGCGCCAAGCGATGCAACGGAGCAAAAGTGATGTAGAAACCTTACTTCGTCAACGTCACGATGCACTACCTGGACTTAGACGTTATATACGTCCTGAGGAAGAGCCTTTGTACAATGAATTGTCCACCTTTCAAGATCAGCTTGTCTCTGGGAACACACAGGAACGTATCAATGCCGATGCCCAAGTGCAAAAAATACTCCACCAGCTATCACTGCTTGAAACAGATGAAACAGAGTCAATCGTTGAGAAATTTCGCTCTCTAGAAGAACGCGTAGATCATTCAGCGTCTATTTACAATGAAAGTGCCGAGCGCTACAACAGGAAAATAACTGATTCTCCGGCGCAACTCTTTGCTCGCCTTTTTCAGTATAAAAAACGTACGTCGCTGACAAGCATTCATCGGCAAGGGCGTATGAAAAAACGTAAAAAAAAACCCAACAACTCGGCTGATTGACCTTCGTTGTTGGGTCTTTTGGTGAGTTCTATCTTGCGCTCCGGCCTTTACGTTTCTGATACTCTCGTTTCGCCATTGGAATGACCTTGCGTCGTATCGCTCGTTGAACGCTTGGTTTTTTAAGAACACGGAGTAGCTTTTGAAATAGTGACATAAAATGCTCCTTTTTCAAACCTCATTTATTTATGGTATACCCCTTTTTCCGGGTCGTGCAAACGTCTATATGCTTTGATCTGCTAGCCAGCTTTTAGCAGCCTCTGCCTCTCCAGCACTTAATTGATGTCCTTGTGTCGACCAAAACACTTCCGTTTTCGCTCCTGCATCTAAGAGGATCTGCTGCAAATCCTTCGTTTCCTCTGGAGGACACATTGGATCATTCTCCCCCGCACCGATCCAAACTGGTACGTCAGGAAGTTTATTAGGCCTCTTGTCACGTCGTGGAACCATGGGATGAAAGAGGACAGCGCCGGCAAGTGCTTCACTTTGCTGATAAAACATGCTTCCTGCAATGTTGGCTCCGTTAGAATAGCCAACTGCTACGACCCTTGAGCGATCAAAGCTGTACGTTTTGCTCGCTTCATCTAAAAAGGTCAGCAATTCATCGGTTCGCTGAGTTAAATTGTCCAAGTCAAACACACCGGGAGCAGACCGTCTGAAAAAACGGGGCATCCCATTTTCCTCCTCCTGGCCACGAACACTGAGCAGTCCGGCACCTGGAAGGAGATGCTTGCCAAGTGAAAGTAAGTCCTGTTCATTTCCACCTGTTCCATGCAATAGAAGCAACGTCGGCTGACCGTCTTGTTCGGCAGTTACAAAGAGATGCTTCATCTCTCTCCTCCTGTATCAAGTGGTTTGATGGTGGCCTCAATTGTTTGTCGTTTCGGCTCTAAAAATGGTGGCAAGGCAAGGCTTTCGCCAAGATGGGCTTCGTCTTCATCTGTCGCAAACCCTGGACCGTCTGTCGCCAATTCAAACAAAATGCCATTGGGTTCACGGAAATACAAGGATTTGAAGTAATAACGTTCTACAAAACCTGATGTAGGAATTCGAAGTGCCTTCATCTTTTCAACCCACTCCATGAGCTCCTCTTTATCCTCCACTCGGAATGCGACGTGATGCACTCCACCTCGACCAAGGCGCTCTGGCGGCAAATCAGTCCGCTCCTCTAGATGAACCTCTGCCCCAGTGCCTCCTTCACCTACGGAATAAATCTCTATTTCAGGCTGACCCTCCTGTTCAGCGGGACGCGTGCCTACCTTCGTAAAACCGAGTATGTCCGCAAGCACCATGCCAGTGACTTCTGCTTTCGGAACCGTCAGTTTGACCGGTCCGAGACCACGAATGAATTGCGACGCTGAAATCGGGCTCTTCTCCCATGGCTCTCCCCCTTTGATGCCTTTGTTCGTTTCATCTGAAACAAAGGCAAGGCGTTGCCCTTCAGGATCTTGAAATGGCAGCGTTTTTCGACCTACAATGTCGACAACATCGCTATGAACAACGTCATGAGCGTTTAAACGTTCTATCCAAAAATCAATCGACGCATCGTCAGGGACACGAAGTTGAATTTCCGAAATACTACGGTTGCCGTTGTGGTTGGCGGCCGCATTTGGGATTTCAAAAAAGGTAAGTTCGGTTCCTGGGTTGCCGACGCGATCCCCATAAAACAGATGATACATGCTCGTATCGTCCTGGTTGACGGTCTTTTTAATTAAGCGCATGCCTAATACCTTTGTATAAAAATCGACATTCAAACGTGCATTCGCTGTCATTGCTGATACATGATGAATCCCTTTAATTTGCATGTGTATGCCTCCATTGAGTTAGGATTGTATTTTTTTCAAAAGTCGGACGAGCTGTTTTTGCTCATCTCGTGTTAGATTTGCAAACTGCTCTTCCTGGAATGTTTCCTGTTTCGGCACAACATCCTGAAAAAGTGATTTGCCTTGGGCGGTGAGTGTTATTGATTTCGTTTTTCCAATGCTCGTCCGAACAATCCAGCCAAGGTCTTCAAGCTTTCGAATTTGTTGTGCCACATTTCCTTTCGTGACGAATAGCTTTTCAGCAAGCTTCTGCTGAGAAATAGGTTCATGAGCGCCTATTTGGGCAAGCATGTCAAATTGTGTCGCCGTCATCTTCCAACGAAGCAAATGCTGATTCGTTTCACGGATATTTTGATTGTAAACTCTTGAGAGTCGGAACCAACACAACAAGCTAAGTCTATTAGGTGACCTAGAATCACTCACTTCACTACCTCTTTCATCTTTTAAGTTTAGTACTAAACTAAATATACTACGGCTGAGGAATTCTGTCTACTTTCGAGTCCGCACAAAAAAACCGACCTATTTTTCTGGTCGGTCTAGTCTCTTCAAGGTCTTTTATATGATTACGCTTTTTTTAGGCGAATGACATTCCAAGATAACGGCGACAATGGCGCTGACAATGTGCCATTTTCAGCGGATGCCTTGCCATTGTTTTTGGGAACGACTGGTGTTTTATTGACTGTGTTCACTGCCTTCAGGTCATTGTTCTCGAGCACGATGTGTTCTTGCACCTTGTAGCCTTCGAAGCTACGTATGTCACCGCTTAACTCTAACGTCTGCTCTTGATGACGATTGACAGCGAAAATTGTAATTTCTTCATTTTCTTCATTCCAGACCGCCGTTGTATCAAGATAAGGAATATCCGTGAAATCTTTGCTATCATATTTCGGTGAATCGACTAGCAAATGTAGCGCTTGCCCGCGACCATAAACGGAAGCATGCTGATAAGGATAGAAAATTGTCTGCTTCCACGCCTTGCCACCTTTTTCAGTCATAATAGGGGCAATCACGTTTACGAGCTGAGCAAGGCAGGCGATTTTCACACGATCTGCATGCTTCATTAGACTAATAAGCATGCTGCCGACAAGCAAAGCATCTTCAAACGTGTAGCGATCCTCTAAGCGGGGTGGTGCGACGCCCCAATGTGGAATTTCGAGGTCAGAGGCGTTGGAATGATACCAGACATTCCATTCATCAAAAGAAAGCATCATTTTCTTTTTGCTGCGTTTTTTTGCTTTCACATAATCTGCCGTTGCGACGACCGACTCAATAAAATCGTCCATATCAAGGCTGCGAGCCAAGTAGTTTCCAAGGTCGTTGTTCCTATTCCCATAGTATGTATGGAGTGAGATATATTCGACATGATCGTACGTATGCTCAAGGACGGTTGCTTCCCATTGAGCAAATGTTGGCATATTTCGGTTTGAGCTTCCACAAGCCACAAGCTCGATCGATGGATCTACGAGTTTCATTAACTTCGCTGCTTCCGTTGCCTTACGACCATATTCTTCTGCCGTTTTGGCCTCCATCTGCCACGGTCCATCCATTTCGTTGCCGAGACACCATGTTTTGAACTTGTGTGGTTCTGCATATCCGTGCGATTTACGTAGATCGCTATAGTATGTGCCACCAGGATGGTTACAATATTCAACTAAATTTCTTGCTGCATCCGATCCTCTTGTACCAAGGTTTACAGCCATGTTCACTTCAGTGCCAGCTTTTTTGGCCCAATGCGCAAATTCATTTGTGCCGATTAGGTTTGGTTCGAGGGTGTGCCAGGCAAGATCAAGTCGCTTCGGACGATCTTCCACTGGACCGACGCCATCCTCCCAATTGTAACCGGATACAAAATTTCCTCCAGGATAACGCACAAGCGGGACATCTAACTCTTTGACTAACGCGAGGACATCTTTACGGAAGCCATCCTCATCTGCTTCTGGGTGATCTGGTTCATAGATCCCTTCATACACTGCGCGACCAAGATGTTCAACAAAAGATCCGTATAAACGCTTATCAACTTCGCCAATCGTATACCTCTGATCTGCAATAATTGTCGCCTTCAAACGATCCGCCATAAGTTCCCTCCTGAAAATATGTTTTTTCCGTGTACGTACACGAATAGTGTAAGGTGAAGCTACTAAAAAGTCAATGCAGTTTTAATTTTTTCATAATTTGTCTTAAAGAGAGGCTCCACGTATGAGCTGGTGGGACAACAGTTTCTTGATTGGCGCACGATCCGTTTCAATACGGTTTAAAAGCAGACGAATCGCTTCAGAACCCATCCCTTCAAGGTCAAAAGACACAGTGTTTAAAGCAGGCTCTACATACTGCAACGTATCAATATTATCAAACCCTACAAGGCCCACATCCTGCCCAACAATAAGATTTGTTTCCTTGAACCTTTTTAAGATTTCAAGCGCGTAATAGTCACAAGAACAAACGATGGCAGTTCGTTTCTCTTCAAAGGAAAGTGGATCTAGGGCAGTAAGATAATCTGGATCCGTAATTAACTGATGAGCTTCAAGCAAATTGGCTGCTCGCAAGCTTTCCAGACAACCCTCATAGCGCTCTGTTTGTGTGTAGATGTTTGAGTGCTTATAAAACCGCAAGGGCGGGCAAATATAGATAATCTTCTCATAACCAAGCTGAACGGCGCTGTCCACCGCCTCTTTCATCGCCACGCGGTCACGTATACCTACAAAATCAAGCGAATCGGCAATGTAATTGCTTAGCGTCACAATGGGTGTTGACAACGAAGCTAAGTAATCAGCGAATCCCTCGCCTTTATTTACGGAAAACAAAACAATCCCATCGACCTTTTGACTTATCAATTGTTCAATACACTTTTTCTCATCTTCAGGCGACTTGTCCGTCAGAACGAGGTTAACATGATAGCCGTCTTTTCGAGCCTCTTTCTCAATCGCATTCATCATTTGGGCAAACGAGCGATTATACAAATCAAAAAGCACAATGCCCAATGTCATCGTTTTCCCACGCACAAGGCTTTGTGCCCTAGCGTCTGGACGATAATGATGCTCCTTAGCCACTTTTAGGATGCGTTCCTTCGTCTTGCCACTAATACCATAGCGGTTGTTTAACGCTCGGTCCACAGTCCCCGGAGAGACATTGCAAAGCTTTGCTAGCTCTTTTATCGTGATCCCCATGCACATGTAATCCTTTCCATATAGACCGCCTTTGAAAAAAGGCGACATACAGTGTATTGATACTGCTAAATACGAGTACCTATTTATTCCTCTAGTGCGCTACAAAGCGTTTATTTCTTCTTGAAACTGCGATAGGAATACGCTTTTCACTTTATGTACTACCCGCTTCCTGAAGCTGCGAGGTAGAAATTCCGGTTCGAGAGAAATGTGGAGAACCATTTCTTCGACCCGTGATGTTCTACTCTGCGCTTCAAAACGCGCTCGCCTACGCTTTTCTTGGCCAGCTTCGCGCCGTAGAAGCTGCGGCGCAGAAATCCTCGAGCTTGTGAAATGTGAAGAACCATTTCACAGCCCGATGATGTTCTGACCTCCGCTTCTGAACGTACGGCGCTACGCTTTTCTACTTACCCTTACATTAAATTGTTCTAGCATGTCGAAGAAGGTTGGGCAGGTTTTGGATACGCTGCCTGGGTCTTCTATTGTGAGTTGTTCGATTTTCGTGCCGATGAGGGCGAGGGACATGGCGATTCTGTGGTCATCGTAGGAGGAAAGGCTTTCACCTGCTTTTGGTTGTCCGGGATGAATTGTCCAGCCGTCTTGATGCTCGGTGATGTCGATGCCAAGTTGTGTTAAAGACTCGGTCATGGCTTGAATTCGGTCACTTTCATGGTGACGGATGTGCTCTACATCGGTAATGGTGATGGGGCCGTCGCAAAAAGGAACGAGGGCAGCGATCGTCAGCGCCTGATCGGACATTTCTTTCATAGAAATGGTACGTCCGCCCTTTAGCTGTTCTGGACCTGTTACTTTGACGGTTGACCCGGACGTTTCAACGGTACATCCGAAGGTTTCCAGGATTTCTAGAACGCCAATGTCTGGCTGGTTCGTGTCTAAATTCATGTTGGTCACTTCAACTGTGCCACCATGAAGGGCGGCGAGGGCGAAAAAGTAGCAGGCTGTGGAAGCGTCTGCCTCCAGTGAGTAGTCTTTCGGCTGGTACACTTGTGGCGCCACTTCAAAGCGATTAAAATCGTCGTTGTATGTTACGTTTACACCGTGTTCTTTCATAATATCGATAGTGATTTTCACGTAAGCGTGCTGCACGATACCGTCTGTGACGTTGAGGACGACACCGTTCTTTGCTGCTGGAGCAGCCATTAACAGACCGCTAATAAACTGGCTTGACTGTTTTCCAGAAATGGTTCCTTCTCCACCGAGAAATTCTGCCGCCTCAAGTTTCACAGGATACACTCCAGGGGTTTGCTCGTAGGTCACTGCTTGTCCCCATTGTTCGAGTACATCAAACAATGGCTTCACTGGCCGTTCGCTCATCCGACGACTTGCACGGACGGTTTGTGGCACATCTGTATGCGCGCTAAGGAGCCCTGGTAGAAAGCGTGCGGTTGTACCTGCAGCTCCAATATACAGCTCCGCACTTTGGTTAAGACGTTGTCCACCAATGCCGTGAACGACAACAGACTCCCCATCGATTTCAATCGCAACACCAATCGATTTCAACGCCTCGAGGCAAAAATACGAATCGTCACTACGAAGTACCCCGTCTAAACGGCTGGTTCCTTCAGCAAACGCAGCGAGAATGAGCGCCCGATTTGTAAAGCTCTTGCTTCCTGGAATTGTAATGCTACCGTTCATTGGTTCTTTATGCTGATGAATGGTGACTGCTTTGTATTGACTAATTTCCGACCACGGTGAGCGCGCTTCTAAATCAGGAACGTGTGCCATCAATCATTTTCCTCCCAGACATTGCAAGTTTTCTTTAACTATCACATATTTCTTTGTATACATCAACCGATTTCGCTCTATTTCTTTAACAGACAAAAGCTTAAAAGCATTAAAGTGATTTTTTGCCGTAAATGAGTTTTCTCCATATCCATTCGACTGGCCCTTGCTCTGCATGTCTGAGCCACAAACTACTGAGCAGCATTTGTACAAGGATAATAACAACGGCGATGAGCATTCCTTGAACAACACTTACCTGTCCGAAAAGCCCGAAGCCAAACCCATAGAACATGAACACACAAATGAGCGATTGAGCAAGGTAGTTCGTCAACGCCATTCGTCCTAATGCAGATAACGCCGTCACTCTGCGCTGCCAACCCTCTTTTTGCAAAAGTAGGACGAATACTGCGATATATGACACAGTTAAGATCGGCCCACCAATTAAGTTTACAGCGTCACTAAGTGCATAACCTAAATGAGCAGGGATCGGCAACCAGTCATGACGCAAACTTACAAAAAGAAGCGAAAAGAACAGACCAATCCAGCCGCCATGAATTGCCAGGCGACGCCACATCGTCTTGTACTTCTCTACGTTTTTGAATGCATTCATTTTCCCAAAAGCCATACCGATTAGAAATAATCCCAAAACGTTTGGCAAAGTAAAAGGAAGACTAAATAGGAGTAATACGGCCTCTGATTGCCAACGAAAGGAAAGAATTTCTCCGTAGCTCCCCGTTTGAAACAGTTGCATAATAGGCAAAAGACTTCCACTGCCTACGTCAGTATTTGCATAGGCAGCAGCAACACCTAGTAATGCTGTCCCGACCCCAGTGAATATAATTAGCAAAATCCCCCAGCGCAGAAGCTGTTCAGAAGATTTCCTTCGAAAGAGGAGCAGGATAAACCCTGCAATCGCGTAAGTATGTAAAATGTCCCCCGACCAAATGAAGATGAGGTGGACAAGCCCAATGCAAAGCAAGGTTGCCATTCTTCTTTTGAATAGCGCCTTGCCATTGAGATTTCGCTCTGAAAGCCTAGAATAGAAGAGGTAAAAACCAATCCCAAACAATATCGAAAACAGCGGATAAAACTTTGCCGTCACAAACAATTCAAGCACAAGCTGACCAAAGGCATCCAAAGGATGTGGCGACCAAGTTGGAAGAGATAGATCATGGAACACTAAGGACTTAAATCCTGACATATTGGATAAAAGGATGCCTATTAAGGCAAAACCTCGAATGACATCGAGAGATTGAATTCGATCAGCTTGTTGTATTGGCTTTGAGTGCGTCATCTTATTCGTCTACCCGAAGCATTTCATAGAGGAAACCGTTGTTGCCAGTATTTTCTTGGATTAAATCCACTCCGTAAAAGGACAGTACACCCATCGCAACACACCATAGCACCAGGCTTCCCGTCATCCATGCCGTCACTTTTGTTTTGTTATTGCTAAATGTCATTGCCGTCAAAGCCGCAAGGTGACTACCGATAATTAGTGGTCCAAGTAGGCTAACCCCTACAATCCCATATTTCGTCCACAGACGTTCCGCACGCTCACGCTTTTTAGAAGGGGCGTCAACATCAATGCCTTTACGACGTCGACGGTCTTCGTTCCACTTTTTTAGCCGTTCTGCCAAAAAAATCACGAGGAGCACTGTTAGTAAGTTTCCAAGCAAAGCAACGACAGCAACAACAATGACATTTAATCCTGCAAGTGCACCAATCGGAATAACTGCAATAACTTCAAAGAAAGGTGTTGCTGCAAAAACAAAGACGAGCAAATAAGCAATAAAAAAAGCCATAAGTACATCTCCATTCATTCATTTATTGTTTGTAATAATGCCTAGTGTCCCACCAAAAAATCGTATACTGTGTAACACCAAGAATAAAAAAGAGTGCGAGTGGGACAAGTGGAAACAAAGGGAAGAAGGTCAGGGCAATCATCGAAAAGGGAACTGCAAAATAGTAAAACATATACACTTTCCGACAAGCTTTATTAATCACCCAACGCTGCCCTTCATCTTCATCATGAAGCTCATATGGAGTGAAGGATACAAAGCGTATTCGACGCTTGGGATGACGCTTGTTGTGGATTAGGATAAGGATAAAGAAAATGACAAGAGCTCCTAGCCCGAGCCATACATATTTTCGAGATTCATCTTCATGTTCAAGTGCCCCATAGATCATAGACGTTACGATGAATAAAAACAAAGCAGCTGTGAACGGTGAACGTATTATTTTTTCAAGCATCTTTTTCCTCCTCCAGCCAAAAAACATCCTCTAGTTTTTCATTAAACACTTGCGATATTTTTAGAGCGAGAGCTACAGATGGAGCATAATCTCCCTTTTCGATCATTCCTACCGTTTGACGTGTGGCCCCAATCGCTTTCGCTAAATCGGATTGAGTGAACGAATACCGGGCACGCATTTCACGCACTCTATTTTTCAGCATACCTTCACATCCTTTCGTAACTTTCTGCGCATAATGGCACCAATCCTACACTACTATGACAATTTCCATCCTGTTTAATGAGCACTTCAACCTCACGAAGATCGATAGCAGGATGAGCGACCGAGGAGTATTCAATACAACTGAATCGCTACGGCGTATGTGTACACATCATGTTAATCATCATATACATAATGTACATTATAATTGTCATTATGTAAATCATTATTGTCATTGAAATAAAAATAGCCTCTTGACCCATATGTGTGGGTGAAGAGGCTTTTATTCTTTATGGAGTTGAAGACGTCGTATCGGCCGTACGCGGCAAAATTAAAATTTCGACACGTCTGTTTTTTTCTCGTCCTTCTGGCGTTTCATTAGAGGCAACGGGACGATATTCTCCAAACCCTTTTGCACTAAACCACTGCGGCAACAGAGCATCGTTTTTCATAAGCAGTTTCATAAAGTTCACAGATCTCATCACACTGAGCTCCCAGTTTGAATCAAATCTTGCGGTACGTATTGGAACGTTATCCGTATGTCCGCTGATGATAATTTGACGCGGCGGATCCATTACAAGCAGATCTGAAAGCTCATTGGCGATGGGCTCGTACTCTGAACGAACATCTGCACGACCAGAACGGAATAAGATACTGTCTCGAATAAGAATCAATAGCCCTTCATCACTTAGTGACGTTTCAAAGGTTTCTTCCAGCTGATTCGAAGCAATATAGCTATCAATTTTTTCTTGAATTTCCTCTAGCTCTTTAAGCTCACGCTCTGTAAGCGCACTGTCATCCTCGTCTTCTCCTTCAGCAGTAGTGCCTAGGTTTTTCACATCCATTGTAGTGCCGCGCGTCGGCGCGTCAGACGGAAAATCCATCACTCCTGTTCCCCCAGTGAAAAGTTCACTAAAAACGCCGGACATCGCTCTGAATTTTTCAGCATCGACACTACTTGTGGAAAACAAGACAATAAACAGAGCGAGCAGTAAGGTCATCAAATCGGCATAAGGAATGAGCCAGGACTCGTCGATATGTTCCTCTTTATGCTTTTTTTTCCTACGCTGCGTCATTTTGCAGCGCTCCTTTTCCAGCTTTTTCTACCGTTGTGCGTTCCTTCTCGGAAAGGTAAGAGGACAGCTTTTGCTCTAACGCTTTCGGCGATTCTCCTTCAAGCAGAGACAGAATGCCTTCAATCATCATTTGCTTCACGCGAATTTCTTGTTTTGACTTCTGTTTAAGCTTGTTGGCAAAGGGATGCCAAAGGACATAACCGCTAAAAATCCCCATAAGTGTTGCCACAAAAGCTGCCGAAATCGCTGCACCGAGCTTATCGATGTCGCTCATATTGCCAAGCGCTGAAATCAATCCGATAACTGCACCTAAGACACCTAAGGTCGGGGCATACATACCAGCCTGACTGAAGATTTGAGCATTCCCTAAATGTCTTTCTTCCATCGCGTCAACTTCTTCTGACAGAACATCACGAATGTAATCAGAGTTTTTCCCATCAATCGCCATTTGCATGCCGTTTTTAAGGAATGTATCATTTAATTCTTGCATTCTCCCTTCAAGGAGCAGCAACCCTTCCTTCCGTGCGGTTTCCGTCCATGAAGAAAACAGGGCAATCACCTCGGCAGGAGACATGATTTGCTGTTCCTTAAACAAGATACCAAATAATTTCGGCACCTTTTTTATTTCATTCGTCGGGAATGCGATGCAAACAGCGGCTGCTGTTCCTACTATAATGATTAAAACCGCCGCAGGATTAATCAGCACATCCAAGCTTACACCTTTCATAAACATGCCCACTAGAACAGCCACCAAGCCAAGCACAATTCCAACGAGTGACGCTTTATCCATTTTTCATCACCTTTATGTCAGTCTTCTCTCTTTCTTATATCGGCAGATGAACAATAGATTTTAAGAGCTCGCGAAGAAATCGTCCATTTGTACCAGTTAACTTTTTGTTCACCCCCGCTTATTTTGGGCTAGTATGTACTGAACACCTAATAGACCGTTTTTCATTATCGTTCAAACAAATTTAAAAGATTTGAATTTCATGCATTCTCGCTTTGATCATGCTAGCGAGATAGACAAAAAAACACGAAAGACCTTTTAGTAGAGGCTCTTCCGTGTTTTTGCTTATTTCTTAGACGAGGAGACCTGCTGACTTCTCTGCAGACTCGACGGTTTGCTTTAATAAGGTGGCTATCGTGACGGGACCAACGCCACCAGGGACTGGGGTGATAGCACTCGCTTTTTTATAACAGGCGTCGTATTCGACATCACCGACATTTCCAGGGTTGTATCCTGCGTCAACAATGATGGCCCCCTCTTTAATCCAATCGCCTTTAACAAATTCGGGTTTCCCAACAGCTGCAACGACAATGTCAGCGCGCGACACTTTCTCTGCCAGCGCCTGGGTCTTAGAGTGACAAATCGTCACAGTCGCATTGCGGTTCAGCAGTAGCAATGATACGGGTTTTCCGAGAATAGGGCTTCGTCCAACAACGACCACATCTTTGCCTTCAAGCTCGATATTAAAATAATCAAGAATGGAAATAATGGCGCCTGGAGTACAGGATGGAAAGCGTCCAAAATCAAGGCCCGTCCGACCAAATGACGCACTTGTGACACCATCAACATCTTTATCTGGGTGAATGGCTTCAAACGCCGCCCGCTCATCCAAATGGGAAGGAATCGGGTGCTGAAGCAGGATGCCATTCACTTTTGGATCTTCATTCAACTCTTTAATCGTTTGCATCAATGTGTCTTGCGTTGTATCCGCTGGCAGTACAACGGCTTTGGACTCAATGCCAACCTTTTCGCATGCTTTCCCCTTCATTTTCACATACGTTGCAGAGGAAGGGTCGTCTCCTACCAAAATCGTTGCCAAGCACGTGTCGTGTCCTTGACGTTTCAGTTCATCCGTACGTTCTTTTACCTCGTCTCTCATAGCCTGAGAAACAATTCGACCGTCAAGCAACAATGGGTCACTCATCGTAAAACCTCCTTATGGGATCAAAAGCAGGTCGCGGATGCCCAGGCGAACGGCATGCGATTTTATGCAAAGCGTTTGTTTTCCGGCTCCCTCGTGGTGGCCTCCACGTTCATCGCCAGTTACCGAAAATGTTCGTCACCTTAAGTATAAATCACATTTGATGCTTCGAAAAGTCCCATTGTGCAAGATCCCAATCACAACCTCAGATTATTCGATACGTTCGTCGACATCAATCACTCGGAGCGGCTTTTCTGCAGGTCCATTAAGGACAAGACCATCAATGTCAAATCGTGAACCGTGGCAAGGGCATTCCCATGCTAAGTCGCTGGCATTCCAATTGACTTCACACCCCACATGCGTGCAGGTTGTGTCAACAGCATGCACTTTTCCTTCTGGCTCACGATATATCCCAACACGTTCGCCTTGATGCAAAACAACATCGCCTTCGCCAGGTTTGATATCGTCAACATGCTTCTGCAAGAGTCCAAACTTCCCACGCACAAGGTGCTTGGCCACATCCATATTGTCTCGAATGAGCTGCTTCATCGATCCAAAGCGCGCTGGCGAAAACATAGATTCTTCTTCTTTGCCTTCAACATAGCGAGCGAGGATGTGAGCTGCCGCTGCACTTGTCGTCATCCCCCATTTTCGAAAGCCTGTAGCGACGAGTACATTTCTATGTTGCTCCGTCATTGGACCGATGAAAGGCAGCTTGTCGTTTGTCACTAAATCTTGTGCTGACCAGCGATAGTGGACGCTTTTAACACCAAAGGCGCGTGACGCATACGAAAGCAAATGCTCATATGGCTTATGCGTATTGATGCCTTGTCCGGTTTTGTGTCCCTCTCCCCCAACAAGAAGCAATGGTGTGCCATCCTCTGCTTTAGCCGTACGAAGGGAATGCTGCGGAGGATCGATTTCTAAAAACATGCCATCCGGTTTATCCACATCACTTTCCACAGCAAGAACGTACGATCGACTTACATGCATGCGGGCAAAATAAAAGCCATGCGTATCAACAAACGGGAAATGTGTACAAATCAACACATGATCCCCCTGTGCTTCAGCGCCATTGCGGCAATGCACCACTGGAAGCGTCCCGAAATTCACCTTTATGGCAGGGGAATGCTCGAATAAACGTACGCCCAAACGTTCACACTCTGACAATAAAAAACGCGCGTACCTTACAGGATGGAACTGCGCTTGACTAGGGACGACAATCGCCTTTTGTGCGTTTAAGTATTCAGGAAGCTGCCCTTCATACACCCCGCCAGGAATGTGTAACTGCTCATACGCCCGGGCTTCGCGTTCAAGCTTATCTACCGAAAGATCCTGTGTTGTGTACAAGTAGGACGGTTGCTCCTCCCAATCACAGTCAATCTGGTGCTGCTCTACCATTCCCTTCATCCAACGAAACGCTTCATCGTTTGCTTTATAATAAGCCTTCGTTTTTTCAAGACCAAAACGTTGGAGAAATTCATCGTATATCACATCATGCTGCACGGAAACCTTAGCAGTAGTATGCCCACTCGTTCCGGTCATGAGATTACCTGCCTCAAGGAGGACAACCTCCTTGCCTTCCTTTGCCAGCAAATAAGCTGTTGTTAACCCCGTCAGACCGCCCCCCACGACAACGACATCCGCGGACACTCGGTCCTCCAAAACTGGAAACGACTTTTCCACAGCATGCTCTTGCCATAATGATTGTATATTTTGCGGAAGCAGCTCTTTACCATCATTGGTCATGTCATCCAACTCCTTTTTCATAGCATGACCTGGCAACTGCTCGCTCATTCGTTTAATCACAGCCTTTTTTGTAAAAAAGCATAGAAAAAATCCACAAACCTCAGCTTGTGGATAAATCCTTCTTATTCATGTTGTTTCGTTTCGATTCATTGTTTCGATCGTATAGAAAAAGTGCTCGTCCTAGCCAAAATTGGACAGCCGCGAGGGTAAACAAACAAACGCTTAATAAGGTATCGGTTTCCAAATAAAGAATTGCTCTCATGGCTAATAAAAAGCTCACTATGAGGCAACACGCACTTCCGAAAGCAAATGTATTAATTGGTTGGTTCAAAAGCCCATCTCCTTTAGTGCATGCTTGTCTCGTCCTGTTTTTTACTATTATGCAGGAGATGAACGTTTTATGCTTCAGGCTTTTGAGAAACGCTCGCTTTCTTCGTTGCTTTGCCTTGTCCGGTGCTCATTGCCCTTATGGCAACTCCGCGCCTCCCAAGCCTTCGCGCCTCGAAAGACAAGCGTTTTCAATGCGCCTGATTGCGGGGACTTTTAGTAACGATCGTTTTCTTCGTTGCTTTGCCTTCTCCGGTGCTCATTGCCCGTATGGCAACTCCGCTCCTCCCAAGACTTTGCGCCTCGAAAGACAAGCGTTTTCAATGCGCCTGATTGCGGGGACTTTTAGTAACGATCGCTTTCTTTGTTGCTTTGCCTTCTCAGGTGCTCATTGCCGGCAAAGCAACTCCGCGCTTTACTGTGAATTCATCATGACGGGGTTTCCATCGACACGGCGTCGGCAAGCAACTTGCTTTGTTTTCTCCGTTCGACACGTCTTGATGCTCTCTCTTCAGCTGTTTTATGCAGCATTCGTTCTTCTTCGCTTTCTGGCAAAACGCCTGGCACCGCTTGCTTTTGGCCATCATTATCAAAAGCCACGAAGGTCAAAAACGCTGTGTTCGCCAGTCGCCTTTTGCCTGTGCTCAAATCTTCAGCGATGACCTTCACAAACACTTCCATAGAGGAGGTGCCTACCCAGGTCACATACGATTCGAGCGTGACGGCTTCATCCAAGCGAATTGGTGTCAAAAAATCCACAGAATCCATCGAAGCGGTGACGACGTTGGCACGGCTATGTCGAGACGCCGAAATGGAGGCAATCTCATCCATATAACTCAACAATTTTCCGCCAAACATTGTGCCGTGGCTATTCGTATCTATGGGAAAAATGCGATTCGTTTTCACTGTTCTTGAAGCGGCGCAAGGTTTTTTCATGAACGGTCTCCTTTTTCTTACCCATTCGTTCGGCGTGCGAAATCAACAAAGCGAAAGCGATCGAGGCGATGTCGGGATTCTGTGTACTGGAGCGGGACTGCATCCTTTACATAGACCGTCGAACGGACAACCACAAGATGGGACGCTCCATGCATATCAAGGAAGGATTCGTCCTCAGCTGTCGTTTCTTCAGCAACCATTTCTCTTTGTGAGAAGGCAATCGAAAGCCCCAGCTGCTGCTCAAAATAAGCAAACACGGAGTCTTCTGCAATGGATTTTGTGAGTGTAGGTACAAACGATTGCCGAATAAAGTCAGTGTCCAGAATGACGGCTTCATTGTCAAATGTTCTTGTTCTCACAAGTTTCCACACAAGCTCCTCAGCTCCGCACGCTAACTTTTCCATCAGCCAAGCTGGCGGTTCAATCAACGTTAACTCATGGACTCGGGTAACGGGTCGTTGTGACGGGGGCAGGCTGGACACGAGCTCTTTAAAACTGACGAGTCCGGACATCGGTACGTCTAAGCGATGAACATCCAGTACGATGGATCCTTTGCCTTGGACTTTTTGAATATAGCCGTCTTGTGACAGGCGATCCAACGCTTTGTGGACGGTGCTTCTTGAGGTCGCGTAGGTCGCAGAAAGATCATGTTCTGTCGCAAGGCGCTCCCCTGGAGACCATTGCCCTTCTTTAATTTGACTAGCGATGTCCTGATAAATCGTCTGGCTAATGTTCATTCGCATCTCCTCAATTATGAAAGCTCATAGACGATGGATTCATATGGACGTAACGCAATGCTTTCAATCGCAGTCGCCGAATCCTCATGTGTAGATACGACAATCCGTGCATCGACGTCCGTGAACGATGTTTGGAAAGTGAGTGGTTTGGCACGAAAATTGCTGACAATAAGCCAACGTCGCTGACCATGCTCGCGTACATACGCAAACACATCGGGATGGGCGGCGTCGACCAAATGAAAACGTCCCTCTGTAATAAGATCATCGGTCTTTCGCAACTTTATCAGCTTTTGATAATGATAAAACACTGACGTTGGTTTCTCAAGTGCTGCCTTGGCATGAATGCTGTCGGCGTTTTTCGCCATCGGAATCCAAGGTTCTCCCTCAGTAAAGCCAGCATTTGCATCCTCATTCCACTGCATCGGTGTTCGTGCATTATCCCGCGATTTTTGCGCGAGGATGGCCATGATGTCTTCTTCTGACACACCTTTCTCCTTCAGGGAGTTATAGGCGTTTTTCGTTTCTACATCTCGGTACTGCGTGATGGACGTGAAGCCCGGGTTGGTCATGCCAAATTCCTCACCCTGATACACATAAGGGGTCCCTTTCAAAAGATGAATGGTCGTGGCGAGCATCTTTGCAGCAGTGTCACGATACTCTCCATCATCCCCGTACCGTGAGACGACTCTTGGCTGGTCATGGTTGCACCAAAATAACGCATTCCAGCCACCGCCTTCATGCATATGCGTTTGCCAGTGCGAGAGAATACGCTTCAACTCAACCAAGTCGAACGGATAATTGGTCCACTTTTCCCCATCCTTATAATCAACCTTTAAATGATGAAAATTAAACACCATATCCAATTCTTCAGAGGAAGGATGTGTATATTGAACGCAATCCTCGACATTTGTTGACGACATCTCACCAACGGTTATCGCGTTGTATGGCTTAAACACAGCTTGATTCATTTCATGCAGATATTCGTGGATACGTGGTCCATCGGTGTAAAAACGCCTGCCATCTCCCTTGTCATCCGACGGGAAAGTTTGGTTTTTGGATATCAAGTTAATGACATCCAAGCGAAAGCCGTCCACGCCTTTGTCCAGCCAACGTCTCATCATTTCATAGACCTCAGCACGCATCACGCTGTTTTCCCAATTCAAATCTGCTTGCGAAACATCAAAGAGGTGCAGATAATGCGCCTTCGTTTCAGAATCATAGGCCCAAGCTGATCCACCAAATTTGGACTGCCAATTGTTCGGCAGCTCGTCCTCTGGCGTGTCCTTCCAAATGTAATAGGAGCGATACGGGTTGTCTACAGACGACCGAGACTGCCGAAACCAATCGTGTGCAGTTGACGTATGATTAATAACGATATCCATCATCAGCTTCATGCCACGGCCATGGGTCTCCTCCAATAGCTGCTCAAAATCAGCCATCGTGCCGTAGTCCGAAAAAATTTCCTCGTAATTAGAAATATCATAGCCGTTATCATTTTGTGGAGAGGCATAAATTGGCGTCAGCCAAATCATATCAATGCCCAGTTCCTTTAGGTAGTCCAGCTTCTGAATAATGCCTTGCAAATCCCCAAGGCCATTCCCGGTCGTGTCTTTAAAGCTCTTCGGATAAATTTGATAGACGGTTGCCCGTTTCCACCATGGTTCAATCATGCTGCCACATCCTTTGCCCAATCTCTTAGTGGTTTATAGAAAAAAGTGTGGGTTCGGACATATTGTCCATTACACCCACACAGAAGATATTATGCTTTTGACTTTGTAAATCTTGTTGCAATCCGACCGTATAAGAAGGTCAGTATAAATGGAACGATGAGACAGATCGCCATCGCAATCGCATAGATCGCCCAGAAATTTTGCGGAATCGAGAAGAAGGCCGGGATACCACCAACTCCGACACTTGATGCAACAACACCGTTCACGGCTATAAACATGCCTGCAATGGAAGAGCCGACAAGCGCCATAATAAACGGATACATAAAGCGGAGATTAATCCCGAACATTGCTGGTTCAGTGACACCAAGGAAAGCCGAAAGCGCCGATGTTCCAGACAAAGACTTTAAATTTTTATTTGTTGTCACGAAAATAATGGCAATGGCTGCTGCCCCTTGCGCGACGTTAGAAAGTGCTAGAATTGGCCACAACGGTGTGCCTCCTGCTGCAGACAACTGTAAATCAACAGCGAGGAACGTATGGTGCATTCCTGTCATCACAAGTGGTGCATATAATGCGCCGTACAACAAACCAGCAACAACGGCATAGTTGTCAAACAACCATGTAAACCCGTCCGTAATATAACCGCCAAGCGTGAATGCGACCGGTCCGATAAACACAAAGGACAGGAAGCCTACAACGAGGAGAGAAACCGGTACGACGACGAGCAGCTGTATGGAGTCTGGAATGACCCGCTTTAACAGCGCTTCTAACTTTGCCAAAATGTAAGAGGCAAAAAGCATCGGCAAAACTTGCCCCTGATAGCCTAACTTTTGAACATCCATACCAAAAATGTCCCAAACAGGAATCTCATCAGCAGGCGTACTGGCATACGCCCAAGCGCTTAATAGGCTTGGATGGACAAGAATTAGACCAAGCACGACCCCTAGCAGTGGGCTTCCACCAAAGCGAGTCATAGCCGACCAACCAATCAATGCGGGCAAAAATGTAAACGCCGTGTTGGCGATAACATTAATCATATCGGCAATACCGGCCCATTGAGGGTATTCTGTGACGATATTCGAGCCGTCAAAGAAAATATCGTTCCCTGTTAACATATTGTTAATCCCAAGCAGCAAACCGGCCATAACGATGACGGGCACGATTGGGATAAAAATATCCGCAAGCGTTTTAATTAAGCGTTTTAGCCAATTTTGCTGGTCTGCGGCAGCGTCCTTCACATCTTGCTTTGACGACTCACCAATCCCCGCAACTTCTGTCATCTTTTGGTACACTTTATCAACAGTGCCTGCGCCGATGACGACCTGGTACTGTCCATTGGCAGAAAAAGCCCCTTTTACGAGCGGATTCGCCTCGAGCTTCTCCTTATCTACTTTGCTTTCATCCTTTAAGGCAAAACGTAAGCGTGTTACACAATGTGTCGCCGCTGAGATATTGTCTTTTCCCCCGACACCTTCAACAATATCCATGACGTTCGACTCGTTAATCTTTGCCATGTCCTTGACCCCCTCTTTTTTAAAAACGCTTACCTAGCGTTCGTATGCCTATTTTTCTACGTACATAATTTCTGTTTCGCCTTTGCTTGCCGTTTGGCCAAGCTTCTTATCAAGCGAAGACACTTCATTTGTAATCACAATTGGCGTAATGGTTGAATTGGCTTTTTGTGCAACAATGTCAAGATCGACGGTAATCAGCAAATCCCCAGCGGATACTTTATCGCCTTGCTTCACGTGCGCCTCAAACCCTTCGCCTTCAAGAGCAACGGTTTCTAGCCCAATGTGTATCAAGTATTCAATACCTGAAACAGATTGAATACCAATGGCGTGCTTTGTTGGGAACAATTGCAAAATTTCACCATCCACTGGCGATACAACTTCTCCGCTGTCTGGCTTGATGGCGACCCCATCCCCCATCATCTTTTCAGAGAATGTAGGATCTGGCACTTCCTCTAGCCCGACAACCTGTCCTGACATTGGTGAAACGACCTTATCAGATGTAGATTTTTGACCAAATAACTTTTTAAACATGAACACAACCTCCTAAGGATATGTGATCGATTTATAAAATTTGTGTATACGTTTTCTATAGATATGATAATTTGTATATACAAATTCGTCAACCGATAAAATTTTCTAGTTATATATTCCCCTGATTAGATACTTACAATCCTCAAAGCTACGAATGAATGTTTTAGGAGAAGGTTTTAGAATACCGAAAAAAAGGAAAAGTATATCGTTTCCCTCAAGAACATACCTTCAGAGGACAACCTCCTTGAAGCGAGAAACAAGAAAGGATTTGGCATGACATGAACAATTTTTTGCATGAGGCCTCAATTGACGCTGTAATTACCGTTTTGCGAGCATTTGAGCCAAATGACTTTGAACATACGGTGCAGAGCATTGCACAAAAAACTGGATTAAACGAAAAAGACGTTCAACATACCGTAGCAATGCTTCTAAAAAAGCAATTGCTTTATTATCAAGAAAGTCACAGCATGTACTGCTTAAGTAAGGAAATGTATGTCATGGGGGTCGCAGCTGGTGAATCTTTGACGTTGAGAGAAGCCGCTAAACCATGGATGGAAGAGCTACGCAACCTCACTAAAGAAACCATTCATTTGTACGTATTGGACGGAGTGGAGCGCATGTGCCTTGAACGCTTTGAAGGACAAAACGAGATCCGCTTGTGGGTAAAAGTCGGAACAAAGCTCCCTTTATGGGATGGAGCTGCTGGCAAAGCCATTTTGGCCTATCAATCAGAATCCTTTATCACATCCATCGTTCATGAAAAGGTGGCGTCGTTCGCCCGCCAACCACTAGTAGAAGAGCTTGAACGTATCCGTCAAAATGGCGTTGCGGAAAGTATCGATGGGCGAGAAGTCGGCACCTCCTCCATTTCCGCACCCATCATGGATGCACAGCACAATGTACTTGCGAGTCTCTCTATTTCAGGCGCAACCACTCGCTTTACACCTGAACGAATCGAAGCTTTTTCTCGCCTAGCTCACGGCTATGCACACACGATTTCCACCGAGCTTGGCTACAACGAACCCATGCGAAATTTGTTGTAGAAGGTTTCGAGTGACCGGGCACGAAACTTCTTTTTCCGGGCACTCTATCCACTTTATCGGACACCTCATCGTGATTTCCGGGCACTTTCATTGCTTTTTCGGGCACTCGACCCTGGTTCGGGCACGAAGCCTCCTTTTTCGGGCACTTTGTCCGCTTTTCCGGGCACACCATCGTGATTTCCGGGCACTTTCATTGCGTTTCCGGGCACTTTTATCCCCTTCTTCTTTTTCAATCACATCCAATACTTAAATTACGTAAAACTCCCGCCACTGTTGGACGGGAGTTTTGTTTATGTATCCATATGTGTCTTATATTTCGCGATCCATCAGGTGAAATTTATCGAGTTACTGGTACCGTTTTGCTACGATCAATTGAGTCGCAGGAAAAATGAATAGCGCCGCACACATCACGATGAGCAACGGAATATTTTTAACGTCATTTAGCTCCGCTACTCCTTCAGTTGCTATTAAAACGATTAGCATTACACCCAATAAAACAAAATAGCTGATTTTCGAGCTCACGAGCGTAATATGCTTTTCCCTTTCATCCTTGTCTGCTTCTGATTTCCCTTCAGGAGTCCCCCATACGAGGGAATTGAATAGGTACATTAGTGCCACACAGCCTAAGAAAATGGCGCCACCTTGAACCTGCCCCGTTTTCAGCCCTTCCACCACAGCAAAACCTACACTTAAGATACACACAATTGCCGAACCGTAGACAGCTATCTTTTTCATTGTTGCTCCTCCCCTGGAGTGAACTTAAACACGTCTTCCACCCTCACCTCTAGGACAAATGCGAGCTGAAAGGCAAGATGTAAGCTTGGATCGTACTTATTGTTTTCAATGGCATTGATCGTCTGACGTGAGACGTCACAGCGCTTTGCAAGCTCGTCCTGGGACAAACCCTTTTGTTTTCGCAAAGTACGAATTTGGTTATCCACAGGTTGCCCCCTTCACATTTTGTCAAATACCTTTTACATTTAGAATAGCATCAAATGCCTTTTTGTCAAATACCTTTTACATTTTATCAACCTAGGCTGTGAAAATAGTCTCCTAGCTGCTTTGAACGCGTGTCGTTTTGTCTGAAAACGGCGTACGTTGTTGTCTTGAAGGAGGGCAGCTCCTTTGTGGGAATGTCTAGCACACGACCTTCAAGGAGCTCACGCCGTACGGCTGACGAGGGCAAAAACGAAAACCCTAGACCTTCTTCAACGAAACGCTTTGTTATGTGAATTTGTGAGACCTCCATCATCTGCAAACCCGTAAAGCGGTGGTGGAGCATTTCAAGCAAAGGCGTCCAATATTCGGGGTGATTTCCTGTGAGCAGCGGCATTGTTTGGACACAATCGGCCAGTGTAACCGGTGGGCTGGACTCGGCATCGCCACCGTCATGAGGCGCAATGCAGCGCACCGCCTCCGTATAGAGCGGCAAATTTTCTACTTGCTGTTGTAAAGCAGCCATGCGACTTAATCCAAGGTCTGCCGCACCTTCTGCGACGAGCTGTCCAATAATTTCTGATTCACGAACAAGCACATTAAAGCGAACTCGTTGAGAAACACGCCGTCGATACTCGCGCAGCCAAGGAGCTAGTCGCGTATCGGCAACGACCGGGCTTACCGCAATCGTGAAGGTTTCCTCATAGCCTTCCTTGTAATTGCGCAGCTCTTGAACGCCATCATCAAGCAGAGCAAGCATGTCTTTCGCTTTAGGCAAAAAGAGGCGCCCCTCTTCAGTCAAATAAATACCTCGCCCCCGCTTTGAAAACAATTCACAGCCTAAGGAAGTCTCCAACTGGCGAATATGACCTGTTACGGTAGGCTGGGAAATGAAAAGGACCTCTGCCGCTCGATGAAAATGCTCATGCGCTGCGGCAACAACAAATGTATGGAGCCAATTGGTTTGCATCACGTTCACCTCTGATTACAATATGCTATCGATTTATACATAATACTTTATTATACGTAATCAATCCCACTTGCTACAATAAAAATAATGTTGAAATTGGAGAGGAATGAATAGTTATGGCAATTGTGAATGGGTTAGCAGACGTAGTCGCAGCAGAAACGAATGTGAGCTTAGTGGACGGAAAAAACGGCGTACTTGTCTATCGAGGTCATTTTGCCGCTGACCTTGCCAGACATGAACGTTATGAGGATGTGGCCTACTTGCTTTGGTACGGACAGCTCCCGTCAGAAGAAGAACGAGTCGCATTTTATGAGGAATGGGCGCAAGCGGCCACACTGCCTTCTCATGTCGAAAACCTCATTGATCAGCTGCCCGAAAGCTATGGCATGATGGAGACATTGCGTACCGCGGTATCAGCCATGGGGGAAGAAACCTACTCATGGCCAGCATCCAAATCACAAGCGCTCCGTTTGACCTCGGCCGCAACGACGATTGTTGCTCGCAGATACAGACGGTTACAAGGGCTTGATCCGATTGCACCTGACCTAAGCCTCTCTCACGTCGCTCGCTTTTTGCATATGCTTGAAGGCAACGTTCCATCAGAAGCGCACGTTGCTGCCTTGAACGCGTATATGATTTTAACAGCAGAGCACGGATTAAACGCATCCACCTTTACAGGACGTGTGATTGCTTCAACGCAATCCGATCTCGCTTCTGCCTTAACTGGAGCCATTGGTGCGATGAAAGGCCCATTGCATGGAGGGGCGCCTTCAGGTGTCATCGACTTGCTTGAAGAAATCGGGAGCGAAGAAAATGCGGAAACCGTCTTACGTGGAAAAATTGAAGCTGGTGAAAAACTTATGGGGTTTGGACATCGCGTGTACAAAACCGTCGATCCGCGCGGGCAAGCACTAAAGCAAATTACGTTAGAGCTTAAAGGCCGTGACCCTTGGTTCGATCTGGCCAACCATGTAGAAAAGATTGCCGTTGACCTGCTCGCTGAATACAAGCCCGGTCGTCAGCTTTACGCAAACGTCGAGTTTTACGCCGCAGCCATTCTCAAAGCCTTGCAGTTTCCATCGGCTCTTTTTACACCAACCTTTTCTGCGGCACGGATGGCCGGATGGAGCGCTCATGTGTTTGAGCAAAATGAAAACAATAAGATCATTCGACCGGCAGCGGAGTATATTGGCCCGATGCCAAAGGAATGAACGTATGAAAGTAAAAAAGAGGGGCGCCAGTTTATTGTGCGCTACCCTCTTTTTGTTTGTCTTTTATCGTTGTGTCTGTAATTTACTTTTCAGGTTCGGGACATCAAGAATGCCATAAACAACAGAAAAAATGACTACAAAACGAATAAAATCAAGCAGTAGCGTCTCGAGATTTAAAATTCCTGCCGTAGCTAAGGCCCATTGACTAGCAAGCGCAACCATGATGGACACAAAAATCTTCCAAAAATTCACGCTTTCCCATCCTTCCTTCGTTTTAAAAACCGCTGATCCGACGTTGTATTCATGTTGATCCCATTGTATCATTTTTATGAATTATGCGTGAAATACCTATCATATAACACGAAAAAATCACTCAGTACAAAGCATATTTTTAAAATGGGAGCTCTCCGAATTATTAACTATTCAAGTCAATACCGTTCTGGGAATAAATCCAAATATTGACGAAAATATGATAAAATATCATTAATTTGAGTCGATACCTAGCCTGTCATGCGATCAAAACGACGAAAGAGGCGAACACACAGTGAACATCCAGCCCCCCATATTAAAAGGAAAAAGAGTCGCAATTGAACCAATGAAGATCGAACATGTTGAAGGTCTTTTCGAAGCAGGGAATGATGAGCGTATATGGGCCTATATGCCAATGAAAATAGCAACCGTTGATGCTATGAAAACGTTGGTTGATAAGGCACTTACCGCGAAAGAAGAAGGCACGGAATTTCCTTTTACAATCGTTGACCTTGAGACCAACACCATTGTTGGCAGTACACGCTTTCTAGCTATTTCTGAGGCAAATCGCGGACTCGAAATCGGTTGGACGTGGCATCACCCGGGCGTATGGCGTTCACGTGTTAATACCGAATGCAAATACTTGCTGCTACGCTATTGCTTTGAAACGTTATCGACCATTCGTGTCGAGTTCAAAACGGATGCTCGTAATGGCCAATCTCAAAAGGCACTAGAGCGATTAGGCGCACTAAAAGAGGGAACAAGACGGAACCATCGTATCCTTCCTGACGGCTACATCCGCGATTCTGTGTACTTTAGCATTATTGAGTCGGAGTGGCCAAAGGTAAAGCAGCACTTGGCGCAACTTTTGGAGAGGTAAGGTTCATCTGACGAGAAAGGGGACGCTCATACACGTCCCTTCTTTTCATTTATAAAGAGAACCTCTCATATCTTGGGATCATTTTCCACAATGTATAGTTTGAACATTAAAAATGATCGTAAATATGATATCATTAAGTAAAGTAAATGAATGCGATAGAGAACACAGACCCCTTTTCCTATCGCGATAAACAGAGCCTTTCTAGAGACTGCTGTAAGGGAGATCCTCAAAATGAAAACGCTTCAAACTGGTGATCAAAATCTTGTTAAAAAAATCAATAAATCCATTGTGTTGGATGAAGTTGAGAAAAAAGGTCCGATTTCACGTGCACAGATCTCTAAGAACACGAATTTAAATAAGGCTACTGTATCCACCATGGTGGCAGAGCTTATTCAATCATCGCTTGTTCATGAAATTGGTCCCGGCCAATCCAGCGGTGGACGTAAGCCTGTGATGCTGTACTTTAATCATCGTGCAGGCTTTTCGATTGGTATTGATTTAGGAGTCTATCATTTTTTAGCCGTTCTTACCGATTTAAAGGGGGCGATTCTTTTTGAAATAAAAGAAGAGCTCAATAACCAAAACTTTGATGCGGTTTGTGATCAATTAATCGCTGTGATAGAGCGACTTATCTCTAAAGCACCAGAAAGTCCTTATGGTGTCATCGGCATTGGCATTGGAGTTCCTGGTTTGATTAGTCGTGATGGCGTCATTCGTTTCGCACCTAATTTAAATTGGACAGACGAACACATGAGACCAAGACTCGAGCAGCATTTCCACCTCCCTGTCATTATTGAAAACGAAGCCAATGCTGGCTGTCATGGTGAACATCTCTACGGGGTTGGTCAGTTTTCAGACAACATGGTGTATGCCAGCGTTGGAGCGGGCATCGGTACTGGCCTTATTCTTCAAGGAAAGTTGTATACTGGGGTGATGGGGAGCGCTGGAGAAATGGGGCACATGACCATTGAAACCAATGGAAAGAAGTGCCGTTGCGGAAATCGGGGATGTTGGGAGCTTTATGCCTCTGAAACGGCCCTGCTTTCACATGCGAAACGTTCGAATTTATATGCCACTGCTCCTCCTACTCTCAGTGACATTATCGACCAGTTACATAACGCCGACCCCGAGATATTGCAAACCATTCAGCAAATCGGCATTTATTTGGGCATCGGGCTTTCATCCATTATTCATACATTTAATCCTGAGCTCATTGTCATCGGAAATCGCATGGCCCAATTGGAAAAGTGGTTAGCCAATCCAGTCGCCCAAACGTTAGTTGATCGCGTCTCTCCTAAACAACTTGAAGGGACAAAAATTTCATACTCAACATTGAATCATCACGCGTGTGCCCTCGGGTCCGCTTCTTTTGCCACAGCTGCCTTTCTCTCCGAACACCGTGTCGCAGTGGCTACTGTATAGTGTTCTTAAAAGCTCTTGGCCGCAAATTGATACTACCAATTGACAACCAAAAGCTCTTTTCATTTTTCAATGAAACCTACGTCACTGCTGGTGAATCTCATATTTTTCCAGACCACTCGTCCACGCTTTTACTTTTAGTTAACTCGACTTTCGCACCTTACATTTGGCTGATACGCTTAGGGCGTGTCTTAAAACTCGCTAAGAGGCATCTGTCACCGCCTTTTCGTCCCTTGCTGCGTTCCTTTTCCTTGACGTACGTCCGGTACGCCTGCGAAAAAGCGCCTTGCTTGGAACGAAAATTCGGCAACTTCTGCTCCCTTCTGAGTTCTCAGACACGCCCTAGATATAATTGGGTAAACCTGAAGTTCATTGTTGGGGTTGCTTTTTATACAAGCTGCCATACGCTCACTTTCACCCTAAAGGGTACAAGTGCATCATCGATTCGAAAGGACCTCATCGTGTTTTCTTTGCTACTGGTGATTTAGATTGTAGACATTCGCTTAGGTCGTAAAGGTGATTTTCGCACTACGAAAGTTGCCTTGTTACGCTTTCTCACGCACCCAAACGAGCATCTCGCCTGGCTCACGATTGCACCATGCGTAATAGGGAACCGCTTTTAGCTGAACGAGCGTTTCTTCTGCTTTCGTTTTTTGATAAAGTCCTTCATCATTTGGCACTGCACGGTGCCCTTCCACGGTCAATGCCACAACTCCATCAAGTATGTCAGGTTCAAATGCAGCTTCTGCCACTGAAGAAGGCGAGATTGATAATGCTGGTAGATTTTTGCCGTTGTCCGCTTCTTCAAAAGCATATACAACTGGCCCGCGTTGAAAGGCAACCTTGCCTGCATTCTCCCGCAGACTTGGGTGGGCATACACACGCTGTGGAGTGAGAGGCAGCTTTAGCTCGACAACATCCCCCTTGCGCCACACACGATCGATGAGTGCATAGCCATTATGCAAAATAGAGGCAATGTCCAGGCGTTGTGCATTGACATACAGCTCTGCCCCCTCTGCCCAACCCGGAATTCGGACAGCAAACGTCCAAGACAGCTCTTGTTCCGGATGCACTTCAGTCGCGATATGTCCCTCCCATGGATAATTTGTTTTTTGCTTGAGAATGACGTCTGTTTCCTTTACACGGACGGTCGCTTCTGCGCTCATAAATAATTGATTGTACACATAATCCTCTTCAACCTCGTACATATAGCGCCCAATCGAGGCAATTAAGCGAGCTAGGTTCGGCGGGCAACACGCACAGCTATACCACTTCTGCCGGACGGGTTTGGCGTGTGAACGGTTTTCTCTGCGGTTGGACTGCTCAGGCCATACCTCCAATGGGTTCACATAGAAAAATCGTTTCCCATTCAAATCCATCCCTGAAATGGTGCCATTGTACAATGCTCTTTCCATCACATCGCCATACGCTCCTTGCTTCTCCAGCTTCATCATTCGCTGCGCCCAAAACACGAGGCCTATCGAGGCACATGTCTCTGTGTAGCATTCATCATTCGGTAAATCATAGGCAATGGTCGAAAAGGCTTCCCCATGGGTCTGAGACCCGATGCCTGCCGTCAAGTACATTTGCTTGTTCGTCACGTTTTTCCAGAGCGTTTTCGTGGCCTCCGCAAGACCTTCATCACTTTTTAGTTTCGCAAGGTCTGCCATTGCGGAATACATGTAAACGGCGCGAACCGCATGACCGACAGCTTCGTCCTGTTCTCGAACTGGCTTATGGGCCTGAGAATACCCATAGCGGCCGACGTCCTTCCACATATGTGTCCCAGAATTCTCCTCACGCTCTTCTTTTTCTATATCAAAGTAATGCGGCTGTTGGCCACGTTGATTAATAAAGTAATAGCTTAAATTGAGGTGCTTTTCATCACCGGTGACTTCATACAAGCGAAGCAATGCCAATTCAATCTCCTGATGGCCATCGTAGCCTTTTCGTTTGTCTTCTTCTAAACCAAACACAGAATCAATGTAATCAACAAATCGACACATCGCCTTTAATAGAACATCTTTGCCTGTCGCTTGATAGTAGGCAACCGCAGCCTCAATAAAATGGCCTGCCGTATACAATTCATGCTGATCACGCAGATTCGTCCACCTTTTGCCCGGTTCCTTCACCGTAAAGTAGGTGTTTAAGTACCCATCGCTTCCTTGGGCCCTCACGACTAGGTCAATTACCTCATCGGCCTGTGCTTCAAGTGTTTCATCGGCCTGATCCTCCAGCACATAGGCGACCGCTTCGATCCACTTTGCCAGGTCCGTGTCCTGAAATACAAACCCATGGTATTCTCCTTCTTTTTCCCCTGCCGCAATTTTTAGGTTTTCAATCGCATGACTTGGGGCAGCGTCTGGCAAGCGATCATTCAAGGCTTCCCACTGATAAGGGATTACATTGGTCTTGACAACATCTATTTTCTCACGCCAAAATGAGTCTGTAACGCGAACTTTCGGGTGGTAAAGGGCAAGCTTTTTATTCATAAGAAACCTCTCCTCTATTCCGATTGTTTTCCATTCACGAACACTCTACCATGCGTACTACGGCTTGTCGGTATGCGATCCTAGACAGCAGGTGGAAAATTCTGACGTAAAGGAGCAATGAAATGTCAACGACGATAGCATTTTCACTAACGTCCCCCATCACGTTTCTATCCTGTGGTGAATTTGTTTCCGATCGCCCTTTTCTTCATGACACAAGGGTAATGGATAGCTACGAGCTCATCGTTGGTATATCAGGGTGTCTACATATACGAGAAAATACAAACGCTTACAAAGTAAACCCCGGTGATTGTTTGTTGCTTTCACCGGGGAAAGAGCATGGAGGCACCTTCACAAGTCCTCCAGGATTGTCCTTTTTTTGGCTTCACATAAGACCCGAGCCCGAAAACGGAGAAAAGACGTTATCCGTCCCAACGTTTTGCACTCTTCCTCATATGGACCGTGTTCATATCTTGCTTCGACAGCTTCTTGATATTACAAGTCGACAACACTACCATCCTCAAGGCGGTGATTATTTAGCGACGGCATTGTTTATTGAATTAAGCGTACAGATGAACCCACAGCGATATAAAAACCTTGCCTCACATGACCGTGAGCTATCTGTCATGCTAGAGTGGATCCGCAACCACGTGACAGAACCACTTTCTACGCAAATTGTGGCGAAACGATTTAATTACAACAAGGACTACTTGTCCCGTTGGTTTAAAAAAAGGACAGGCGTTACATTGACAGCCTATATTCATAAAATCAAACTTGAAAAAGCCAAGATGCTTCTAGCGGAAACGAATTGCTCCGTACAAGAAATCGCATGGAATATTGGCATTCATGATGAGAAATACTTTATGAAACTGTTTAAAACCCATGAAAAGATGACGCCTACCGCTTATAGACAAGCGTATACGAACACCTTTCTAAATAGTAAATAAGTGCACCGTTTATACACCGGAATACGCCATGAAGCCACCATCCACAGGGACCGTAATGCCCGTGACAAACTGACTTTGCAGGTCATTTGCAAGCCACAGCATCACACCATGAAGATCCTCGGGTTTACCGAAACGACGCATCGGTGTTTGGCTGATGATTTTTTCAGACCTCGGTGTTAAGGAACCATCCTCATTTTTCAAAAGCTTATGATTCTGTTCAGTAAGGAAAAAGCCTGGGGCAATCGCATTGACACGAATGTTCTGTTCGGCAAGATACACAGAAAGCCATTTTGTGAAATTTTCGATGCCCGCTTTTGCTGCACTGTATGCGGGTACCTTCGTCATTGGGGATGGCGCGCTCATAGACGATATGTTAATGATCGATCCCCCGCGTCCAAGCATACGTCTGGCAAACACTTGCGATGTGACAAAGGAGCCAAGAAAGTTCACATCAAACACAAAACGAAAGCCCTCTGCAGACAAATCGAAAAAGGTGGTCACTTCATCATTATCTAAATCCTTGCTATCAAAGTATTCATTGGTCGTGATCGCTCTCGCGTCATTCCCGCCAGCGCCGTTAACAAGCACATCGCATGCGCCGTACTTTTGAAAAATCTCCTCATCAGCTCTTTCTACCTGCGCTTGATCGAGCACGTCACACTGTACGGCGATGGCCTCACCACCACGCTCCACAATTCCCGCAACAACCTTTTCCGCTTTGGACAGCGTTCGGTTCACGACCGCTACCTTCATGCCACATTCGGCTAATTTTTCTGCCATCGAGCCGCACAATACACCGCCGCCACCTGTGACAACGGCTACTTTCCCTTTTAATTGCTGTGCATTTTCCATTATTATCGCCTACCTTTGTTTACGCATTGTTTTCATTACTCGTCATGCAATTTTCCATAAAAGAAATAATCAAAATCGGCTGGCACGTTTTCGCCTGAAGTATCTTGACAGTGCATACCAACGAAGCCGCCTGTAAAGAATCCTCCTGACCTGATGTAGTCATCCGAAATTTTGTACGATTCAAACGCAGGACCGATATTTACCCAATCATCTCCATTTAATGAATAGGAGAATTGATAGTGTGGTCCACGAACGTCTACTCTTAAATATACTTCCGCCTTGTCATCCTCAATAACGACCTCATGACCGGCAATTGGTTGTGAAACAGCCGCTTGGTCACAACGAACGATATCTAACACTTTTCCTTTCGTTTCATGCCAGGTGACCTGAAGAGACGTCCAATTGTCCGTATTGTAGTAACACACCAAGCCAGCCGCCTGCTGAAACGTCGTTGGATGGACATCCAGCTTTGTTTCTGCTCTAAAATAGAAATCCTGCCAACGCCTCGCCACATGAGCTTGTGTAAACAGTGAGGTCAGGGATTCTTTCCCGTATAAACGAAGGTACCCCGCCCTATCCTTTAATGACATAATGCTGTCATCAAGTGGGATGCGTAAGGATTGAAACTCATGACTTAGCTCAGTCGAAAGAAAATCGTCCTTTGGTTCACGTTCTGGCCATGGGTGCTCTGGGATCGCTGGCCCCTCGACAGTCAAGGTCGGCTGATTTCCACCACCATGGATGTATGGCCAGTTGTCACGCCACTCCAGTTTCGCGATACTTGTCTCTCGTCCTAAAGGACAATAAAGATCACGTCCTGTTAGCGACTTCGTATCATCAGGCAATGGTCGTGCCATGAGGTAAAGCATATACCACTCGTCCGTATGGGTGTGAACAATGGATGCATGCCCTGCCTTTTGTAATGGATTTTCAGGGTATGGCCAGGACGTAATGAGGGGGTTGCTCGGATGAACCTCATAGGGTCCATGAAGTGAAGTTGACCTTGCTATGGTCGCTGCATGTTCATACTTCGTTCCGCCTTCTGCAGTGAGCAAGTAGTAATAATCCCCCATTTTATAAAGGTGCGGCGCTTCTGTCAGTTTTAGGTTCGTTCCTTTAAAAATAATTTCCTTCGGTCCTATAAGCCGTTGCTCTGTATGGTCATATTCTTGTAGAACAATTCCATAAAACGAGTGCTGATGCTGACGCTGGTCCCATACCATATTGACGACGTATTTCTTTCCACTCGGGTCATGAAACAGCGACGGATCGAATCCAGAGCTATTGAGATAAATAGGGTCGCTCCATTCCCCGTCTATTGTGTCACATGTAACAAGGTAGTTATGACCGTCCTTCCATGCCCCGGAGACCACCTTTACATCTGAATAAATCAACCAAAATTTCCCGTCATGATAGGATAGGCAAGGGGCCCATACGCCTCCTGAATTCGGGTTTCCTTTCATATCGAGTTGACTTACTCTGCTCAATGGTCGTGAAACGAGACGCCAATTCTTTAAATCCTTTGAATGAAAGATTTGAACGCCTGGGAACCATTCAAACGTTGAAACAGCTACGTAGTAATCTTCTCCATGTCTACAAACACTTGGGTCTGGATGAAAGCCTGTTAGAATTGGATTCTTAATCGTCGTCATTGATCTCTCTCCCTTTTACTCATTTTACATAAAGCGCTTACAATACTCAACAGCTTGCTTTTTGTCCAGTTTAGGCAATGGACGTGCAACATTCCATGGCATTTTCAATGTTGTTATTTACCCAAATCAGGACTATGGTCCATGTGGATACGTCGTCTGGCTTTTTTGGATCTCTCGATACTGAGATGGCGACAACCCTGACCAGCGTTTGAACTGGCGACTGAAGTGCGCCACATCCCGATATCCCATGACAAGGGAGAGCTCTTCAATCGACATTTGGCTATGCTGGAGACTTGTCTTGCAGTGGTTCAATTTACGCATGGAAACGTATTGGCGAGGAGAGAGGTGGTAGACTTGCCTGAATACTTTTTGAATGTAGGATTCACTAAAGCTCAACTCCTCTGCAACCCTCGTGACAATGCCTTTCCTTTTCGACGTCTGTTCGTGCAATGTTTCAGAAACCAAGATATATTTTTCAAGTTGTTCGGCAATGTCATAGGCAAGCTGAATGGTGTGTCCTGGCACTGCGCTCGTTTTGTCTTGTAACGACAGCGCCGTTGTTAGCGCGCCAAGCATCTCAAACATGAGCGCATAGATCGCAAGCTGATGAGAAGGCTGCTTTATCATTGCCATCAAGCGATCTAAAAACGGACGGATCTGACGAACAAGGCTTGCCCGTGCAGGATAAAAACTTTGATTAGACTGTTGAAAGAAGGGGAGGAACCAACGATCCTCCAGATTAAAATGCAGGCAAAAATAGGTGAACTCCTCTCCCGCTCCTTCGCTGGAATGTCGTACATTCGGCCGGATGAGCATCATGTCCCCTTGTTTCTGCTCGTAAAGCTCCCCGTCCACATAAAACCGCTGCGCGCCTTCTGTAACTAAATTAATTTCATACATCGCATGCTCATGAACAGGATACTCCCATCCTGCCGAAACTTTTCGAATGTGCATGCCGTACAGTTCGAAGGATGTCTTGATATTCGGAAATTTATATTCCTCCAGACGGAAGGCATCGATGGACCGCTGATCTAATGGATCTCCCTCGAATGTCATTATCCACACCTCCAAGTTTCTTTACATTCTGAAAAAAGAAAAGAGACTCCCCTTAGAAAGAGAAGTCGTCCGTTTTTAACCAAGCACACCATAGCCAAGCAAAACCACGAGAAGAAGCACAACGATAACGGCTACGAAAAGTCCAACAGCTTTTTCGCCACGTTTCTTCTTGCCAAGTGTTGCTTCCATCAGCCCAATGGCGACAATCGCCAAAATGGCTTTAATCACAAAATGGAGTGGAAAGCCATAACTAAACAGCATATAGCCACCCGAGAAAATCATAATGACATAAAACAAACGTAAAATCATTGGCAGGACTTTAACATTCGCAAACAGGTAAGACAATACAAATAGAATTACGACAAATGCCCATGAGCCTTCATGAGCTGCCTGCATACCGTCAATCATTTGGACTACACCCCTTTCCATCATCCCCAATACATACGGGGTCGGTATGATTTTACCATGTTCTACACGAAATGAGTAAAAGGAACAGCATTTTCACGAAACCGTCACTTCTTCATAAAAGCACATCATAAGAAGGAATCTACAAAGGGACTATGGAAAAAATAAAGTGGTCAGAAATTAGGGCGTGTCTTAAAACACGCTCAGAGTCATTTGTCACCGCCTTTTCCTCCCCTGCTTCGTTCCTTTTCCTTGACGTACGTCCGGTCCGTCTGCGAAAAAGCGCCTTGCTTGGAACGAAAATTCGGCAACATCTGCTCCCTTCTGAGTTCTCAGACACGCCCTAGTTCTATAGAGCATCACTGAATGACCACTCAAGGACTTCATTCCCATAGCTTATATAAGCCGATTTTGCGTCCACTTAATTCGCATAGAAACGGAGATGAGAACAACATGCTCGATTTTTTACAACGGTTAGGCAAAGCCCTAATGCTTCCGATTGCTGTTCTGCCGGCAGCAGGTATTTTAATAGGTATCGGACTCTTAATGCAAGAATACTCCATCGCTGGAGGGGCATTTGTCCAAGACGCTGGACTCGGCATTACCGGCAATCTCGCAATTATTTTTGCGGCTGGTGTTGCGGTCGGGTTTGCAAAGGATAGTCATGGCGCGGCTGCGATCGCAGGGGTCATAGGTTATTTTATTCTTTCCCAAGGGTTGATCGCGATTGGTGGTGAGGATATTGATATGGGCGTGCTCGGAGGTTTACTCTCTGGGGTGACTGCCGGTTTACTCTACAATCGCTTTAACAATATTCAGCTCCCCGAATTCCTCGCTTTCTTTGGTGGTCGGCGATTTGTTCCGATTGCTACGGCGGGACTTATGCTTCTCGTTACGATTATCCTAGGCTTTGTATGGCCGCCTATTCAAGGATTGGTCGAGGCAGGAGGGCAATCCATTGTAGATGCCGGGGCAGCTGGGGCAGGAATTTTTGGTTTTATTAACCGTCTGTTGATTCCTTTTGGCCTTCATCATGTCATTAATACACTCGTCTGGTTTCAATTTGGCGAATATAACGGCGTTACGGGAGATTTGAACCGCTTTTTAGAAGGAGACCCTGAGGCTGGCATTTTCATGGGTGGGTTTTATGTCATCATGATGTTTGGTATTCCAGGTGCTGCACTAGCGATTGGTCTTGCTGCGAAAAAGGAACGCCGAAAAGCAACACTGTTTGCGATGTCTAGCCTTGCGTTCACTTCCTTTTTCACCGGCATCACAGAACCTGTTGAATTCTCGTTTATGTTTTTGGCACCACTGCTCTATCTCATCCATGCCATTCTCACCGGATCGGCGCTGTATTTAGCCACGTTATTCGATGTGCATCACGGCTTCGGCTTTTCAGCAGGTGTGATTGATTTTGTTCTCCAATCCGCCCAAGGGCGTGGAGAATTAACATTATTGATCATGGGCGTTGTTTACTTTTTCGTCTATCTCGGGCTCTTTTATTTCGCCATTCGCTTTTTTGATCTAAAAACACCTGGTCGTGAGGATGAGGATGAGGAGCTTGCCGTAGCTGGCAGCCCTGGTCATGTCGATACAAACCCCTCCGGCTCATCGAAATTTGATCAGCAGTCCTTGCAGTTTATTGAAGATCTAGGAGGCGGCAGCAACATCCGTACCCTGGACCATTGCGCCACCAGATTGCGCTTAACTGTAGAAAATATGGATCAAATCAATGAAGCAGCGTTAAAATCGCATGGCGCTAGGGGTGTCATGAAGGTCAGCAAAACAAACCTTCAAGTCATCGTTGGCACACAGGTTGAATTTGTCTACAATGCCATGAAGGATTTGCTTAAGAATAAAAGCACCAATGCGGATCAATCCAATGAATCCTCTACACGAAATGAGACCGCAGAGCAAACAGCCGATCCGAATGATATTGCCGCTGTAGCTGCACCCCTATCTGGAAAGCTCATCCCTCTTGCGGACGTCAATGATGACATGTTCTCTACAGGAATGATGGGGGACGGCTTTGCGATCGAGCCAAGCGACGGGACCGTTTGCTCCCCTGTTTATGCCCGTGTCGAAATGATTGCCGACACGACACATGCCATTGGCTTGAAAACAAAAGCAGGAACCGAGTTACTTCTTCATATTGGGATTGACACTGTTGCATTGAAAGGCGATGGGTTTACTGCCCTCGTTGAAGTGGGCGATACTGTTCATCCGGGGCAGGCATTAATCAACTTTGATCTGGAGCGCGTTAAAAAACAAGCGTCTGTGGTCACGCCACTTATTTTCACCAACTTGCCTGAAGGTTGGGCAGTAGAGCACATGGCTACAGGAGATGTGACAGCTGGTCAGACTGGCATTATCCGAGCAAAAGCGGACACTGGTTCACATTGATGCCGTGTTTGCATAAACGAGCACATCCCTGCCATTGTAGGCACTCGTTTTTTCGTAGGCCATGCCAATACGTAGTGCAACAAAGATAGATGCTGGGTGGTTCGGGTGAATGAGGCATATAAATCGTTGAATGCCTAATACATTTTCCCCATAGTCCATACAGGCAGCCGCAGCTTCCTTTGCCAAACCTTTGCCCCAGTATTCCGGCAACAACCAATAGCCAATTTCAATCTCTGTGCGTCCATCGACAAGCTGACGCACAAGCCCAGCGTGACCTATCGGTTGATGGGTTTTGGCATCCAAAATCAGATGGAGTCCTAACCCATCTTTGTACCCTGGCAGCACCCAATATTGCAAGCTTCGTCGGGCCTCCTCGGAGGTCTTTTTCTGCCCATTGCCTATAAAACGGACGACATCAGGATGTTGCCAAAGTGATGTATAAAACATCAAGTCTTCCATTGTATAGCGTCGGAATTGCAATCGTTGCGTCGGATGCATATATGTCCCTCCATTGAAATGTTTGAGAAAGTCGCTTATTGGAAATGTATATTGTATTGAAGAATTATGTACGATAAGAACGAGTTTGAACCTACGATAAAGGAGCTTGGCTATGGAATTGAAAAATGAACAGTTACTACTTATAAACAGACCATCCGGGTTACCTACAAAAGAGGATTTTTCATTCGAGCAATTAGATACACCTGTCTTAGGCGAAGGTGAAGTCATTGTTCGTACTTTATACCTTTCTGTCGACCCTTACATGCGTGGTCGTATGAACGATACAAAATCTTATGTGCCTCCGTTTCAGTTAGATCAAGCGATTTCTGGTGGGCTCATAGGAGAAGTGACTGAAACCGCCACGGATACTTTTGCTGTCGGTGATCTTGTGACCGGCATTTTGCCGTTCCGACGTGTCAATGCCGTCAAGGAAAGCCTGCTCAGGAAAATTACATCGGATCCGCTTCCTCCATCCGTTTTCTTAGGACCACTTGGCATGACTGGATTGACAGCCTACTTCGGCCTGCTTGACATCGGCAACCCTTCGGAGGGAGACACCTTAGTTGTGTCCGGTGCAGCTGGAGCTGTTGGTAGTTTAGTATGTCAGATTGGAAAATTAAAAGGTGCTCACGTGGTAGGTATCGTGGGATCAGATGAAAAAGCAGCGTATCTCAAAGAATTAGGCGTTGACGCAACAGTGAATTATAAAACAGACGATGTGCCCTCTGCTTTGGAGACCGCCTGTCCAGATGGGATTGACATTTACTTTGATAATGTCGGAGGTCCTGTATCAGACGCTGCCCTTTCACTCATAAATGACGGTGCTCGCATCCCGATTTGCGGTCAAATATCATTATATAACTTACAAAAACAAGACGTTGGGCCTCGCATCCAACCGAACTTACTAGTAAACCGTGCCTTAATGAAAGGATTCATTGTCTCTGATTACGCGCATCGTTACGCGGAAGGCGAAGCCCAACTAACAGAGTGGCTATTGCAAGGTAAGCTGACGTACAGAGAATCTGTTATTGACGGCTTTGAAAACACTGTAGATGCCTTTCTCGGACTCTTTTCAGGCACGAACATCGGCAAGCAGCTTGTGCATGTCGCAGATCCCGTTCGTCACTAAAACCTCATTACATTCACTGGGAAACAAAAAATGCTCATAGCAGACCTGTGCTATGAGCAATCCCAGTTGTATAATACTTGATCAAAGTTGCGGTTTTTTAAGTCCTCTTCACGAATAAAAAAGTTGGCTACGCCACAGTCTCCCCATAAAATGCCCATTGAATAGTCTGTATCTATCTGAAACAATAGGCGCGAATGCGACTGGTGTTCATAGACCCTAGGGTCCTCTTGCGTGAAATACGCGTATCCCCCTATTTTATGTCCCTGCCCTCCGTGGAGATCATTATAGTCCCCCCACGTCGTATCTGCTTCATGTCCGTATTGCTTAAAAAAGTGCCACGCGTCATCGTGAAAGTGTGTTTTAAAGCGAACATCACCGACGGACACCATTTCCTCATCCAAAACGGCGAACAAGGCAATGTCGATATCGTCCTCTTCAAAAGGCGAGCTGTCGATCGTCCTCACAAATGAAAAATCAGACATAAGCTCCTGCTCTTCGAAAAGCTCTTCAAAATACAATACACGGAAATCCTTTTGGCTTAAAGGCTCATCAAAGTCTATTCCGTACACGTCATCGCTGACGGAAATGTAAAACTGAAGAATGCCTTTGTCTGGATAATCTTCAAGCGCAGGAAGTTGTGCGAAGTTCAATTGCGCCAACAGCTTCATTGGAACCCCATGGCTGTCCTCAGGATACGATTCATTGTTTGGAAAATAAGGCGTACCCCCGAATTTGCTATCGTAAGGGCCTGTTTTCGCTAGCACGCCGCGCAAGCGCACGAACGGTAACATCGTCTGCTCAAATTGTTCTCGATACGTTTCTAACACTTTAGGCAATGCCAGTTGTTTTTTCATTTTTCTTCCCACCTTTGCCACCAACATCTCTGTGTATCTTACATGCCTACAAGGCACCCTGCAAGCTTCAAGGTGTTTTGTTACATTTTCTCTGGCGCCTGAATTCCCAACAGTTTCAGCCCATCCTCTAACACAGTGGCAACTGTCCACACAATCGTCAAACGTGTAGCTTTGTTCGCAGAATCGTCGATGATACGCACTTGGCTATAAAATGTGTTGAACGCTTTTGCCAATGAAAGCAGATGCCTTGCGATGAGTGAAGGATCTGTCTGCTGCCACGCTTGCTTAATTTTTGCTGGCCATTCTTCCAATGCTTTAACGATCGGCCATGCCTCCTCGTCAATTTCTGTTATTGTATGCTGATCAGCTTCGCTCCATCCCCCTTTTTCTAACAGCGTTTTTGCTCTAGCAAAGGTGTACTGAAGATACGGACCTGTTTCACCTTCAAAGGTAAGCATCTGCTCCAGAGAAAATTCCACATCATTTTGGCGATAATGCTTTAAATCATGGAAGATCAGCGCCCCAACAGCAACCTTTTCGGCCACCTTTTCCATCTCAAATAAATGAGGCGTTCTTGCTTGGATCGAGGCGAGCGCGCGATTTTTCGCCTCATCTAGAACGTCTTCTAGCATGACGACGTGCCCCTTTCTCGTGGACATTTTTTTCCCACCAGATAAAAGCAGTCCAAAAGAGACATGCTCCACTTGGTCTGCCCAAGAGGCACCCATCTTTTTTAGCACCTCCTTCACTTGAACAAAATGAAGCGCCTGCTCCTGCCCTACCACATACAACATTCGTGTTGGTTCATAGGACGTGTGACGATCAAACGCCGCCGCCAAATCTCTCGTAGCGTACAATGAAGCGCCATCCTTTTTTTGAATAAGACAAGGGGGCACCTCACCATCCAAGCGAACAACTGAAGCCCCTTGAGACTCTTCTAGCAAACCTTTGCTTTTAAGCTCATTCACAATTGGTTTCATTTTGTCGTTATAATAGGCCTCGCCTCGCACAAGATCAAAGCTCACATTAAGTCGTTGATACAAGTGATTAAACGACTCTAAAGACAGCTCACGAAACCAGCGCCAAAGCGCCAACGCATCTGCATCCCCTGCTTCGAGCTTTACGAACCACTGTCTGCCTGCATCCTCCAACTCAGGAGTATGTTTTGCCTCCTTGTGAAAACGAACATACATCTGAAACAAGGCACGAATGGGGTCTGCTTTCGTATCATACTCCGTATGCCATAATGTATATGCTGCAATGAGCTTACCGAATTGCGTCCCCCAATCGCCAATATAATTAATGCGGATGGGCATATAGCCATTTTTTTCAGCAAGTCGAGCTATAGATTGCCCTATGACCGTTGAGCGAAGATGCCCCATTGAAAAAGGCTTTGCAATGTTCGGAGACGAAAAATCAATCGGAACGTTTGCGTTGTTCCCAGAGCTGTTTGAGCCGTAGGTGCTTCCATTGTCCAATATCTGTTTCAGCACTTGATTCGCAATGATATTGCGATGAAAGAGCACATTGACATACCCGCCTACAGCAACGACGCGCTTAATCCAAGGATGGTGAAGGCGCTCAGCAAGCTCCGAAGCAATCACTGTCGGTGCTTTCCTTTGTTGTTTAGCCAAGATAAAGCATGGAAAGGCCAAATCTCCATGCCCAGCTTGTTTCGGGGTCTCTATCAGCTGATAGACGTCATCTAAAGTTACATTTTCCGCAACCGCCTCTTGTACGACCGTACTCCAAATCGTTTTCAATGATTCCATTTGCCCAACCCTTTCTGCACGCAAAAAACCCCCATCTCAATAAAGAGACGGGGGTCCGTGGTGCCACTCTTATTGGAAAGATCATCAAATAAATCTTTCCCACTTCCTAGTCGATAACGCGACTAACGTCAAGCCCTACTTTCTTCAGACGTTCAGGCCTGCTTCTCCAGAGTCCGGTTCACTGCTGGTTCATGACTGGGCTCTCACTCTCCCCAATTCGCTAAGCATGCGCCAAACAGCTACTCTCTCTTTCGTTGACATTTTAGATAAAATTTCTGAAATTATACCAAGGCTGATCCTGAACGTCAATAGTCCTTTGCCATTTACCGTGGGGTTTTCGGAAATGCTGGCGGCGTCTTGCTTTGTTTCGCCAGCTTTTGATACACCTCTCTATACGTCCAGCCTGAAGCACTCAGTTGAGTACGATTGTTTTTAGTGGAAACGGTTGCCGTATACGTCTTCATTTTAGATCACTTCTCCTTTTCGTTTAAAGAAAATAAAATCCGATCGCTAAAATAATATACGCCCCAAGCAATAGCGCTCCTTCAAACCAATTCGTATCGCCATCGTTGGTCACTGAAATCACAAGAAATATAGAAACGATCATTGCAATAAGTTCAGGTATTGTAAACACCAGGGCCATTGGTTGTCCAATCAGAAATGACAAAAACACAAGCAGTGGTACAACAAACATTGCAATCTGTATCGTTGACCCTAAAGCAATTTCAATGGCGACATTCATGCGATTTTTGTACGCCATTAAGACGGCTGACGCGTGTTCCGCAGCATTCCCGATGATGGCGACGAGAATAATCCCAATAAAAAGTTCACTCCATCCAAACGTTCTCGCCACATCCTCTAATGTATGTACGAGCTGCTCGGAAATGTACGCGACCGCTGCCGTAGTTAATCCAAGTATGATGGTCGCTTTACGCGCTGACCACTCTGGGGTTTCTTCCTCTTCAGGTTCATCACCTGGCTGAGAATAAACACCTCGATGAGTCACTAGCCGGAAAATAAGAGCTAAAGCATAAAATACGATTAACACAATAGAGATGGCAATGCTCATTGTATAGGTTGTTTCCTCTGATACTTGTTGTGAAAAAATCTCTGGAATAACAAACGCGACGAGCACTGCAAAAATTAGCAGCCCAGAGTGATGACGCGCATCATGCACATTAAAGGTTTGGCGTTTGAATCTTAATCCCCCAACAAAAAAGGATAACCCTGCAACAAGTAACAGATTCCCAATAACAGAACCAGTGAGGGAGGCAAGGACCACATTCACAAGCCCCGCCTGCAAAGCAAAAATCGAGATAATTAATTCCACGGCGTTGCCGAACGTGGCGTTGAGCAAACCACCCAGCCTTGGACCGGTGACGATTGCCAAGCTCTCCGTTGCCCTGCCAATATAGGCAGATAACGCAACAATCGTTAAAGAATAGACGATAAACATTAGCGTAGAGGACAGATAGAAGCTACCCAGAACTGAAAATGGGACACCAATACAAACCATCCAAAAAAACACACGATTCAATTTGAGGACTTCCTTTCATTTCATGGCGATCATCCACCATACTTCTGATTTACCCGTTTTACATAAAATCTAACATTTTTTTGCCTATTAATTGGGCACCGCACCGGAAAGCACCAGTAAAAGTTCATCTACAGAAGACGACATTTCACACTCATACCACGATCCTTCAACATCTTTCAAAAGGACCCAAGGCTTTTTTTCCTCCGGAATAACGACGACAAGCTGAATGACTTGGCCGCTAAACGACGTATTGTCTATAACAACAGGCGGCATAAACGGAATACGCACTAAAACGCCATCCCTAGGCAACCTTGATGCAGAATCAATTTTTTTATACGCTGTGAACGATGTAAACAATCGCAAGCTGGCCCTTTGAACTAGCTCCCCGTTGGCCCACACCTCCTCCACTCCACTCGTCAAGTGAAGCATACGTACTGGTGGGATCTCATGGCTTCTTGCCGCGGAAGCCTGGGAAACGTCAAAAGACCACAGCCAGAGAACAGCCATAGCAATGACAAGCCCTTTCATCTTCCCAATCAACTCCTTTACAAGTAGGATTGCCCAAGTAAAAAAGAAGTATGTGATTGATTGAATTTACTTGCGGGCTTGACGCCCAAGGCACGCTTACCAACTCACACACCTATTAACCACTACACCAAAAAAAGAACCCACGTGTGAGTTCCTTAAAATCGTTCCAATTGATCTACCTTAGCGGTCCACTGACCTTGCCCTAGGATGCCTTGATGATGCTTCGTCATTTGCAGATGAAGGGAGCCAGACAACACTTTTGGGTCGCCAGTTTGCTTATCTGTAGTAAAGGAATCCATAATAACTTGAACGTCATAGTCCGGCCCCTGACCATCATTCACAAAAATAAAATGATCTGGCGCAGGTAAGTTATGCGCTTCGGTATACTCATAATAATAGCGTAGCTGTTCATAATCTGCGGTAGACATGGACTCTGGTTGCACGCCTTGTTGCACCATAGACAACATATGTCGCGCTTCCTGTTCGGGAGAATCCTGAACGTAGACAACGCCAACAAATAAAATAGCCCCTAGCAAAACCATGCCGAGAAGCATTTCTAATCCTGCTTTCATTTGGTTCACCTCATGTCTTTGTTTTGTAAGCTTTTGTTCATGCAGTTTCGCATGAAAGCCACTAAAGACACGGTCGTTCTAACTGGCCGTGAGAATAGTGCTCCTCTGTTAATGGAAAGCTATTGTACACCCATAGCATTCTTTTTACAAGTGTTATGCTTCCCAATGCAAGCTGCCTATATTCTCATTTCTTAAAACATGCCGAGCTGTTCGTATACATCCTGCAGCGTTCTCACAGATCCTCTTTCAAAGCTGGACACACTGTTGCACCAGAGCGTGGCCGTCACTTTCGCGTCCTCAAGGGCATGATGCCTATGCTCAATCTCAATGCCTGCTGCTTGACAGCACTCGTCAAGTGTCGTTAATTCTGCAGATTGATACGCCAGTCTAGCAAGCCACATCGTATCGACAATACGTCGCTTGAAGCCCATTCCCCACGTGTCTAAAAACGCCGCCTCCATAAATCGCTTTTCATGTCCTGCATGGTGAGCGACCAATACATCGGTACCAACAAAAGAGAGAAACGATGCGAGCACATCCTTTATTGCTGGAGAATCGAGCAATTCTTCATGCGTAAGCCCCGTCAACTCAGCGATTTCTGGCGCAAGCGGCTCTTCGTATAAGACCGTTGAATAAAAGGTGTCGTCTGTACATTCGCCGTTTCTCACTTTAATCGCACCGATGGACAGAATGACATCGCCTTTGTCTGGCCAAAACCCAGTCGTCTCAAAGTCAAACACCGTCAACTCCAGCTGCTTAAGAGGCACCGATAACGTTTCATGGCGTTTCATCTCTCGTTGGAGCTTGCGTACAAAGGCGGCATGACTAGGATTGGTTTCTGATAAGGAAGAAAACCCACGCCCTCCGAAGCGACGCATCATATCAGAAATTCGTTGAAATGGCATGGGAGGAGCACCCTTTCCTTACTTTTTGATGAATTTGCTGATGAATACGTCCAGCTTCTTTGAGCAAATGCTTGAGCTGTTTCTTGTCTTCCTTCCCTAACGATTTCACATCGACGTAATGGACATCCTCATAGGCACTGTTTGCTTCTTTTAAACGCAAGCGAAGGGCTAACAGGTTTTCGTAATCGGTACGCCACCTCGGCAAATCTGTATTGCCAGGAAAGCGACGACTTAACTGCTCTAAACGGTCTAAGGTTGAGGTTTCCAGCAATGCCTCTTCAATCGCCATCAAACGAACACTATTGATAAAAGGGAGCAGCGCTGTTTCTTTTAATTGCAGTGCTCCGGTATGTGGTCCATGGTCTTCCGGCAACAGCTGATCAAAGACACCCATTGCTTTTTTTCGTTTGCGCGTGTTTTCCTCCATTCGGCACAACACGTCCTGCTTTTGAAGCACACGCTTGAACACATGGCCTTTGCTCCTGGCAAGCAAAGTATCGTCACCTAAAACTGTGCGTCCATCCATGAAAATGATTAAATGACGAATTGTTTCCCACGCACTCTCATTCATCCAATATTCGAGCTGTTCAAACCAACCTGCTTCAGATTTGCACCAGCGTGGATAGGAGCTCATTACCTTTCCTTCACAGTAAGGGTACCCAAGCTCGTACAAGCCATCACTTAGCTCTTTTCCAAGCCCCAGAAAATACTCTTCATGCCCCTCTTCAGTGAAGACAATACCATGATCCTGATCACTCGCTGACGCCTGTTCCATTCGTCCCGCACTTCCCATCACAAACCAGTTAAACGCCACAGGCGGCTCCCCGTAAACGCGCGAAAAGCGGCCGAGTGCCGCCTCCGCCGTTCGCGTCAAAACATGATCATGAAGTTCTCGAAGCTTTGCAGGATGATAAGCCGCTTCACTCAACTGCTCATCACGCCAGATCCTGATCTCTTCGTATACATCTGGAGTGTCAGTCACAAGCAAAACTCCTCTCCATAGCTAGCCTTTAAATGAATTCCCTTGTGGTGCCGAAGTTGCTGATTCTTTTGATGCAGCTTGCTCGACAACGGCTTGCATAGACTCTGGATAACCGTAACTGCCATGCTCAGCCATATCAAGACCCATAATTTCTTCCTCTTCAGATACTCTCAAGCCACCAAGAACAGCTTTCAAGACTAGTAGCAGGACAAAGGCAACGCCAAACGCGTAAAGCGCTGAAACGCCAACACCCGTTGCTTGCACGAGCAACTGCTCGAATCCGCCTCCATAGAAAAGACCTGCACGCCCACCATTGGCAGCCGCCAATTCTGGTGTTGCGAAAAATCCAGTGGATAATGTGCCCCACACACCTGCCATACCGTGAACAGAGAGGGCAAAAATCGGATCATCAATGTTTAATTTTTCAAACAATATCATACTATAGTAAACCAAAATACCGGCAACGAGTCCAATGATAATAGCACCAAGAGGTGAAACGAATGCACAGGATGCTGTAATGGCGACGAGACCAGCAAGTGCTCCATTGAGCATCGTTGGTACATCAGACTTTCCAGCACTCATCCAAGAGACAGCAAGTGCTCCTATCGCCCCTACGCCTGCTGCAATGTTCGTGACAAGCGCAACATAGCCGAAGAAGCCATCATCTACACCGAGCGTGCTTCCTGCATTAAAACCAAACCAACCGACCCATAGAATTAATACCCCTAAAGCCGTAAACACTTGGTTGTGACCAAACAATTGATTCGGTGAACGGTCCTTATTGTATTTGCCAAGACGAGGTTTTAAAAGAAGCGTCGCTGCCAACGCGGCCATCGCACCGGTTAAATGCACAACGGTTGATCCAGCAAAATCCTGCTTTCCAAGCGCAGACAACCAGCCGCCTCCCCAGATCCAGTGAGCAATCACCGGGTAAACCAAGACGGAGAACAAGACAGCGAACAGAACGTAGACGGAAAGCTTCGCTCTCTCCGCGAAACCACCGAACGCAATGGTTAAGGAGATGCCCGCAAATGCGGTTTGGAATAGAAAGAACGCAGGTCCAGCAATATCTTGCCCCAGGTCTCCTCCATCGTAGAAGAAGTTAGAAAAGCCGATAAATGCGTTTCCTTCTCCGAAAATCAAGCCATAGCCTAGCGCCCAGAAGACTATAGAGGAAATCCCAAACGTAAAGATTGTTTTGCCGGCAATGTGACCAGCATTTTTCATCCTCGTAGAACCAGCCTCGAGCATGATAAATCCGCCTAACATGAAGATGACTAGAATTGCAGAGACGACGACCCAAAGTGTGTTAATGAGCTGTGGTATTTCCAATCCATCCATTCCCCTTTCAATATCATGTTAATTTTCCTCACCTATAAAAGGTAAGTTTTCTAACATCATTATCGTATTTCTTATTTTACGCACAATAAATTTGCTGTCAACCGATTTTAGAAAATTTACGCCTTTATTTCAATTAGTGTGTCAGGATATCTAACATAAGGGGATCGTTCGTTCCTAAAACTGACTCTTTTTGAATTTTAATATCGAAAGTAGTTTTGTATTTCCGACTTAACATTACAAAAATCACCTCATTCTCCCTTTTCTAGGACTACCGCCTCACGGATATGTCTCATTACATGTAGGACTCCAGACTCTGCAACAATTCCCTTAAACGCCTATCATTAAAAACAAAAGAAGCTATCCCTAAGATCATTGCTGTGATCTTAGGGATAGCTTCTCTCGGTCAAGGAATATTGGATTCTGATAAGATGGGATTCGCCCACTCCATTAGAACGGCGTACCCTTTTGACTGGTCATCATCGATATAATCCGGCAGTAATTTTATCGGGCGCCGACCACTTTTCATTAGCATCGTGACAATCGGATCAGTTCTCTTGCCTGAGAGAATGTCCTCCAGGTATTCATGAGGCGTGAGTTGATCAGCCACTTTTGCATACCCTGGCATTCGCACACCTCCGAACAGCTTTTTTAAGCGATAGGCGGTTGTAACCTCGTACAATGAACTCATAAGCTTGCTTCCGATTCCTTGCCCCCTAAATTCAGGGCTTACACAAAGGTCGACCACATAAAGCGCATCGCCTTGTGGATTATGGTTTCGAATCATGCCATCATCGGTTATCGTCGCCCATGTGTGCTCTGCATAATCCTCTTCTCTAACAATCAAGCTTGTAATAGATCCCACAAGCTTTCCATCCACTTCTGCACATAAAGCACCGTCAGGAAATAGCGTTACATGATTTTGAAGCTGTTCAACATCCCAGTGAAGCTCAGACGGGAATGGCGGTGGAAAGCACTCTTCTTGCAGACGAATTAACCCTTCAAAATCGGGCGGTGTATAGGTCCTGATTGTCCCAAAAGTAGGCGTGTTGCCCGGGTAAAAATAAAGCTCTTTATAAAATATATGTCCCATCTCCTTTACCGTACATAAATGCCTCGTTTCCATTGTAACAGAATTGGGAAGGATGGTGCCTTTAATGTCTTCCTAAAGAATACAGATTGACAACCCTTTCACCCGAGCGTAATGTACGTTTAGTATGATGTAAGGGAGGATTGCTTCGTGCGACACTGATCTTCAAACACCATACAGAAAAATTATTTAACAAGGATTTGTCCATTTCATCCTTTATTATTGACGCCATGCTTATTCTTCTTGCTAATGTGCTGCAAAGGTCCTACACAAGGCAAACGGAACAGTGGCTATTAGGTTCTTCTTCAATAGCAAATTCGGACATTATTCAGTTTCTGACGCAAAACGTCAACGATCGGGAAGCAATCGAGCACACTTTTATCGACAATTTAAAAAGGTGTTTGATATGTCACAGGCTAAATTGAGAAAAGGGAAATAGCGTCATGATTTACGGAAAATCAGAAGATCCACAGGTGTAGGCAAAGCTAGTGCCCTCATAATAGACAAGCAGCCATACGCTCGCTTTCCGCGGGCGAACTGCGAGCCTCCTCGGCGCGTTTTCACGCGCGCTGTGGGGTCTCGCTTAGCTCGCTGTTCCCGCAGGAGTTTCGCTAGTGGCAGCTTTTGGTTAAACCCTGTTTTAATTTTTGGTAAAATAGCAGGAGCAATATCATATATGGGGGTTGCAAATGGTACACAAACGCACATTGCACGTTTTCTACGACTTGTTAAGCGGAAATAGTTCTCTGGCAAGGATACAAAAATTGTTTGAAGGTGAAGGGATTTTTGAAAATGAGAAATACGCAAGTAATTTAGGAGGACAAAGAAGGGCTCTTGCTGATACCTATGTCGCTTCATTAAACTTAAATAACTCACATGATGCAAGAAAGCTCTTGAATGTATTTGAAATTTTCTATTTAGAACTAGAAGAAGATGAAGATTTCTTGGAAGGTAAAGATTGGCGGCAATTTTTGAAATTACTTGAACGAGACGGATATGAGTTTTCTGACGGTAAGATACAATATACCAACTCCACATTCATTACTAGTGAGATAGAAGGATACACAAGTGAATATAGCATCGAGCATGTGGAAAATGACTGGAAACGCGCTCTTAACCAAGCAAAAACCGACCCTGAAGATGCAATTACGGCGTCATTGTCCATGATTGAAAGCACCTTGAAGTGGATTCTTGATGAAAAAGGTGAAAATTATAAGAAAGGAGATAGTTTGAATCAATTATATAAACAAGTTTTTCAATTATTAAATATGGCTCCCGACCAGCACAGTGAAGGGATATTCAAGCAAATTCTCGGATCAATAAGTGGAGTTGTAACAGGACTTGGCTCCTTGAGGAATGAATTTGGGGACTCCCATGGTAAAGGAAGAAACAATACAAAACCTAGTGAGAGACATGCTAAGTTTGCCATTAACTTGAGCGGAACCATGTGTATATATCTAATAGAGACCTTTCAAAAAGAGTAAACACTTACAAATACATAGGCTTCTTGTTTATACATAGTAGATTTTCAATGTACAAGTGAGTTCTTTCCTTGAAACCGAACAACAAAAGTAGCATGAAATTAAAACATAGGCCATAAGCGTAGGCAACATACAGACTCCTGCGGGAACAGCGCGAGCTGAAGATCCCGCAGGAAAGCTTTTTTTGCTTTCCGAGGAAGCTGAAGCCGTGCCCGGCGGCAAAGAAAACACGACGAGGTCTTCTCGAGTCGATGTTGCACTTGTACCCTTTAGGGTGAAAGCGAAGTATTTTGCCGAAGCGTTCGGTTTAAGGCAGTGTATTTCCTGCGATTCGGTAAAGTTCGTACCATTCTTCTTTCGTCAGCTTCACGTCTGAAGCTTTTGCGATATTTGCTAAACGTTGTGGATTCATCGTCCCAATGACAGGCTGGATGTTGGCAGGATGGCGTAAAATCCACGCAATGGCGATCGCTGAATCCGTTACATCATATTTCTCCGCAAATTCCTGAAGCTTTCCGTTAACCTCTGGAAATTTATCATTTCCTATAAACGTCCCTTCGATCATGCCATATTGAAACGGCGACCACGCTTGGATGGTCATATCATTCAAACGGCTGTAGTCGAGCATCCCGCCATCACGCATAACCGACCCGTCATTTTGCATGTTGACGTTGATGCCGGCATCGATCATCGGCGTATGCATGACGCTGAACTGCATCTGGTTAATGATCAATTTTTGCTCAACTGATTTTTTCAGCAGTTCGATCTGTAGCGCATTGTGGTTACTAACACCGAAATGACGAACCTTCCCGCTTTTCTCCAGCTCATTAAATGCTTCTGCAACCTCATCTGGCTCCATTAACGCATCCGGTCGGTGCAATAACAAAATATCGATGTACTCCGTCTGCAACCGCTTTAAACTACCTTCTACTGAGCGTAAAATATGCTCCTTCGAAAAATCATAAAGCCCTTTGCGGATGCCACATTTCGTTTGGAGGATCATTTTTTCACGTACGGAAGAATCCATCCCGATTGCGTTCGCAAATACCGTTTCTGATTCTCCACCACCATAAATGTCCGCATGGTCAAACAGATCGACGCCATGTTCTATCGCATTATCAATAACGTGTCTCGCATCGTCTTGAGAAAGCGAGCTCAGCCGCATGCATCCAAGCGAAATCTCCCCTACTTCCAATCCACTTTTTCCTAATTCGATCTTCTTCACAAAAGCCACCTCTTTCCGTAAAGTTATGCTTCCATTCTACCATTTCGAACCTTCAAAACAATACAATGCTTTGTCATTGAAAAATTGATTACGGCCAATGAAATGTACCATCATTGACATAGATCTTACCAACGAATGCCAAAGATTGTACCAGTGAATGCCAAGCGATGTACCGTGCTC
>NZ_SNYJ01000014.1:0-97673 GCF_004363045.1 Aureibacillus halotolerans
TCCATTGTAAAGGGTTTTTTCATTGTATAACGACTTGTTTATTGAACATTCTTTGTATTTTTAATGATCAGTACCTTTTAATGCAACGCTAGTGAGTCAATTTATGAAGTCAGTGCGGTGTCATAAATCAGAATGTTTCAACTAAAGATAAATGTAAAATCCCTAAACGACAGTGGATTTAGCAAAAGTAGGTGAAATGTGATGAGAATTCACGATGAAATGTCGTCAATTCCCATGCCCCATATTGTGAGATATCTAAAATTACAAGGGTGGGACAGGGTGAATGATTTCCCTTCTGACAAACTAGTGGTATTTGAAGGACCCGAGGACATCACAGGAAGCCGAATTCAGGCAGTCCTACCCGCAAGTCCCTCTTATAAAGATTATCCTGTGAGAGTCAAAGAGTTGATCTATGCATTAGCGGAGATTGAAGACCGTCCGGTTGAGGACATACTTGTTGATGTGGCAAAATGTATATGTGCCATTAAGCGTCAATGAATATAAACTCGCATGCGACGCGCACCGTGATAATAAACGCATTCAGATAGAGGGAATCGTTGAACGGACAGGAAACCAGTGGAAGCTCATGGGGGCAGAACACTTTCGCGTTGAATAAGAATTTTCTAGTGACCTTTTACATTCACATGATGATAGCCCTCGACATGGTGCACGTACAGATTCCCCTGCTTATATGCTCTGTTGCGCTTTTTTTCTGCAAAATGATAGGATGTTCTTACAGCTATAGTCTGTGATAATGTCTAGCTCTAGCGTTTTCGAATAATAGCATTGATCTATATCTTCTAAAGGAACTATATCGTAGAGAAACATAGTGGTGTTATTGAGTACATGCTAGCGTATTAAAATTTGAGATTAAGGGGAGGTTGGTGAAGGTGGGTAAAGAAAACAAGGATCTCACTAATGAATTCGTTGAGGATGCTATCGGTATAAAGGTGTACAGATACCTTGAGTCCCTTCAAATAGATGAAAGATTCATGGGCGTTACTAAACAGCTTACGTCATTAGAATTGACTATTCAGAAGCTGAGTGAAAGTGTAGATAAACGATTTGATGCCGTAGATAAGAGATTTGATGATGTAGATAAAAAATTTGATGCCGTAAATAAGAGATTTGACGGTGTAGATAAAAGGTTTGATGCCATGGACAAAAGATTTGATGGTGTAGATAAAAGATTTGATCACATGGATGCAAAGTTAGATAAAATCGTGCACATGTTCGAACAATTATCGTATGATATCAACGAGGTGAAAACGGACGTTAAGCATATCCAGTCAGATAATAACACCTTAAGAACTCATTTAGAGGACAACATCGCTAAAACGGATGCTGTGCACGATCATGTGTTTCGCAGGAAGAAAATCTATTTTGAAAAAGACCGAGAAAACTAGAAGCGAAAAATGGCCAGTACATGACTATCTGTCGGCAGTCAGCGACTGAAGCATTTTCATATAGACAAACCAGTGTGTACATGGTTTGTTTTTTTAAATTCTTGAGCAACTGAGGTTAGGTGAACATTGGTTTTCTTTTTGCCCTATCTTAGCATTTGCGGCAATCGATGTTCTATGCCAAACTGTTGATAGACTGGTATCTAGATAACAGACAAATTAGGTGAAGGAGTGTGCCAATGAAAGTTCAACGAAATGACCCTTGTCCCTGTGGCAGTGGGAAGAAGTATAAGAAATGTTGCTTGCTTATAAATAAAGAATTCGTATCCCCTCAAGAGGTCCAAATGCTTTATCAAGGGGTTCGCAAAGAATTCTACGATCTTTTTAATACGTACACACAGCCGATGATCCTCGAGAAAGCCGATGAATATGCTGAAGAAGAGCACATGTTTACGGATATGCTTCTCTATCAGACGCATCACGAAACCAACCAAACGTGGCTTGAGCATTATGTGGAGAGGACGATCAAACGCATCTCATCGGAGGGGCTTCGTACCCTTTATCGCCGCTGGCCGAATGTCGTTCCATCCGTTCTTCGCGTCGAGACATGGGTTACTCATGCACGTGTGATCGGGACCGATCTTTTTACTGGGGAAGAAAAAACGGTTCAGCTGAATGCCCCTGTGGAGAAGGACCAATTAGGGAGTGATGCATTGCTTCTTGCCAATCTCATTCCTTTTGGCGATGATGGGTTGTTTATGGCTTTTGCGAATGAATGGTTCTTTGACAGGGAGGATTGTGCCCCGCAATTGGAAGCGTTGGAGGAAGACGTCCGGGGACGAAAGCAGGCTGACATTGAAGACTTCTTGAAAATAAATTATTCTGAGTGGGTCCTCGACCTGTTGAATCCAGTCGCAGATGAGGACGTTATACAATGGAATGATCCGAACCATGTGAAGGTTTTAAATTTGTATACAACGTATCGTGAGGCAGTGAAGTCTCCGATTGATGGGGACGGTGTCGTTGGGACCATTTTCTGGCATCGCTATTGCCAAAAAGAAGCTCCGCGTATTCGTAAACCAGAACGGTATGCAGCGGGCCTGCTGTATTTTACTGATGAGGGGTGGCCAATCGAAGGACAATCTGTGAGCAAGCAAGAGGCGGCTGAGGCGTTTGGTGTCTCTCTGTCAGCGGTCGCTGATGTGGAACGACAATTTCGCCAGTTTATGGATGATGAACTTGAGCATTCCCCTGATCTGAAAGTGGACATTGATATAAATGAGGACTTCGTGCATCAATTGTTTGGTCCTTCCCATGAAGCAAAACCGCAAGAGGATACTGAATCGAGACGGATTGTCATGGAAGTTCTGGAGCAACAAAAAGACGAGTTTGTGGAGCAATTGGCAAGAGAAGAACAAACGGTCACGAAAGCGCTCCGGATGAAAAATAAGGGACGTTTATACCGCTTGAAGGAAACTCATCTGTGGTTTGATTTAAAACAGCTTATTGGGCATCTATTGGTCGCCATGGAACGTTTTCGGGAAGCAGAACGGCATTATCTCGAGCTTCTTGACGCTGATCAAAGCGATCCGCTGCACATCCGATTGCATTTACTGCGAATGTATTTGCTTGAAGAGACATGGCAAAAGGCTCAGTCCTTGCTAGCCGAAGGACGAATGGATCGTCTAATAAGTGAGTGGGTTGGCATCTACATTCGTTGGAATATTGAAGACTCCCCGGAGATTGATGACGATGACGTCCTCTGTCTCCACGAGAAAAACCCGCGCATTGCCGAAGAAATGCTGGATTACCCGCAACTTAAGGCGAAAACGTCACAAGATGAAGAGCAGCTTGAGTTGGCGATCGTATTTAGCCAGTGTTTTGGCATGCTGTTTGAGAATGCCCCTGGTTTGTGTGACTACCTTGACAATCTTTTGACGGAACGAGCACAGTAAAAAACCATCCTTGCTGACGGAAGAGATCCCCTTGGCAAGGATGGTTTTTTCATTTTCATTGAACGCTATTGAAAAAAGCTGACCTGTTTGCCTTACCCACCACATTAGTTGCGACAATAGCCTCTCTATGCCACACTATGGAGAGACAAGCACCTAATTGACAGAACAACCAGGTGAAGGAGCGTACCAATGAAAATTCAACGAAATGACCCATGCCCTTGTGGCAGCGGGAAGAAATATAAGAAATGTTGCTTGCTTACGAAGAAAGAATTCATTTCCCCGCAAGAAGTCTACATGCTCTACCAAGGCTTGCGAAAGGATTATATTGAGGATTTTGAAGGCTATTTGTCCTTTATCGAAAATGAAAGTCCAACGGAGCCATTGAACCCAATGCTTCTCGAGCAAACCTTTATGGAGAGGGCACTCTATCATTCATTACCTGACTCAAAACGGACATGGCTTCAAGACTACATCGAGGGCACAGTTCATCAAGTGTCTTCGAAGAAGCTTGCTGATCTTTATCGGAGCTGGGCAACGGCTGTCCCTTCGCTTCTTCGAATTGAACAAGCGCTTGACGATTCTCAGTTGAGTGGAACGGATCTTTTTACAGGAGAAAAGAAGGTTGTTTTGCTGAATACTCCAATTGCCGGGGAGACACTGACGAACGGACAACTTTTATTCGCCAATTTGATTCCGTTTGATGACGAGCGTTTTATGGCGTTTGCAAGCGAATGGTTTCTGACATTGACAGATATCGGTGCAAATCTCGACGGCTGGCGCAAGCAAGTTGCAGGCAACAATGTCGCTGAGATTGAATCCGCCTTGATCTCCAATTATAGACTGATGGTGTACGATTTATTGCTTGGCATCACTAAGCAGCCGCTTACGTGGTCCGATCAATCCCATAAAGACGTATCGAAGCTGTATATGGATCATCGCTTGCAGGCGGGAGGTGCCATTGATGCTGATGGGAAAGAAGGCGAGTTTTTCTGGAACCGTTTCTGTGAAAGTGAAGCCCCTGTCATTCGTATGCCAGAACGCTACGCAGCAGGTCTCCTTTCCTTCATTGATGAAGGGTACCCTAAGAATTTGAATCCGTTGAGCAAGAAAGAAGCGGCAGCGGTTTTTGGGGCCTCAGTCTCAGGCGTTGATGCGGTCGAACGTCAATTACGAATATTTATGGACAATGAGTTGGAGTTGCTTCATTCACCAGAAAAACAAAGCAACCGTTGAGCGCCGCTTTGAATTTGACGAAGACTTCCATGACGATGACGAACCTTTGAGCTCCCTCCGCGATAGCCTTGAAGAAGATAGCTATCATCTCCAGCGACGTGTGAAGAGAGAAGAAGAAAACAACGTCACACAGGAGCTCAAGGACAAGCATAAGGAAAACCTTTGGCATGTGAAGAACACAGAGGAATGGTTTAATCTCAAGCTGTGGCTTGGGGATGTATTCATCGAAATGAAACGTTATCAAGAGGCATGACAAAGAGGATCATTTGCATGCAAAAGAGTATTTGCTTGAGTCCAAATGGGACAAAGCAAAGAAGTTACATCGCCCCTGTGACGAGACAATGGATTGAACTCTTTCTCCTATGGAAGGAAGTCGACTCGCCAGACATTGAAGAGAATGTCATTCTTCATCTCCATAAAGAAAACAAACATGTTGCTGAGGAGTTGTTGTTTCTCCCCCAGAGTCTGATCAACACGGAACAGAACGAACAGAAGCTTGCTGAAGCGGATGAATTTGTTGACATGTAGGACGCCCTTTTTGAGACAACCCCTGGAAAAAAGAAATTTATCGCGGATGTTCTTGATTATCCAATAGAATCGTAAACAAACATGCCTTGCATAAAGGAGACATTCTCCAATGCAAGGCATGTTTGTTTTGTATAAAGACTCTATTCAAGAACCCCTTCGCGCTTGCGCATCGTCGCAAACGTAAGGGCAAATGCCACACCAATCGCAATGATGATGCCAATGACGGCATACATAAAGTACGGACCGACATAGGCAACGAGGCTGACGATACTGGATAGAATGTAGCCATAGATGCGAACGCCGAACAGTGCAATGAAGATGGAGGCAGCCATGCTTCCGACGGTACAAGCGATAAAGGCACGACGGTTTTTGATCAATACCCCAAACAGTGCAGGTTCGGTAATGCCGAGCAAGGCAGAAATGGCCGCTGAGAGAATAACGGACTTCTCTTTCTTGTCCTTCGTCTTGAAGAACACAGCCAACGTGGCCCCACAAATCGCCATGTTCGCCATAAACATCATCGGCATCAGCATGTCATAACCGTTGTCGACGAAGTTTTGCAGGGCGATTGGTGTCATCGCATGGTGCATCCCAAAGACGATGGCAATTGGACGAATGCCGCCAACGACAGCACCGGCAAGAATAGACGATACCGCAAACAGCCATTCAATAAAGGCCGCGAGTAAATCCCCAACATACGCACCTAAAGGACCGGCAACGATGAGCGCGACTGGAATTGCGATAAACAGCGTCAATGTTGGTGTGAACACCGTACGAAGAGCGTTTGGCATCCAACGATCGACATAACGTTCAATGTAGCTTAACGCCCAGACAGACAAAATAATCGGGATGACCGTTGCGGCGTAACTGAGGACGGGCACAGGCAGTCCGATAAATTGGTATTGCGCAATTTCCCCGGCCTTGGCCGCTTCCATGAGTGATGGATACATAAACCCACCGGCCACGGCGATGGCCAAATACTGATTCGTTTTGAAGATTTTGGCGGCTGATGCAGCTAGGAAGAACGGCAGGAAGTGGAAGACGGCACTGGCGATCAAGTCTAGGATAATCACCGTGTCGCTTTCCTCGTTCAGGACATTCAGCGCGATCAGACCAGCAAGAATCCCTTTGATCATCCCCGCACCAGCGATGGCTGGAACGATGGGACCAAACACGCCAGAGACGACATCTAAAAGGCGAGAAAAGAGGCCTTTTTTCTGACCAGAGGATGATGACGACGCTTTGTTGTCTTCTTCTCCTGTATCGCCAAGCTCGTCCATCAACGCGGTGTGCACCTTTTGCACATGGGTGCCGATGATGATTTGGTACTGATTGTTGTTCACTTGCTCACCCATCACGCCGTCGAGGTTTTTGATTTGCGCATGATCGATTTTGTCAAAATCATGCAGGTCGAGACGCAGACGTGTCATGCAGTGCCAAGCCTTTTTAATATTCTCTTCTCCGCCAACGTGACGGATGATGTGTTTCACCAATTCTTGTTCCTTCATGTGATCATTCCTTTGCTGCGAATTCATGACTCATCGTAGCACACGAGTGGCTGTTGTGAAAACGGTTAATAAAACCAATGAATTTGTGAAATCCTTTTATATCAAGGTTTCATTTAAAATTGGTATGGTATTATAGCGGTTTTCATAGGGATAATATGACCAAATTGACGGCATACTATTCTCTATGATTAAATGAGACCGAATCTTAATGTAAAAAGGAGTCTCACATGACCAATCCAACCATCATTACGGATGTAACCTGTGTCGTCACGAACCCGAAACGTCATAATCTTATCGTTGTGAAAGTATCGACGAATAAAGGCATTACCGGTTATGGATGCGCAACGTTTCAACAGCGCCCTTTAGCCGTTCAAACGATGGTCGAGGAATACGTAAAACCGCTCGTCGTTGGGCGATGTGCGGATGATATTGAAGATATGTGGCAAGTCATGCAAGTGAACGCTTACTGGCGGAATGGCCCTGTCATGAACAATGCGATTGCCGGCGTCGATATGGCGCTATGGGACATTAAAGGCAAGCTCGCTGACATGCCGTTGTACCAGCTGTTTGGCGGCAAATCGAAAAGCGCGATTGAAGCCTATACGCATGCGGATGGGGAAACGTTAGAGGAACTGTTTGCGAACGTCGACGCGTTGAAGGCGCGGGGCTTTCGGCATATTCGTTGTCAGATTGGCCTTTATGGAGGCAAGCAAAAGGAAATGCATTTGCCGAAGGAGCAGCGGACAGGGGCTTACTATGATCCTGATCAATACACCGCGACAATTGTCTCGATGTTTAAGGCGTTGCGCGAACGTTATGGCAATGAGCTCCATTTTCTACATGATGTCCATGAGCGTTTGACACCAAACAATGCGATTCAGTTTGCGAAGGACTTGGAGCCGTATAAACTCTTTTTCTTGGAGGATGTTTTGCCGCCAGCCCAAAATGAGTGGTTGGCGCAGCTTCGTGCCCAGTGCAGCACACCAATCGCGACAGGGGAGCTGTTTAACAACCCGGCTGAGTGGACGTCGTTGATTGTCAATCGTCAAATCGATTACATCCGCTGTCACGTATCACAGATTGGTGGCATTACGCCAGCGCTGAAATTGGCTCACTTATGCGATGCCTTTGGCGTGCAGCTCGCTTGGCATGGCCCATCGGATATGACGCCGATTGGTGTAGCCGTGAACACGCATCTGAACATTCATCTGCATAATGCGGCGATCCAAGAGATTCAGGAGGCAGATGACAATACGCGTGCGATGTTCCCAGGAAGTGTCGAGGTCGCCAACGGCTATATCGAACCAAGCGAACGCCCCGGCATTGGCGTCGAGTTTAATGAAGACATGGCCGCGGAATGGCCAGTGATATACCGCCGCCACGAGTGGACCGAATCCCGCTTGCCGAATGGGCGGATTCATACGCCGTAAAAGTGAGAAAACCCCTTAGCCGAGCTAAGGGGTTTTTGGGTGGTGAGGGAAGGGAGCTGAGAAGTGCTCAAAAAAAGGCTTGGTGCGCGCGGGGAAGAGATGCAGTGCTCGAACGGAAGTGTGGTGCGCGAAAAACGTACATTGGTGCTCGGAAATCCGGTTGGAGTGCGCGGAAATAGGCTTGGTGCGCGCGAAAATGGAGGTCGAGTGCTCGAACGGAAGTGGAGTGCGCGAAAAACGTACATTGGTGCTCGAAAATTAGGTTGGAGTGCGCGGAAATAGGCTTGGTGCGCGCGAAAATTGAGGTGCAGTGCTCGAACGGAGGTGTGGTGCGCGAAAAACGTACATTGGTGCTCGAAAATCCGGTTGGAGTGCTCGAAAAAAGGCTTGGGGCGCGCGAAAATGGAGGTCGAGTGCTCGAACGGAGGTGTAGTGCGCGAAAAACGTACATTGGTGCTCGAAAATTAGGTTGGAGTGCTCGAAAAAAGGCTTGGGGCGCGCGAAAATTGAGGTCGAGTGCTCGAACGGAAGTGTGGTGCGCGAAAAACGTACATTGGTGCTCGAAAATTAGGTTGGAGTGCGCGGAAATAGGCTTGGGGCGCGCGAAAATTGAGGTCGAGTGCTCGAACGGAAGTGTGGTGCGCGAAAAACGTACATTGGTGCTCGAAAATCCGGTTGGAGTGCGCGAAAAAAGGCTTGGGGCGCGCGAAAATTGAGGTCGAGTGCTCGAACGGAGGTGGGGTGCGCGAAAAACGTACATTGGTGCTCGAAAATTAGGTTGGAGTGCTCGAAAAAAGGCTTAGGGCGCGCGAAAATTGAGGTCGAGTGCTCGAACGGAGGTGGAGTGCGCGAAAAACGTACATTGGTGCTCGAAAATCAGGTTGGAGTGCGCGGAAATAGGCTTGGTGCGCGCGAAAAATGGGCGTGCAGTGCGCGAACCTCATGGAAAACCTCTTGAAGAAGGCCAAAAATGCTCGACTGAACCTTGGCGATGAAACGCTTTTCCAATATACTTCAATTAGATAAGAAAGGAGCGCTCAGACGATGCGGAAAAAAGAATTCATCTCGGAGGACTTGCTGAGCAAAATTTATCAAAACAAATACCGTCCTGGTGAAAAGCTTCCGCCTGAGCGTGAGCTTGCGATCCAGTACGGCGTGTCACGATACACGATTCGTGAGGCGTTAAAAAAGCTGCTAAACATTGGCTGTGTCCGCACTGTGCAAGGGGCTGGCATTTATGTCACTGGGTCAAATGAGCGAAATCCGCTCGTGTACAATTCATTGACGGAGAAGAAATTCAAGGACATTGATTCTCATATTGTGTACTTAAAACAGGTTCCTGCCTCTCCACAAATGGCGAAGCTTTTTGATTTTGTAGAAGAAGGGGAGACCCTTTGGGAGTACCAGCGTGTGCGGATTGTCGAGATGCAAAAGATGCAAATTGAAACGACTCGTTTGCCTGTGTCCTATTTTCCCCAGCTTGACACGTCGGTGATCGCTCAGTCCGTGCATGATTTCGTTCAGCAGCAAGGCTATCAGATTTCCCATTTTATGACCACGTATCGTGCGGTCAATATCTCGAAGGCACAAGCCGAGATGCTTAATTGTAAAAAAGGCGTCGCCGCCATGGAAATCCTGAACCGCGGCTTGCTCGATGACGGCCGAGTGTTTGAATACAGCGAGCTGATTAACCTTGATTATGCCTGTACGTATTTCACACCGTTTAACTCGAGCCGCCATCAGGTGCGAAAGGATGGATACTGAAAATTCAAGGGTTGTGCAGTTATTCAAAGTTAAATAGGTACACGTATTTGATAAATATCGTGATTCTAGTGAGTAATCGAACTCCTTATATAATCTCAGAGTAGGCACATTAGATATTTGAATGAGAGTTTGCTAATTGATGCGATATAAACGTGAATTGGTTTAGACAATAAGAGTGTGATACTTATAAAGAGGCTGTTGTCGGCGTTTAATATAAAAAATATAAAATAAATTGGAGGAACTTAACTAAAAAAGTGTTTGAATTTTATTTTGAGTTGATTTATTATGAAAATACAACTAAATAGGAGGTGTTATGAATGCCGAGATATAAGGCGAGAGTAAAATTCAATGTTTCTTTGAAAATTGATTTTTGTCGCGCTTTATTAATTCTTCTGTTGCTCAAACAGTTTGTATTGGGTTAGAGAAGAATTCCATCAGTCCTTAGAGATGATTCTCATAAAGGGGCTGATGTCGGCTTGAAATATAAAATATGCAACTAGTTGAGGATTGTAAACGAAACGTTACCCTCTATAATCTCCTTAAAACAACCTCCCTCATGTACATTTAACTCTTCAACACGACACAACTTCTCAAAAGTTTTAATTCCCTTTACTCCTGCCCCAACCGACATATCTTTGGTAAAATAACCTTATCCGTTGTGGATTAGGTGGTGAATTCTAGATGTCTACACTAGCGTCTTATGCTGAACGAGCAGCAGTTGTACTGAATCAAGACACATCTCGTTCGAACAAAAAAAATAAAGGTCAATATTTTTCGTCTCTTCATTTGGCGAAAAAGATGGCGGGTTTTGTTGTACTTGAAAATGGTCACTTGAAGGTCCTAGATCCCGGCAGTGGGAATGGCATTTTAATTGCGGCCCTTTGCGACCGCATTATTGAAGAGTCGCTTGCCGTCCATCTTATCGTCGATGTTTATGAATTGGATACTGCACTGACCTCTGCTCTCGATCAAACCTTGACGCTTTGTCAACAAGCGATGGAATCTCGGGGGTTATCGTTCTCCTACCGAATTTACACTGAGGATTTTATTCTTCATAACAAGCACGCCGTTTCTCAACATGTAAAATCCCTTAACTATGACCTTGTGATTAGCAATCCACCATATTTTAAAGTGAAAAAAGATCATCCTTATGTTGAGATTATGTCTGATTATGTTTTTGGGCAGGCCAATGTCTATTTCATGTTTATGGCGCTTGCTGAAAAGATGACGAGGAAGCATGGGCAAGTTCTATTTGTGACGCCTCGTAGTTATTGTTCGGGAGTGTATTTCAAGAAATTCCGACAGCTTTTTTTCGCTGCCATTGATCCACTGCAATTTCATCTTTTCACCTCACGTAAAAAGATCTTTGTTGATGAAAAAGTGTTGCAGGAAACGGTCATTTTCAGTGGGATAAAAAGAGAATCTACCATGACACCTGTCAAAATCAGTTCGTCATTCGATCCATATGACAAGCAGAAACATGCTCCAATTAGATTGTTGAAATCTGTATTGTTTCAAGAGAAAAATTTTGCGCTGAAGTTACCTACCTCTCAGAGAGAACTTGAAGTATTGAACATGTTTTCTGGCTGGACAAATTCTCTTCATGAGATGGACCTTTCAATCTCTACTGGTCCAGTGGTGACATTCAGGCATCGGGCGTATATTCAACCATTCTCGTTTACAGAAACGGCTCCACTACTCTATATGAGACATATTAAGGAGTCGATGGTTTCGTTTAATGAAACTGAATGTAATGAAGGCGTCGCACTCGACAGCGCATCAGATAAGTTGCTACTTGCTGCCTCCAATTTCATTCTCATCAAACGATTCTCAGCCAAAGAACAGAAAAAAAGAATCGTATGTTCAAGCTACATCGCTAAGCATTTCCCATACAAAAAAATAAGTATGGAAAATCATGTGAATTATATTTATAAAATGAACGGTGAACTATCTGAAGAGGAAACACTTGGTTTGGCTGCATTCCTTAGTTCAATGACCTTCGACATCTATTTTAGGATGAATAACGGAAATACGCAGGTAAATGCGTCGGATCTCCGTGCCATTCCGTTGCCAGATGAGTGGTTTTTACGTGATATTGGAGTGAAACTCTTGAACGGAGAGGTGGATTATACTGATATTGATATTCTTATTTATCGGACGTACGATAAGGTGCTTGAAGAAATAGAAGTTAAATAGAGGAGGGGACAATTCTATGGGGTTGCAGGAAGAGATTGATCAAAAAGCTAAGGAAATTCATACAGACAGTTACACGATGTCCATTGGTGAGTTAATGAGCATTTATGAATCGGAAGAAATTGACATCCATCCGGAGTTTCAACGCGTGTTTCAATGGTCGGATGACCAAAAATCAACGTTTATTGAATCAATATTGCTCGGTATTCCAATCCCTCCAATTTTTGTAGCGCAAGGAGAAGATGGCATTTGGGACGTGATAGACGGGGTACAACGTTTATCAACTATTTATGAATTTACAGGTTTATTTAAAGATGACGAAGGGATACAAGTCGCCCCTAGCACAATGACTCAAACCTCCTTACTCCCATCCCTTGAAGGAAAAGTATGGGAGGGAGAAAGCGAAAATGCTTTTACAAAAGAACAAAGGATTAATTTCAAACGAGAGAAACTTGATATAAAAATCATAAAAAAAGCAAGTGATCCTGATGCGAAGTATGAGCTTTTCCAGAGACTAAACACAGGTGGTAAAAAACTTTCACCACAAGAATCCCGTGATTGTTTAATCATTATGGAGGACAAGCCATTCTTCTATAAAATCAAACGACTTGCTGATCATGGGGCATTTCAAGAGTGCGTACCGCTGTCAGATCGTTTGAAGGACCAGAAGTTCGATGTTGAACTAGTGACCCGTTTTATCGTATACCGTTCTGATGAAATTAAAGCCATTCAAGGCAATGAAAACGTTGAGAAATTTTTGGATAAGTCGATTTTGAATATCATTCATCATTCTAAGGGTTTAGGTAGTGAAGTAGAAGCTTTCAAGAAGACGTTTGACTTTTTAAATCGTACGTTAGGAGAGAAAAGCTTCCAAAAATATTACGCTGATTCGGAAAGGTTCAAAGGAGGTTTTAAATTAGGTCCATACGAAGCTATAATCGTTGGATTAAGTGAGAACATTGATGATTATATAGCGAACTATGATGAAACGACTTTTGAACATAAAATTGTCGAAATGTACAAAAGTGAAAATTATAAAACCATTATGGGTAAAAATCTCAGACCAATTGCTCGTATGAAACAATTGATTGCCAACAGTAGGGACTTTTTTCATCATGAAGATTAAAACAACGGAGGATTTGCAATCAAAATTAGAAAAAGATCTTTCTTGGCGTAAGAAAGAATTAACGGCTTTGCGGATGGCGATTGAGGAGTCTGATTATGCAACAGTCAATATCCATATCCGTGGGGGGATGCTCTTGCTTTATGCCCATTGGGAAGGATTTATAAAGAAAGCAATAAAAGTGTACCTTATGTTTTTAAATGAGCAAAACCTTGATTGCGGACAAGTCGCGGACCATTTATTATTTTTGAAAATGAAAAGTGCTCTGCTGCAAGCATCAAAAGATGGCTCGAAGCGGCTGTTGCCCTATGTCGATGTCTTTCACGGCGTATTAACTAGAAAGTCGGGGGAGACCTTTAGAGTTCGTCCAGAACATATTAGCACGGAATCCAACTTAAACTACGGCGTGTTGATAGATCTTTTGTTTTCAATTGGCGTGAACAAAGCGCCTTTTGAACTTAGAAAAAATTTTATTGATTATAAGCTAGTTGATAAGCGAAATGGCATTGCTCATGGGGAGCATATCATGGTCGTTCGAGATGAGTCTGAGCAAAAGGAAGAGACTGAAGATTTTATCAGTATTTATGAAGTCATCCTTGACCTCATTGACACGTTTAAAGATGCACTTTTAACTGCAGCTGTTCAACGGACATACTTAGCACGTGCTGGATGTTGACGTTTTTTATGTCAATGCTCTATAAAGACAGAGCATTTGAGCCCTTTGGTCAGAAAAGGGCTTTTTCCCATGTGCAACCTTACCTTTCCCTGAAAAACCAATTGACAAAAAAACGGTTCAGAGATAAAATCAACACATGAGTGATAATGAGAACCATTATCATAATCGGTATAGACAATCTATGTATAACACACATACGGGGGAGCGAATGATGGTGAACGTGAAGCTGAAAATGTCAGTCTTTTTTATTGTTTTTATGTTGATTCTTGCGGGATGTGGTGGCGGTGCAGCCACTTCTGGTGAAAGTGAGGATCAAGGCGAAGCAACCACTACAGAGGAAACAGCTTCTGGTGATGAAGCTGAAGCGAGTGCAGACGCTACGGATGCGGCAGCGACTGGACCAATTACAATTGAGCATAACAAAGGCGAAACGACGTTGGACAAGCCAGCAGAACGTGTGGTTGTGCTGGAATGGTCATTTACGGAGAATCTCCTTGCTCTAGGCGTTCAACCTGTTGGAAATGCAGACAGTGAGGCATTTCCATTATGGGTGGCCACAGAGGAGCCACTTGGTGAGGATGTAACGGATGTTGGGACGAGAGCGGAACCAAATCTGGAGACCATCGCTTCATTGCAGCCGGATTTGATTATTTCACTCGATTCGTCGCATGATGCGGTGTACGATCAGCTAAACGCAATTGCGCCAACTCTTCAGTTTAAAGCGACAGGGTCAGACCTAAATGCGTATGACTATTCTATCGAGGTCTTTAATAAAATTGCAAAGGCTGTAGGCAAAACGGAAGCTGCAGAGACTTACTTGGCTGAGCTACAACAAACGTATGATGACGCGAAGGCGACGCTTGAAGAAGCAGGCAAGGCAGGATTGCCCTATGTGATCACTCAGGCGTTTACGAGTCAAAATAGTGCCTCACTCCGTTTGTTCAACCAAGATGCACACATCGTGCAAACGCTTGAGAACATCGGCTTGGAAAATGAATGGGTCACTGACGAATATATTGACTGGGGCTTCACGACATCTACGGTTGAAGCACTTCCGGCGATTCAGGATACGAACCTTATCTACATTGTGCAAGATGACGACAATGTGTTTGAAACGACGTTAAAAGGCAATTCGATTTGGGAAGGCTTGAATTTTGTGAAGGAAGGACGCACGTACCAAATTGATGGCTCGACATGGACCTTTGGCGGCCCAACATCCTCAAAATTTCTTGTTGAACGTGTCGTGGAGGCGCTGACACAATGAGTGTCGCTTTAGGCAAGAAATCACTGATAAAAGCCATACCTTTTCGGTTGGCAGCGATTTTCGGGGGCGGTTTATTCGCCCTCGTTCTTCTTATGTTTGCCAGTCTTTGCATCGGTGAAGCTCCAATTCAAGTCGGCACCGTCGTTGATGCCCTAATGAATCGGCAGGACACGATGGATCACAACCTGATTTGGGACATTCGTTTACCGCGAATGGTGCTTGGGCTTTTTGCTGGTGGAGCGCTTGCGGTTGCTGGGGCGTTGTTGCAAACGATCACACGTAACCCACTTGCTGCTTCCGATACGCTTGGCATCAATGCGGGGGCATACTTTATGGTCGTCCTTGGTACGATCTTTTTTCCGAGCGTTTTGCAGGCTTCCCCATTTTTGATCGCTGTGCTTGGTGGAACAGGGGCGGCAACGCTGGCGTTTGTGATGGCAGGCGGACCAACGGCCAATCCTATTCGGCTCACGTTGGCTGGCATGATCGTGTCCCTTGTCATTGCATCGCTCACGAGCGCACTGCATATTTTTTTCTCCGAACAATCCAAGTCTCTGTTTGTCTGGGGCGCAGGGTCGCTGAGTCAGATCAACTGGGACGGGGTGCTCTATGTCTGGCCTTGGATCGTTGGGGGCATTCTCCTCGTGTGGCTTTATAGTACACAGTTTGATATTTTACGAATGGATGAGGCAACGGCCCAATCTCTCGGGCAAAAGGTGAAACGGGTAAAAATGACGGGACTCGTGCTGGCGATTCTATTGGCGGCGATCGTCGTCAGTGTCGTTGGACCGATTGGTTTTGTTGGGCTCGTGGCTCCTCATTTGGTCAAGCTTGCCGGCTTACGCACGTATCGTGTCATGATACCAGCCGTTGTCCTCTGGGGGAGTGTCCTCATTACGGGTGCGGATGTGCTTGCGCGTTTCGTGCGTAGTGGAAGCATGGGCGAGCTGCCTGTAGGTGCGGTGATGGCCATTATCGGCGCGCCATGGCTGATTTGGTTTGTGATGAGAAAAATGCAAGGTCTTTTCAGCAATGTCGGCAACGTGTCGATGAGTGTCGGCTCCAAACCCCTCCGTTTGCCATTTAAACGATTGTTCATTGGAGGAGGTCTTGTCATCGTGGCGCTTATTCTCGTGAGCATGACGATAGGGGCGACCCAAGTTCCATTGATACAGCTTTGGAAAAATCTCATCGGAGCTGGGGCAGAGGATCAATTTTCGGTGCTCTTAAATCTTCGCCTACCACGAACATTGGTGGCTGCGGGGGCTGGTGTGGCGCTTGCGGTGAGCGGGGTTCTTATCCAGAGCTCCGTGCGTAACCCACTCGCTGACGCGTCCATCGTTGGGGTGACGTCTGGTGCAGGGCTTGCGGCATTGCTCGTCATGGTCGTTTGGCCGGAGTTACCATCAGCATTGCTTCCAGTCGCAGCGGTGATCGGTTCGGTCGCTGCCGCGGCGATTGTGTTTGGCTTGGCGTGGCGAAGAGGCATGCATCCGTCGGTTTTAATTTTGCTCGGTATCGCGGTGTCAGCTGTCGGTGCGGCTGGCATCCAGGTGTTGATTATCCGCGGGGCGATTTACGGCAGCTCGGGCTATGTGTGGATCACTGGCTCCACCTATGGCCGCTCTTGGGATCATGTCATGATCATTGCAGGCTTTCTCGTCGTGCTTTTGCCGATCGCGCTTATGCTAGCCAGACGGTTTGATTTGCTCGTCTTTGATGAAGACAGTGCGTCTGGCCTCGGGCTGAATGTGCAGCAGACACGGTTGTGGGCCATTCTTGTCGGTGTTCTCTTAGCTGCAGGAGCGGTCGCTTGTGTAGGCACTGTCGGTTTTCTTGGGCTGATCGCACCACATGCCGTGCGCGTGTTGATTGGACACAATACGAGGCAGTCCATTTTGCTATCGTCCTTGCTCGGCGCCTTTTTGCTCGTCATGGCCGACACAGTCGGTCGGACGGTCATGGCGCCAACGGAAATCCCTTCAGGCATATTGATTACGCTGCTTGGTGCGCCTTACTTTCTATATCTTATGGCACGTAGCCAACGACATAGTGCATAGATGCATAGAAAAACGCTCCCAGTTCGGGGGCGTTTTCTACTGTTCATTATCAGTCACTTTTTTTAAATGAATGTCATGAACGAGGCGAATCGTCGGGCGAATAAGCAGTAGTGCACTTCCGACAACGAAAAGCCAAGTGCCAGCGTCTATCAACGTGTCCTTGAAAAAGAAAAAACTACCAATAAGAAAAATAAGACCGATTAAAAAGTCATTGATCGTGTACAGCACCTTGTAACGCTTTTTGAAGAACAGCTCATACCGACCAATGCGGTGATCAAATGGATGGTTCTGTGAATGATTTGCCATGAAAAATCCCTCCATAGTAGGTTTACCCACTTGAAGGATGAGGTAATCTTTAATGGTTTGTGCCGCGAAAATCGGTCATTTGTGCGCGGAAAGTCGATGGTAGTGCGCGAAAACCTATGGTGCCCGCGCGAAAATCAAAGGTTTTTGCGCGAAGTAGAGAAAGTGCGCGAAAATCGGTCATTTGTGCGCGGAAAGTCGATGGTAGTGCGCGAAAACCTATGGTGCCCGCGCGGAAATCAAAGGTTTGTGCTCGAAAAAGAAAGAGTGCGCGAAAATCGGTCATTTGTGCGCGAAAAATGGATGGTAGTGCGCGAAAACCCAGGGTGACTGCTCGAAAATCAAAGGTTTGTGCGCGAAAACTCAATTCGTCAGTGGTTCAAAGAGTACAAATGGGCTGGATGTGGTATAGTTCATATGACCTAGGTAAAAAGTACCTTAGTCTTATAAGGAGGATGAGAATGAGCGTTACGGTGAACTGGTCAGATTCCATATTGTTAAAGGCGTTGGAAACAAATGTTGCTGTGATTCGCTTTACTGTGGATCGACGTGTAGAGCATGTGAATGATTTGTTTGCTCGAGCGATGGGGTACACCACTCAGGAAATGATAGGCATGCACCACCGTGAGCTTTGCTTTTCGGACTTTGCCTATAGCAAGGATTACGAAGTTTTTTGGCAGGAGTTGCTTGCAGGGAACAGAGTGCAGGATAAAATTAAACGCAAAGGCGCACAAGGACAACGCTTGTGGCTAGAAGCAACCTATATGCCTGTCTTGGATAACGAAGGCAACGTTGTTGGGGTGACTAAAATTGCGACCGATATTACGAAACGAGAAGAAGCGGTGAATCGCATCGCCAGCAGCCTACAACAAATGGCAGAGCAGTTGAACGAGCATGCCTCTCTCGGAAACAATCAGAGCGAGAAGCTTCTAAAAAGCTTTCAGCAGATGTCACAATACCTTGATGAGAATACATTGGCTCTTAAAATGTTAACAGCCAAAGCAGAGAGCATTCATAACGTTGTGAAAATCATTCGTGCGATTTCTTCGCAAACGAATCTGCTTGCGTTAAATGCAGCGATTGAAGCGGCAAGAGCTGGGGAGCATGGGCGAGGGTTCAATGTGGTTGCCCAAGAAGTGAAAAAGTTAGCACATCAGGTGGATGACTCCATCGTCGGTGTGCGTGACAATATAGACGACATGACGAAGGAAGTGGAGTCGCTCTCAAAAGGAGGGGCACGGGCCATTCTTCTTTCGAAACAAAGTCAGCAAGATGTTCAAGAAACCCTCTCCGTCTTCGAGACCATGTCAACGAATGCAGAGCTATTGGAAGAGCAGGCTAAGCAATTCAAGCAGATCATCTAAATGATGAATGGATATAAGATGCATTAAAAGCCCCGCAAACGATCTGCAGGGCTTTTTTCATTTAAGAAAACAGGCACCAGTATAAAGTGCCTGTTTTCTCGGTTAATGACTCAAACGGCCTTATCGCTACGAGTGGCGATAATTTTTCTTGCAATGCCTTCTTCTACTTCGCGATTGTATTTGTCAACCCATCCACTTAGTAGCAAAGCGTCGACAAACCACCAGATGCCTAGTGCGAAAAAACCAACTAAGCCAACAACAAAAATGAGTAGGATCCAGGAAGTGATGTTCAGCAAGAGCTGGCCAATTCCGACACCCGTTCTTCCCATGTAAAAATGATGAACACCTATCGAGCCTACAAAGAACCAAAGCAAGTACGCAACAACCTTGTCCTTCCCATAATTCTTTACCTCTGATTCAAGAAGCATAAGCTCTCGAGTATCCAGGTTATGCTTTGCACTCACAAAATCTCCCCCTGTTTTAACTGTAGTGATACGACGTGAGTACGCTATGGTTCTACCGAGAATTGCAAAAAGCGGCGCATCATGAGATTGCCAACAATCATGTTTGAACCAAATCGTGGTGTTTGTGACCCCAGTTTTATACCATTAAGTATATCGGCGATTTCCAGAAAAATTTAACAACACTTTCTCATATTTAGCACTTTTTTGAAGGGGGTTTTCTTGAAATCGTAGGAATAAAGGTTGATGTACAAGGAGAAATGCAGCGGCAGCCTAGCCTAAGGGACTACTTTGCTACGTTCGGGCACACAACGTCGATTTTCGGTCACTTTATGGTGATTTTCGGACACTTAGGCATGAATATCGGGCACATTGCATCGGTTTTCGGTCACACAACTACGTAATGTATTGCAAAAAATGTCGAGCATTCTTTTGAAAAAGGTGGTTGACGAATGCTAGTCCGTTATACTATTATTAATCCTATATAAAAAGTTGGTTTAAGTGCACGCTTGTACTGATCAGACCTCTGAAAGTACAGCTCCCGTCTTGAATGGGTAGCTGTGTGGGGGCGATCGGTCAGGCGTGCATTTTTTATTTCATAGGAGATAGGGGTGCTCGACATGGGACGGTTACGATGTAGGCAGGATGTGCCTGGGCACATCCTGAACGGCTGATGAGAACCATTCGCTTTTGCCTTGTTAAAGGATATGGCAACCAAGGCTTTGCGTGTAGATGAGATATCCAGCCTGATATTGTTTGATGACAAATGCTTTCTTCTTTTGAAACTTCGCCTTGTCCAGTGCTTAATGTGGAAGGCTTTCTCGCCTTGATGTGTACAAATAGAATTTCCCATACATTCATTATGGGATAAAAAAGGGAGCGAATGAACAATGATGAAAAACAGACTGCGTGAAGCGGTCGAACAGAAACGGAAACGTTTGATACAGGAGATCAGCGTTCTGGTGGATACTTCAACGGAAGGGTTGGATACGCTGACGTTAACCGACTTGGAAGTCGAATATAGAAGCGTTAAAAAACGGCAGCTTGACTCTACACGAAAGGATGACGATCAATGGCAAGCATTACATTAATATATGGAGGAAACACACGTAACTCCAGGGTTCATGGACTTGTGGACCGAGCGACGCAATTCTTTCAGACGAAGGGCATTACGTTACACACGATTTATGTGCATGAGCTGCCGGCGGAGGATTTGCTCACAGCCAATTTTGCGAACCCGGCGTTTGCTGAAGCCCATAAAAAGGTGGACCAATCTGATGGTGTCATTGTAGTGACACCAGTGTATAAATCGTCATACTCTGGCATTTTAAAAACGTATTTGGATCTACTCCCGCAAAAAGGCTTGGAAGGGAAAGCAGTGTTACCGCTCGTGGTTGGCGGTACGTTTGGTCATCTGTTAACGATCGATTATGCGTTGAAACCAGTGCTGTCCTCGCTAGGCGCGACGACTATTCTCAATGGTGTGTTTGTGCTCGACAAACAAATTGAACGCAGGGATCAGCTAGGCTTTCATATTGAGTCGGAAGCTGCTTCGCGGCTTGATGAAACCTTTACGCTCCTGCAGTTAGAGATAGAGAGAGTCTACACGCCATTGGCCCAATGACAAACGAAGATTGACCTTTGCCCTATCACGGCCCCCCGCGTGAAGGGCTTTTATGTAGTCTTTGTGTAAACAAACGGTCATATAATGTACAGGGAAATTATCAACGAGGTGATTCAACATGAAGGAGAAAGATGTGGACGACCGTATCAATGAAACAATTGAGCAAGGGCGTTCGTTCATGTTAACTAGACGCGGAAAGATGCCAACTACAGCCTACTGAAAAAACCTTGCCTCCTAATTCCTGAATATTTATTACGATCCCTTTTTTGAAAGCTCCCTCCCTTTTCATGTATACTTACACTATACAAGCTTAAGAAACATTGAAAGAGAGTGTTCAGTGATGGGACGTAAATGGAACAATATTAAAGAAAAGAAGGCGTCTAAGGATGCCAATACGAGCCGTGTGTATGCGAAGTTTGGCCGCGAGATTTATGTTGCAGCGAAAAAAGGCGAGCCCGACCCTGAGTCAAATCAGGCGTTGAAGGTTGTGCTTGAACGTGCCAAGACGTACAGCGTGCCAAAGGCCATTATTGATCGCGCGATTGAAAAGGCGAAGGGCGGCACGGAAGAAAATTTCGATGAGCTGCGCTACGAGGGCTTCGGTCCAAGTGGGTCAATGATTATCGTTGATGCCTTAACAAACAACGTAAATCGAACGGCGTCTGAAGTTCGGGCGGCGTTTACGAAGAATGGTGGCAACATGGGCGTGAGTGGTTCTGTGGCGTATTTGTTTGATGCGACAGCCGTTATTGGTGTGGAAGGTAAATCGAGTGAGGACGTGCTTGAACTATTGATGGAGGCGGACATTGATGCCCGTGACATCGTGGATGAAGATGGAGCGGTGATTATTTATGCGGCGCCGGACGAATTTCATGCGATTCAAGAGGCGTTGAAACAAAACGGTGTAGAAGAGTTTACTGTCGCAGAGCAAACAATGCTTGCTCAAACAGAAAATGCCCTTGATGCTGAGGCAGAAAAGCAGTTTGATAAACTCATTGACGCACTTGAAGATCTCGAAGATGTGCAGCAGGTGTATCATAACGTGGATTTAGAAGGATAATAGAGAGGGCATAGTGTCTTGTTTGCAAAGACGCTATGTCTTTTTTTGTCTTATTTTCGGAACATTTTTAAGGTTCGTTGAGGAAATTTTAGGGAATCAATCAGGTGAAGTATTTTCCAAACGGTTTTATCATTTTAAACAGCGTTTGTAGCTTTACGTCATCCAAAGATCAGTAAGCAGAATTGAAAAAACCACATTCAGAAAAGGAGAGGAAGAATATGACCTACGAAATGACGTGGGACATTGAGACGTTTTTTGCTGGGGGAAGCGACTCGAAGGAATTTAGTGCCTATCTCGATCAAATCAAACAGGGCATTGAACATATCCAGCACGTGCCACCAGGAGCGCAAACGTTCGAAAGCTTTTGTCAGACGATTGATCAGTTTTCTAGCCTGCACACCTCTCTTCGGGAAGCGTTCGCATTCACTTCCTGCCTTGTTGCTCAGGACATGACAGACGAAAAGGCGAAAGCGTTGCAAGGTCAGCTTGTCACGCTGAATTCACGGGCAACGAATGCCTTAACCGTTTGGGAAAGTTCACTGACGACGATTGGTCAGACCACATGGGATGAATGGATGAGGTCGGAGGAACTTGGGGCCATTGCCTTTCCATTGAACGAGATACGAGAGACGCGTGCTCAGAAATTGTCAGATGCAGAAGAAACGTTGATCAATGCTCTGTCAATGAACGGCTATCAAGGCTGGGAACTTCTATACAATACGCTTGTGCAGTCAATCCGTGTGCCGTTCGAGGAAGATGGACAAACGACGTGGCTGTCTGCCGGACAAGCTGCGAATGCGTTGTCTTCTCCAGATACAGAGGTGCGTGAGCGGCTCTTTGCCTCATGGGAAAAAGCATGGGCGGATAAAGGAGCCTTTTTTGCGGAAACGCTCAATAATTTCGGTGGCTTTCGCCTTCAGGTGTATGGGGCGCGGGGCTGGGATAGCATTATGAAGGAACCCTTGCAGCACAATCGGATGAAAGAAGAGACCTTGGACGCAATGTGGGGTGCGATTACGAAGCATAAACAACCGTTTGTTCAGTATTTGCAGCGAAAGGCAGAGTTGCTAGGGAAAGCAAAAATGGACTGGCAAGATGTCAATGCCCCGCTTGGTGAAAACAAAAAGGATTGGAACTATCAAGCTGGAGCAGAATTTATTCGCAGGCAATTCCACCAGTTTAGCGAAGCCATGGGCGATTTTGCAGAACATGCCCTTAGTGAACGTTGGATTGAGGCAGAGGACCGTGACAATAAAAGGCCGGGCGGATTTTGTACGACGTTTCCTGAAAGCAAAGAATCGCGCATTTTTATGACATACGCAGGAACGGCATCCAATGTCTTGACGCTTGCCCATGAGCTTGGCCACGCGTTTCACAATTATGTGCTCCGAGATCTACCGCTGTATCAACGTAGCTATTCGATGAACGTTGCTGAAACAGCTTCTACTTTCGCGGAGATGATTGTCACGGATGCCGCTGTGAACCAAGCCTCTTCAAAGAATGAAAAAATGGCCTTATTGGATGACAAGCTTCAACGCAGTGTTGCCTTTTTCATGGACATTCATTCGCGCTATTTGTTTGAAACGCGGTTTTATGAGGAGCGTAAAAATGGTTCCGTCCCTTATCAGCGCCTGAATGAGCTGATGGAAGAGGCTCAACAAGAGGCATTTGCTGGTGCGATCGGCAAAACGCATCCTCATTTTTGGGCATCTAAGCTCCACTTTTACAACACAAGCGTGCCCTTTTATAATTTTCCATACACGTTCGGCTACTTGTTCTCCTTAAGCGTTTACGCACGCGCTCAAAAAGAAGGCAAAAATTTTGAGGAAAAGTACATGGATCTGTTAAGAGACACGGCGTCCATGACGGTCGAGGATCTTGCGATGAAGCATCTACAGGCAGATATCACGAAAGAAGCCTTTTGGGAAGAAGGCATCGCACTTTGTATAGAGGATGTTGAAGAATTTCTTGAATTGACGGAAGGGGAATCCGCGGAGTAGCGTGCGAAATTGCTTGAAATCAGGCTGGAGTGCTCGAACGGAGGAGTAGTGCTCGAAAACAGTACAATAGTGCGCGAAAATCAGGTCGTGGTGCGCGAAAAAAGGTTGGTAGTGCTCGAAAATCGGCCTTGAGTGCTCGAACGGAGGAGCGGTGCGCGGAAATCGTTCATTAGTGCGCGAAAATTAGGCCGGAGTGCGCGAAAAAAGGTAGGAAGTGCTCGAAAATCGGCTGTAAGTGCTCGAACGGAGGAGCGGTGCGCGAAAACCGTACAATAGTGCTCGAAAATCAGGCCGGGGTGCGCGAAAAAAGGTAGGAAGTGCTCGAAAATCGGCATCGAGTGCTCGAACGGAGGAGCGGTGCGCGAAAACCGTTCATTGGTGCGCGAAAATTAGGCCGGAGTGCGCGAAAAAAGGTTGGTAGTGCTCGAAAATCGGCCATGAGTGCTCGAACGGAGGAAAGGTGCGCGAAAACCGTACAATGGTGCTCGGAAATCAGGCCGGGGTGCGCGAAAACTGGTAGGAAGTGCGCGAAAATCGGACTCGAGTGCTCGAACGTTAGAGAAGTGCCCTACAATTCATCAAAAGAAAGAACGTGCCACCCGGCACGTTCTTTCCGTACGCTCCGCAGTTACGGATTTACAACACCAACGCCGGCGTATTGCTGGACGAGGTTTTTGACGTCGCTTGTATCATCAAGGGTGTAGGAGTAGTCTGGGGTGAACGATGTTGTGGACGATGATGGGATGCTGCCTGTGCTATTAATAAATGCATTGCCTGACTGGTTCCAGTACCCTTCATCATCGCTGTACCAGGAGCCGATTGGGTTTTCGGAGTTTTCAAAGACGTTGTTCTCGATAAATAGTTCTGCACCCATGCGTGAGTTGACGCCAGTATCAATGATGTTGTTCCAGTAGTTGTTGTACAAATGAGCGACGCCATGGCGAACTGCAGGAACACGGGAATTAATACTGTCAAACCAATTGTGGTGGAATGTGATGTTGCGATAATCATCATCCCCGTCTGAGCTGCCCATCAGCATGCCTTTCCAGCCATCATGGACGTAGTTCCAGGAGAACGTGATGTTTTCTGCGTCTCTTTTGACATCAAACAACCCATCATAATAATCCTTGTCCACGTCTAGACTTTGGTAAAGCTCGTTGTGATCGACCCAGATTTGGCTTGATGGGCCTTCAATACTCACAGCGTCTTTTTCGCCAGCTCTGACTTCATGGATCGTTAGGTTGCGAATAATAATATTCTCTGCGCGCCAAACCTTGATGCCGATGCCGTCGAGTTCCCCATTCGTGCCAACCCCAAGAATCGATACATCAGCGACATCCTTTACATTAATCTTGCCTTCAGACGTATTGGCAGGGGTAATTGTACCGTCAACATAGACGGTCAATGGAGTGCCTTCATCCTTGTCCTTTAATGCATCGTTCAATGCGTCCCCAGTAGAAACTGTGATCGTATCACCCCCTTCTCCTCCAGTCGTTCCTTCGCCATACCCTTGAACACTAAAATCGGGGGCAGCCAGTGTCGTCTGAAACGGTGCAACAATAAGCCCAATGACAATCGCCAGAACAGCAAGTGCGGATACAGCTTTACGTTGTTTCATTTTGATCAAATCTTCCATCTCCTTTTTTAGTTGGTTTCGGCAGCTCCGTTAGTAACAATAAAGTAAGCGCTATCATTTTGACGGAGCATGGGACAGAGCGACGCGGCCCTCCTTTTATTTGGGATGATCGTAGCGTAACACGAGACGTTTCGTTTTCGGAATGTTCATTTGCTTAGATAGGCGTTCTATCGATACAACAAGTCTCAGAAAGATTGTCGTATGATGTAAGGATTATGATGTTTTTCTTATTTTCGGAATAGTTGTATAGTTCGATAGATGTAATGTCTAACCCAAAATAAGGAACATTCGACTACTCCTCGAGTGTAAGGATTATTTTGGGAAAGAGAATGGAGTAGGAATGATACAAGCTGTAGCCTCATTCAAAAGCCGCCACTATGCACACTTTACCGAAGTCTCTGAATTCGTTACTATGGAAAGGAGAACAGGGGGCGTTTAGTGTGTCTACAACTTCAAAGCTAACAGGCAAGCACATTTATTTAAGACCGCTCGAACTAAAAGATGCAGCACTTATGGCACATTCCATCAATAATGATGAAGAAGGGCGCCGATTGACGGGCACACATAAAGTGTTTACCGAAACTGACATCGAGCGCGCCATTGAGGCGTTTTCACAGGACCCGTCACGAGTAGACTTCGGCATCGTTCGTCGTGAGGATGACCGCCTCATTGGAGACATTGTTTTAAATGAAATTAGCGCCATCAACCGCGATGCCGGGATGAGAGTGGCTCTGTTTGATAAATTTACGGGAAAAGGCCATGGCACCGAGGCCATCCAACTCATGCTTGAGTACGGGTTTGGCATCTTAAACCTGCATCGGGTGGATCTTGAGGTGTATTCGATTAATCCTAGAGCCATTCATGTGTACGAAAAAATCGGCTTCAAAAAGGAAGGCGTTAAGCGCCAAAACTGGTATTACAATCACGAGTATTACGATACAGTGTTAATGAGCATTTTGGAGGATGAGTATCGCGAACGGTATGTGGAGCAGTGAGGATGACAGACCCCTTTTCCGTGGGGGTCTTTTTTGCAGTTAACTGCATTTTAGAATAGAAGAGGAGGTTTTTTTAAACATGCGTCATACATTCGATTATCCAGTCATAGAAAGACCGTACAAATCGGTAGAAAATAGAGAACTAATGCTGTATATATTCGATTCGAATGTGCAGCAAAAGAATCGACCAGCTATGCTTTTCTTTAATGGTGGGAGTTTTAAAAAGGACCCGAAAACGCCGGTGCAATTTCAGCATCAAGCGGATTATTTTTCTTCAAAAGGCATGGTGGCCATCTGTGTGGATTATCGAAACGGATCAGATGAGGGCTTCGTGCCTACCCAAGCGATCTGCGATGTTAAATCTGCTGTTGGGTACGTGAGGGGGCATTCAGATGAGCTCGGCGTTGATCCAGACAACATTGTCGTGTGTGGTTCATCAGCAGGCGGCTACATTACGGTTTCCTCGATCATGTTTGCTGCGATAAACGATGATGAAGCATACGATCATCAAAACAAAGCCCATCTACCGAATTACTTAATTATTTTTGCTGCAGGGATGGACGGCGTCGACATCATGAAAAGACGGTACCCGCAGCTCATTGAAGAGGCGAATCAACTGTCACCAATTCATCATATTCAAAAATGTTTACCGACAACGTTATGGGTATGTGGCACGGCAGATGATCTTTATGAACAGAACAAACGTTTTATCGAACAGATGAAACAAGCGGGAAATGACATTACTCTAAAAACATATGAAGGCATGGAACATGGCTTTTTTAACTACGGAAAACATCAAAATAAGTACTTTCACTTAACCAAAGTTGAGATGGAGACGTATTTGAATTTGATGAATGTGATTGATAGCGATGCATCTCTCTCTAAGTGAACTTGAAATTTGATGGATGTGACATGTCACTTATGAACGTTGTAAGTGCGGAGGCACGCTTTTTTGAAACTTTCTTCTGATTACTGTTTGTCAACCTACCTGAGCCTAGGTGGGTTTTTTAGTATGGAGATGTTTCTTAATCACAAAAAGATATGTTGACATACCAAATATGGTTATGTAGAATACATTTAAATGTTGCAACCGCTTTCAAAGATGATTTATGTACGTAAAAGACTAATTATTTAACGAATTCTCAAAAGAAAGTATTTTCGAACGTTAACGAGAGAGGAGAGTGTTTCCTTGAGAAAGCAAACTGATTCGTCTTCGCAGTCATTGAAGCTAATGGAACATCTTACAGACAAACGGACGATTCGAAAACGAAGAAGGCGAGACATTTGGCAGCAACGGGAGCTCTATGTGTTTCTCCTACCTGCCTTTCTCTATTTTCTTATTTTTCATTATTTCCCGTTGTATGGCTTACTCATTGCCTTTAAAGATTTTGTTCCATCTTTGGGCGTGTGGGGAAGTGAATGGGTTGGTTTTCAATGGTTTACGGACTTCTTCAACTCCTATTACTTTTGGGATCTTATCAAAAACACCATTCAAATCAGTCTCTATTCCCTCTTTGTCGGGTTTCCCATGCCAATTATCCTGGCGCTAGCAATTAATGAAATTAAGGACAACTGGTTTAAGCGAAGCTTTCAGACGATTACGTACGCGCCACATTTCATATCCCTCGTTGTCATGGTTGGGATGATTATCGCTTTTCTATCGCCGCAAAGTGGGATGGTCAATCATTTTCTCGGGCTGTTTGGCATTGAACCAATTGCGTTTATGTCAGAGCCTGGTTGGTTCAAAACTATTTTTGTTTTGTCGGGTGTTTGGCAGAACATGGGGTGGGGTGCGATTATTTATTTGGCTGCGCTCGCTGGGGTTGATCCACAGCTTCATGAAGCCGCAAAGGTGGATGGCGCATCACGGATTCAGAGGATTTGGCATATTAACATACCAACTCTAATGCCGACGATTATCATTCTGTTTATTCTCGACATGGGCGGCTTGTTGTCCGTAGGTTTTCAAAAAATCCTCCTTATGCAAAATCAACTGAATATGGAAACGTCTGATGTGATTTCAACCTTTGTCTATCGTGCTGGGATTCTGGATGCCAACTATAGTTATGCGACCGCTGTCGGCTTTTTCGATGCCGTCATTAATGCCGCCATTTTGGTTGGAGTCAACTACCTTGCGAAAAAACGCAGTGGCACAAGTTTATGGTAGTGGAAAGGAGGGGGCAACGTGAGTGTCATTAAGGAAAGTCGAACGGATCGTGTCTTTCAAATGTTTGTTTACGTCTTTCTGATCATTATTTTGATTATGGTTCTTTACCCATTGGTGTACGTCATTAGCGCATCGATTAGTGACCCGAAGCTTGTCCATTCAGGAGAAATGTGGTTATGGCCAATGGGGTTCAATGTGGAAGGCTACAAGCTAATTTTGGAGTATGAGCAGATTTGGGTAGGCTATCGCAACACGATTCTTTATACGATTTTAGGCGTTTCCATCAATTTGTTTGTGACGCTCCCCGCGGCTTTTGCCCTAGCGCAAAACAAACTCGTTGGCCGCAATCTGTTTATGATGATGCTTGTGTTCACGATGTTTTTTAGTGGAGGGTTAATCCCAACCTACTTGCTTGTAAAGAATTTAGGGTTGATCAATACGGTTTGGGCGATGGTGTTACCGAATGCTGCCGCTGTCTGGAACATCATTTTGTGCACGACCTTTTTTAGAGTCACGATCCCAAAGGAACTAACGGAAGCAGCAGTGATCGATGGCTGTTCAACGACGAAAATGTTTCTACGCATTGTCCTGCCACTTTCCATGCCCATCATTGCCGTGATGTCGCTTTTTTATGGCGTAGGGCATTGGAATGAATACTTTAGTGCACTCATTTACCTGTCGGATGAGTCCAAATACACGTTACAGCTGGTGCTACGACAAATTCTCGTGCTCCAGGAGCTTGGCAATGACAACGTCCAATCGACGATTACAAGCACGACCGCGGAGGCGATGCAGCACCGGCAAACATTGGCTGAAATTATGAAATATTCCGTGATCATTGTCTCGACACTGCCGATGATTATCGCGTATCCGTTTCTACAACGTTTCTTTGTGAAGGGTGTCATGATCGGGTCACTTAAAGGATGAGGACCTGTTGTGATGTTCAATAATAAAAAGGGGTTGAATCAATTGAAGACATGGGGATGGAGTACCGTATTGTCCGTCAGTCTTTTACTGACCGCATGTTCTGGAGGCGGAAGCAGTGAAGAAGTTGCGAACAAAGAACCGGCAACAGGATTTAACGAAACGGGATTTCCGATTGTGAATGAGCCGATCACGTTGTCGATGTTTGGTCCGTTGGCAGGGGAAGCGCCTTGGGAGGAACGAGAATTTTTCAAAGTGATGAAAGAGAAAACAAACGTGCAATTTGATTTTACAACACCACCACGAGCAGATCTGACGACAAAGAAAAACCTACTTTTGGCAAGTGAAGACCTTCCAGACATTTTCTTTGGCTCTGGCTTTACGCAAGAAGAGATGGTGGAGTATGGAAATCAAGGCGTGATTTTGCCTTTGGAAGAATTGATCGAAAAGCATGCACCAAACATCCAACGTATGCTTGAAGAAGAACCAGAAGTTAGAAAGGCGATTACGACCCCAGAAGGGCATATTTTCGGCTTGCCAATGGTGAACGATGCGCCGTCATTCTGGCATCTTTGGTACAATGGCGAATGGCTGGAAAACCTGGGGGTTGAGGAGCTGCCAAAAACGACAGAGGAGCTGTTTGCCCTTCTGGAGCGGTTTAAAAACGAAGACCCAAATCAAAACGGGCAAGCCGATGACATTCCTCTCAGCACCCATTCAGGAATGGGCGGATTGCGCCACATGTTTTTAGGAGCGTTTGGTGTGCAAGGGCAAGAAATCACAATAACGGATGGAAAGGTAGATTATGGCGCCATTCAGCCAGGGTATCGTGATTATTTGGAATACATGAATTCGCTTTGGGAAAATGAACTGATCGACCACGAGTCCTTTTCGCAAAACGACAATCAGAAAAAAGCGAAGGGCCAAAACAACCAGCTCGGTCTCTTCCCAGACACACGTCCGTATTTCGTCCTCGGTGGCGAGTATGACAGCACGGAGCATCCCGTGATGGCACCAGTGACCGGACCAGGTATTGACGAGCCAGTGCTCACGCTGCCGAAAAAATTTGGTCCCGACGGCCAATTTGTGCTTACGAAGGTGAATGAACATCCCGCCGCCTCGATTCGTTGGGCAGACTATTTGTATTCGAAGGAAGGTGCTGACTTTCAGCATAATGTCACGGAAGGACTATATTGGGAATGGAAGGACGATAGTCAAACCGTCCGCGTGATCAAAGATCCACCGGAAGGGTTTGAAAATGCGGAGATGTACCGCTCCGCCATTTCACCAGACTGGGGCATCGGCGTCCCGATTTGGCGCACGCCAGTCGAAGAACGCGGCTGGGAGTGGGACGAAAGCAAATTTGAGCAGTGGCTAAAAGCCGAAGACGAGGAGAAATTGCTGCCATATGCCAAGCCTGGATATCCACACGCGTTTTTTACAAAGGAAGAAACGCGCACGGTCAGCCGCATCAATCGCGATCTGAAGAAATACATCGAGCAGATGGAAGCCAACTTCATCACCGGCGAAACGCCGTTGTCTGAATGGGACAGTTATGTGGAAACGATAAAAGGCATGAACGTTGACGAGCTAGTGAAGATCAATCAAGCCGCGTTTGATCGATATGAGGAGAAGTAAAAGTTTTGGGTGAACTGAGGGAAATTTAAGTAGAGAATGATGGACCGAGTAAAACGATGATGGACGACTTCCGAGGTTGAGGGGAGTCGTTTTTTTTGTGAGGGTAGGGAGAGATCTCTTTGTTGATGAACGGGGTATGATTGATATCCTCCTAGGACTTGGGTATGATGGAATGAATGGGATGTGGCTGATGCTCCTTTCGATGAAATCGTTGGAAATAGCTCAGCGCGAACCCTAAGCGCACATGAAATCCCTAGGAGGTTCGCGCTTTATAATTAGAAATTTGACTGATTGTTTTTTCCTTTAATTGCATTTTCGCATTGTTAATCGTTTGATAACTAATTTTTCAGGCGGAATGCACACTGAAATGAAGAAAATCGCCATATTTTAGGTTGATTTTCGCTGTCGCACTCCTCGTGAGTGCGTGGATTGAAATGGTAGGGGAGCGGAACAAAAAAGAATCCCTACCCGTCGCACTCCTCGTGAGTGCGTGGATTGAAATTGCGTCAACTCCGCGTAAAGCCGTAATTTCGTCGTCGCACTCCTCGTGAGTGCGTGGATTGAAATCTGATCTGTCCCATCGGTCACGCCCAACTTGACGTCGCACTCCTCGTGAGTGCGTGGATTGAAATAATGGTATAACTATAGTCCGTTTCCTCTTCCATGTCGCACTCCTCGTGAGTGCGTGGATTGAAATGTATAATTGCAACCTCCTACACCGACAGCAAAAAGTCGCACTCCTCGTGAGTGCGTGGATTGAAATCCTAGTTTCCAACTAATACCCTCTTGATCTAGTCGTCGCACTCCTCGTGAGTGCGTGGATTGAAATAAGCTTGTGAAGGCGTTTCAGACCCTCCAAAGGGTCGCACTCCTCGTGAGTGCGTGGATTGAAATTTACGCATGGGTATCACAGCAGGTCACAGCAACGTCGCACTCCTCGTGAGTGCGTGGATTGAAATCTTCCTCTCCGTTCTGATCGGTGCCGATGCCTACGTCGCACTCCTCGTGAGTGCGTGGATTGAAATGTAAGGTCGCGTGTCGTGGTGGAATCGTTGACAAGTCGCACTCCTCGTGAGTGCGTGGATTGAAATACGCGCTGATAGTCCGGAAACCTGCGCCGCCTGCCGTCGCACTCCTCGTGAGTGCGTGGATTGAAATATTATGAAACTTTTTGAGGTCGTTGTGGTGCTCGTCGCACTCCTCGTGAGTGCGTGGATTGAAATTTCGACCGCCTTTGCGAATACCTCGCGCTGCTTGGTCGCACTCCTCGTGAGTGCGTGGATTGAAATGCATCGCGGTTGGATGTTTTATCAACACGGATATATAGGAGTCGCACTCCTCGTGAGTGCGTGGATTGAAATGCATCTTGAATCTTTGGTTGGTAGTGAAGTTGAGTCGCACTCCTCGTGAGTGCGTGGATTGAAATAAAACGGATAAGGCCGCGGAACGTGCGGAGCGTAGTCGCACTCCTCGTGAGTGCGTGGATTGAAATGTTGCGCCAAAACTCTACTGTTACGTATGCGCGTCGCACTCCTCGTGAGTGCGTGGATTGAAATAACCACAAATGGGGAGACAGGGAAATGTTGCTAGTCGCACTCTATGTGAGTGCGTGGATTGAAATATCTCAGCATCTGGTGTGTGCTCCTGTGACTCAGTCGCACTCTATGTGAGTGCGTGGATTGAAATGAGGTGCTTTATTGCGTCTTGTTGATCCACCTGACGTCGCACTCTATGTGAGTGCGTGGATTGAAATAATAACTACGAAAACAGCCTTAATTTAGGCATATGGTCGCACTCTATGTGAGTGCGTGGATTGAAATTTTTGTTAGCCGTTCGCCAACGGGAAACAATGTCGTCGCACTCTATGTGAGTGCGTGGATTGAAATATCGGCTCACCTCAGCGATCATGACTTGTCGGTGTCGCACTCTATGTGAGTGCGTGGATTGAAATCGTTAAATCTACAGACGATTTGGAAAGGACAAATGTCGCACTCTATGTGAGTGCGTGGATTGAAATTCATCCGGTGTTTTTTTGATTGCGTGAGATATTGGTCGCACTCTATGTGAGTGCGTGGATTGAAATGCTAGTACGACGTTTGCTAGCGCATATAGACGCAGTCGCACTCTATGTGAGTGCGTGGATTGAAATAGATGGGCAAACGCTGCGTCGATGTCGACATAATGTCGCACTCTATGTGAGTGCGTGGATTGAAATAAAATGTCGCGGCTTTTTCTCAATCGAAAACTAGGTCGCACTCTATGTGAGTGCGTGGATTGAAATGGCTATAATTAATAATAGATCGGTGTGTTTCCTGTCGCACTCTATGTGAGTGCGTGGATTGAAATACCATTATTCATCTCCTGTATTCTCGTTTTATAGTCGCACTCTATGTGAGTGCGTGGATTGAAATTCTCGATGCCGGAATTGATTGTCCTGTCGTGCAAGTCGCACTCTATGTGAGTGCGTGGATTGAAATGGTATGAGAAACTCTTATTTGCTTTTATGCGTCGTCACACTTCTTCGTGAGTACCTGGATTGAATCATCAAACAGGCAGGCAATGCAGCTGCCTGCTAATTGTTTTGAGTAAGGACTTATTATTGAACGTAGTGTCAGAAATAATAGCGTATTAAAATTAATCCCCTTCTAACGATTGAAGAGCATGTACTCGAAATGGGTTGTAAAATCATAGAACAGTGTGTTCTAAACGGAGTTCATTAAGGAGTGATACTTATGTTAGATGTTAAAAATCTCTCTAATGCTATTTTAGCTAATGAAATTTCACTTAAGAGAGCAAGTAATAGAGAATTCGCAAAATATTTAGCGATTTATCGTGAAAATATTTGGTTTAGAGATACATGGGAAAAAAGAATTGGGATTGTTGATGATTCTGATCATTATTTTTGGCTAATTCAGAGAAACAGCTGTGTAGGGGGAGTCGTTCTTGAGGAGACCTCATTTATGTCTTTGTTTACCATTCCTCCTTTTAACGATGAATATATATTGTTAGAAAAAATAGTTAAGTTTCTCATAGGTAATTCAGCAAAAAACGAGGTCATCAATGCTTATGGGATTTTGCCGTCTCAAGCTGAGCATTTATTAAAACTCGGGTTTAATCCACAAAAGTCGAGACGTTGTATGATAAGACCTACCGAGATATTCGATGATATTCAATGGGAAGATAATTTAAAAATTGTACGTCCAAACAATCAGTATATAACAGATATATCCAAGTTATTCTTCGAAAACTATGACAGTTTAGGTTTTGACGGAGTGAACACTTTAGCTGAGCAATTTGAGTCAGTAACTAGGTACTTTCGTGATAATAGTAATGAAAAATTATTGAATGATGCATCTAGTATCATCCTTGATTCGAACAATGACGTTATTGCTGCCTGTTTGATATCTTCATGGGAGGGTGTCCCACTGGTCTATGATTTGGCAGTATCTAGTGTATATCGTAGGAGTGGACTCGCAACGAAAATGTTAAAACATTCATTAAGTACTTTAAAAGAGAAATATGATTTTGTACGTCTTTTTGTGTATTCTGGAAATCCGGCAGAGTCAGTATATTATAAACTTGGATTTTTTTCAGGTACTAAAACGACTAACTTCTGTTTTTCCATGGATCGGAAAGGTGTTTTATCAAACTCCACGTGAGTAAGTAGAGTGTATCGGATCAACATCAACCAGGATTAAAGAAGTTCGGATTGAAATCTCACATTCTAGCACACACTTAATGGAGAAAGAATACCCTGGATAATTAATCAGGTGGCACTACTACCATCAATTGACTTTTTGCCAAATGATAGGTACGATAGTCTTATAATCTCGTGCACTCAACTAGGTAGAAAGGGATGGTATTTTGGAATCTATCGCCCATATTCGTGAGAGTGATCACAAAATTCAATCTGTTGAGCAACATTTACTAGATGTGAAAAATCTTGCCGAGCAATATGGTGAGAAGATAGGGATTAAGCATATAGCTGGTCTGGCAGGTCTTCTTCATGACTTTGGCAAATTCACTCTTGAATTTAAAGCGTACATAGAACAAGCTGTCTTTCATCCAGAGAATCCCCCACAAAAAGGCAGTGTGGATCATTCAACTGCTGGCGGTAAGTTCATATATGATCTACTGCATTCTCCATCTAGCACTCCATATGAACGAATCCTTGCTGAAGTAGTAGGGAACGCCGTTATTTCTCATCATTCTTATCTCCGTGATTTTATTGGTCCATCACTGAATTCAGCCTATTTAAAAAGGGTAACGGATTCAGAAGGCAAGTTGAAAGAATATCATTTTTCGAAAGAATGTTTTTATCGGTATGCGATGTCTGAAGGTGAGTTTGCCGAATATGTAAACAAAGCCCTAGTAGAGCTTAAATCGATATTGAATGAGTCACCAAAACAGATTTTTTTCTTATCAAAGTATATTTTTAGCGCTCTTATAGATGCGGATCGAACCAACACGAGACAATTTGAAGAAAATACTGAGAATGTGTCTTCATCATACGATCGATTGTTTGAGGACTACTACGGAAAATTAAATGCTCACATAACTACATTGCGAGAATCTGATCAAGCCGATCATCCAATTAATGTATTGCGAACGAAAATGTCCGAACAGTGTGAAGAATATGCTCGAAAACCATCGGGAATCTATAAACTCTCGATCCCGACCGGCGGCGGGAAGACATTGGCTAGTTTACGGTATGGACTAAAACATGCCTTGACTCATCAAAAGCAGCGAATCATTTATATTGTGCCGTTTACGACAATCATTGAGCAAAATGCCGGAGAAGTACGTCGGATTTTGAAAGACGATCACAATGTATTGGAGCATCATTCAAATGTTATTGAAGATATAAATGAAGACATCCTCGAAGAGCAGGAAGAGGCGGAGCAAAACAAAAGAAATAAACTAAAGCTTGCACGGGATAATTGGGACAGCCCGATTATTTTTACGACGATGGTGCAATTCCTGAATGTCTTTTATGCAAAAGGAAATCGCAATACGAAGCGGTTACATAACCTAAGCAACGCTGTGCTGGTGTTTGATGAAGTGCAGAAAGTACCAGTTCATTGCGTATCATTATTCAATGAGGCCGTAAACTTTTTGAAGAACGACTGCAAATCAAGCATTTTGCTTTGCACGGCCACGCAACCATCCCTGCAATATGTGACACGAAGTTTGGATGTAAATGCAGAGGGGGAAATTGTGCAGGATTTAGACATCGTGGAAAAAGCATTCCGTCGTGTCGATATGATCGATAAAACCGTTGACGGTACGATGGACAATGAAGATTTAGCAGACTGGCTGCAATATCAAATGGATGTGACACCGAATATCTTAGTAATTCTGAATACCAAAACCGTTGTGCGACGATTGTACGAAAAATTGAAAGAAAGAAATGTACCCGTATTTCATCTCTCGACATCAATGTGTGCAGCTCATCGGAGAGAACAGCTAGAAGAGATTAAGACATTGTTAGAGAAAGAAGCACCTTTTATTTGTATTAGCACACAGCTCATTGAAGCAGGGGTTGATGTCAGCTTTCAATGTGTTGTACGATCCCTCGCTGGTTTGGATTCACTTGCGCAGGCGGCGGGCAGATGTAATCGCCATGGGAAGTTTGATAAGCGACCAGTGTACCTCATTGACCATGCAGAAGAAAAACTGGATAGGCTGAAGGAAATCGAAGTGGGTAAACGAATCGTTTCGAAAATGCTAGTCGATCTTCAACAGAAGCCGCTTTCTCATGGAGGCAATTTGTTATCAAATCAAGCGATGGAATTTTACTTTCGTGAGTTTTACGCTGCTTTTGAAAACGATGTGAATTATTACGTCCGAGGCTTGAGTCAAACGATGGTCACATTGCTTATGTCGAAGAAAAAGAACAATCCTTATGTGAAAGAATATTTAAGCAAACACCAATCTCATTTACCTCTAATGATTGGAGCAAGCTATCAAACTGCCGCAGAAAATTTCCGTGTCATTGACGATATAACGACTGCAGTGATTGTGCCATTTGAAGGTGGGAAAGAAATTATTGCTGAATTCAATAGTGGTGCATGGGAAAAAGACACGACATCCCTTTTCAAAAGAGCACAGCAATTCACCATCAATCTTTATCAGCATGAGTTAAAACGCTTATCAAATGAATCGGGTCTTGAAGTGTTTTTAGACGGACAAGTCTTTGCCTTACGCGAAGGGTTCTATTCTGAGGAATACGGTCTTGACTTAGAAGGAGCAGGTGGGATGGGGGATTTGTTTCTGTAGAAAAAAACTTACCTTAATGAGAATAAGATAAGTTTTTCACTATTAAGATATAAAGACAAAGCATAAAATTTCAATCCACGCTTTGCAGCGAAAAATATTCTTTATTATAACATACCTACTTTATGTAAAGGTAGACAGATAATAGATTCTTGAGTTAGCAGACTAACGATTTGCCAAAGTGTGCAAGTGTACCTCGGATCGAGACCATCCCTTCGGACTTAGAGACAGGTGTTCTTTTTAATCATGTTCATATCGCTGAAAACTGTTTTTTGCGAATACACTCAATGAATAAACTCAATCATTAATGCATAAATAAGCATAAATAATTTTTAGGTGAGTTAATTTCAAGTCAAAAGCCATTCTGTGTTAAAACTCAAGGCGCGATTATAAAGGAACTTAGGATCTATTATCGAAGTAAATATTCTTCATGAGTTGGCTCAATCTGAAAATCAGTGCTTGAAATGAATGAACCTCCCAAAATTGAACACAGTGGCGAATAAAAACTCAAACTACTCGGAAAAGCATCAAGTGATCGGTTCCAGCCCCTAACTGATCGGATAATCGCCTAAAGTGATCGGTTATCTTCACAAAGTGATCGGATGCGAGGGCAAACTGATCGGAAAACATCAATGGCCAACTCTAATGCAGTCAAAAACTCATTTTGGTAATGAACCCATAAGTTTATATTTTTTCTTGCGAAGGTGCTACGTAAAATAAACTCCAATGATTAAAAAGTAGAGAGGGAATCCAAGTTACCCTTCTTTATTCTTTGTCTTTTTAATCCTTTATAGTAAATTTTTATTCGTAATCTGTTCTAAAATGCTTATCATTTTAAGTATATATCAATATTAAGAAAAGAAAGGAGGGAGAATATTGAATAAACGATTTATTAGGAATTTTATGTTACTTAGAGACCTTTTTGTTCTCACTGTAATTTACTCCTTGTCGATAACGCTGGATAAAATTGTAGCAAGATAGGAAGTATTCGTGTATCGTTCAAAGCGAAATTTACTTTGAACGATATGCCCCTAATATTGAAAGGAGGTGAAACCATGAAAAACATCATTGAATTTGTCGTCTACGGAGATTATGCCTTGTTTACCGATCCACTAACAAAAATCGGTGGAGAGAAGCTCACGTACAATGTGCCAACGTATCAAGCGCTAAAAGGCATAGTTGAGTCGATTTATTGGAAGCCCACGATCGTATTTATCATTGATGAAGTGCGTGTTATGAATCCAATCCAAATGGAGTCAAAAGGGGTAAGGCCGATTGAGTATGGCGGCGGAAATACGTTGGCTAATTACACGTATTTGAAAGACGTCTGCTATAAAGTTCGTGCTCGTTTTGATTTCAATAAGAACCGTCCTGATTTAGCTTTTGACCGTAACGAAGGCAAGCATTTCGCGATTATGAAGCGTTCTCTTGAAGCTGGTGGACGTCGAGATATTTTTCTCGGTACACGCGAGTGCCAAGCTTATGTCGAGCCGACAAATTTTGATGAAGGTGAAGGCGCTTACGACAATATTAATGAGTTGCACTTTGGTCAGATGGTTCACGGAATTAACTACCCGGATGAGACGGGGCGGGATGAGCTTGAGGTAAGACTTTGGCCTGCTGAGATGAGAAATGGTGTAATCAAATTTCCAAAGCCAGAGGACTGCACGTCTGTTCGGAAAATCAAAGATATGGCTCCTCCAAAAGTATTTGATCAATCCAACGTCCAATCTGCGGACGAGTTAATGAAAGAGCTGGGAGGTGAATAAATGGGCTGGTTGCTGAATTTGTATAAGACCTATGAAGCCAACGTATCTCAGGTGGGAAAGATTGAGAAATCGCGATGGGACAAAGAATATACGTTGCTGCCAATCGCACATACGACACAAAACGCGCATATCGAAGTGGATATCAATGAAGATGGGACATTTCATAGTGCAGACATGATCGGAAAAGTGAACACACTTATCCCATGCACGGACGAAGCGGCAAGTCGGGCTGGCTCCAAGATAGCACCATATCCACTTCATGACAAACTGAGCTATGTTGCCGGCGACTTTGTGGCGTATGGAGGCAAAATTAAAAAGGAAGAGCCTTTTCAAGCCTACATAAAGCAATTAGGGAACTGGGCGAATTCTCCTTATGCAACGAACAAGGTCAAAAGCATCTATCACTATTTGAAAAAGGGAAGTTTAATCAAGGATTTAGTGGACGAAAAAGTGCTCTTTCTTGATCAAAACAACCAATTAATTGAGAAGTGGACGTCTGATTATGAACCCCTTCAAGGAGAAAAACCGTCCATTTTCACTGCTGTCACCGGTGGACAGGAAAGCGCATTTGTTCGTTTCAATGTTCGTATTGGTCATACCCCTGATGTATGGACGGACAAGGAAATGTTTGATTCCTTCATTGCGTTTTACAATGAAACCCTTGGAGAAACAGATTTATGCTTTGTCACGGGTGAGCAGCAACCGAGCACAGAGCGTCATGCCAATAAAATTCGTCATGCGGCGGATAAAGCGAAACTGATTTCGGCCAATGACACGAGTGGTTTCACTTATCGTGGGCGTTTTAAAACAAGCAAAGAAGCAGTAGGCATAAGCTATGATGTCTCGCAAAAAGCCCACAACGCATTGAAGTGGCTCATCCAAAAGCAAGGCAAAACGATTGATGATCGTGTGTTTTTGGTTTGGGGCTCTGACAATGAGCAGCTGCCAGCTCCTGACGATGATCCGTATGATTTTTTCCAAGATGATGATGACGAGCAGGATGTCATTGCGAACACACTCTATCTTTACGCAAATGAAGTAGCCAAGGCAATCGATGGGTACAAGAGTGATTTGGAAACGAAGGCGGATGTTAGCATCATGATTCTTGATTCAGCGACAACGGGGCGAATGGCCGTGCTTTATTATCGCAGTATGGAAAAAGAACTCTATCTCAATCGTTTAAAGGCATGGCATGCCAAATGTTATTGGGCCCATCGGCATCGTAAAAAGGACAATACACGCATCCAGTTTTATGGCGCACCAGCAACGAAGGATATCGCGTTTGCGGCCTATGGACCGAGAGCGAGTGACAAGATCGTTAAAGGTTTAATGGAGCGCATGGTTCCGTGTATTGTCGATGGTCGAACGGTTCCGACAGATATTTTGCGAAGTGCCTTTCAACGTGCCTCTAGTCCACAATCAATGGAGACGTGGGAATGGGAAAAGACGTTAAGTATTGCCTGTGCGTTATTGAATGTTAAGGAGGGGTTGGATGTGTCGCTAGATTATGAGTTGAAGGATCGGAGCTACTTGTTTGGACGGTTGCTAGCCATTGCCGATGTTCTGGAGAGACGAGCGCTTGGGAGAGAGGAAACAAGGGCAACGAATGCGATTCGATATATGAATTCTTTTTCAAAACATCCTGAAAGAACGTGGAAGACGATTCAAGAGAGTTTGCAGCCTTATCAAGCAAGGTTAGGAACGAAAGCGACCTACCTTTCACGTTTGATTGATGAAGTCGGAACGATGATTGCAATTGAGGATTTCAATAATCAGCCATTGACCGGAAAATATCTTCACGGCTTCTACAGTCAACGACAGGAATTGTATAAAAAGAAGGCTGATGTTTCTGAAGATCAAGAAAATACACAAAGTGAGGAGCAATAAACGATGTCAGTCTTAGACCACAAAATTGATTTCGCCGTCGTTCTTTCTGTTTCTAAAGCCAACCCTAATGGAGATCCACTAAACGGGAATCGTCCTCGCCAAAACTATGATGGCTTTGGTGAGATCTCAGATGTTGCCTTGAAGAGAAAAATCCGCAATCGTCTGCAAGATGCTGGAGAACCGGTTTTCGTACAGTCTGATGACCGTAAAGTCGACGCATTTAAAAGCTTACGAGATCGTGCGGGCTCAAATGAAAAACTTGATAAGATGCTTAGTGCAAAAAACCCGTCAACGGATGAGTTTGCCACCATTGCCTCACAAGAATGGATTGACGTTCGTAGCTTTGGTCAAGTGTTTGCGTTTAAGAATACGACACTTTCAGTTGGGGTGCGTGGACCTGTTTCCATTCATACCGCAACTAGCATCGATCCGATTGATATTACGAGCATGCAAATTACGAAAAGTGTCAACTCTGTCACTGGTGAAAAGCGTGGGTCGGACACAATGGGGATGAAGCACCGGGTCGACTTTGGTGTGTACAAGTTTGTAGGGAGCATCAATGTCCAGCTTGCTGAAAAGACGGGATTCACGACAGAAGATGCTGAGAAAATTAAGCAAACTCTTGTGACTCTATTTGAAAATGATGGCTCATCGGCACGACCTGATGGCAGTATGGAAGTTCATAAAGTCTACTGGTGGGAGCATTCCTCCAAGCTAGGGCAATATTCTTCAGCTAAAGTCCATCGTTCGTTGGATATTAAATCAAAGGTAGAAACACCGAAAAGCATTGAGGATTATGCCATCGAGTTAACGGCGCTAGACAATCTCTCTGTAGAAGAAATTGATGGCCAATAATAGCGAAGAAACGTATTTGATGCTGTCTGGCTTGCAACATTTTCAATTCTGTAAACGACAATGGGCGTTGATTCATATTGAACAACAGTGGGAAGAAAATGTGAAAACAGTGGAAGGGCAGCATCTTCATCAAAAAACAGATCAACCGTTCATTCGTGAAAAGCGTGGAGAGAAGCTCGTTGTCCGCGCAATGCCAGTTCAATCGCGAGAATTAAAACTAAGTGGAATTTGTGATGTCGTGGAGTTTGTTCAAGATGAGAGTGGAGTGGAACTTCATGACTCCCCGGGGAAATATATCGTTCATCCGGTAGAATACAAGCGGGGGAAGCCGAAGAAAAACGATGCCGATTTGGTTCAACTGGCAGCACAAGCCATTTGCTTAGAGGAAATGCTTCTGTGTAAAGTGGATGTGGGCTATTTTTTCTATAATGAAATTAAGCGGCGTGTCGAAGTGTCTCTAACAGAGGAACTAAAAGACTCTGTTAGAGACATCGCTAGAGACATGCATCAATACTACGAGAGGCGACATACTCCAAAAGTAAAAACGGGGACCTTCTGCAAAAGCTGTTCTCTTCAGCACATATGCTTGCCAGGGCTAATGAGTAAACGGTCTGTGAAAAGCTATATTGAAGGGAGTCTAGCCGAATGAGAAAATTGCTGAACACGCTTTTTGTCACACAACCAGACGTCTACCTATCACTTGACGGAGGAAATGTTGTGATGAATAAAGAGCAGGAGAAGCTGCATCGAATCCCTCTTCATAATTTGGAGAGCATCGTTTGCTTCGGCTATACGGGCGCAAGTCCTGGACTCATGGGGTATTGTGCAGAGCGGAGCATTTCGATTGTTTTCCTGACTATGAACGGACGTTTTTTAGCCAGAGTGATCGGCGAAAGCAAAGGCAACGTGACGTTACGAAAAACACAATATCGAATCTCAGACGATGAAGAAAAATCTGCCGAAATTGCGAGAAACTTTATCGTTGGCAAGCTATTTAATAATCGATCGATCATTGATAGAATGGCAAGAGATTACCCAATGAGGGTTGATGTTGAGCAATTTAAGAAAGCATCAAAGTCTCTCTTATCTTCAATTCGAGAAATAAGAGAATGCACAGATCTTGAACTCTTGCGGGGCTGGGAAGGTCAAGCCGCCATCAGCTACAATCGTGTGTTTGATGATATGATCCTTCAGCAGAAAGACAATTTTTATTTTCGCCATCGTTCTCGGAGACCACCTAAAGATAATGTCAACGCCATGCTGTCTTTTGCCTATACATTGCTAGCGAATGATATGGCCGCGGCATTAGAAACAGTTGGTCTTGACGCTTACGTCGGTTTTCTGCACCGCGATCGACCAGGAAGAGCTTCATTGGCGCTAGACGTTATGGAAGAATTGAGAGGCGTGTATGCAGATAAATTTGTCCTGTCGCTGATTAATCGCAAAGAGATGACCGCAGACGATTTTGTTAAGAAAGAAAACGGTGCTGTCCTCATGACAGATGAGAGCAGAAAGACGTTTCTATCAGCGTGGCAAATGAAAAAGCAAGAGAAAATGACGCATCCATATTTGAATGAGAAAATGTCATGGGGGCTTGTTCCGTATGCACAAGCCCTTCTGCTAGCGCGCTTCTTACGAGGGGATTTGGATGAATACCCACCATTTTTATGGAAGTAGGTGACTTGGATGCTTTTGTTGGTGACGTACGATGTAAGCACAACGAGCAGCGGTGGGACGAAGCGGTTAAGACGGGTTTCAAAAGCATGTCAAAGAGTTGGGCAGCGCGTGCAAAACTCAGTGTTTGAATGCATCGTCGATTCAACACAATATACGCAACTTAAGATAGAATTGGAAGGCATTATTGATAAAGAAAAGGATAGTCTGCGATTCTATCGATTGGGAGACAATTATAAATCAAAAGTAGAGCACGTGGGCGCAAAAGATTCTCTCGACGTGGAAGCGCCATTAATTCTTTAGCGCGAACCCCAAGCGCACATGAAATCCCTGGGGGGTTCGCGCTTTATAATTAGAAATTCGTTCGACTATGATTTCCTTTAATTTCATAATTGATGAATGGAAGATTTGATAAATACGTTTGACGGTCAGAAGATGGATAAAATAAAGAAAATCACCATATTTTAGGGTGATTTTCGCTGTCGCACTCCATGTGAGTGCGTGGATTGAAATTTTGCCATCCCACTTTAAGGGTTTCAGATAGTCGTCGCACTCCATGTGAGTGCGTGGATTGAAATGATGATTACCGTACAGTCGTCGTGAATTCTCGTTGTCGCACTCCATGTGAGTGCGTGGATTGAAATTCCGCTTTTCCCTTGCCGACGACGCGCAGCTTAACGTCGCACTCCATGTGAGTGCGTGGATTGAAATGCCATCTACCGCCCTTTGCCGACGGTCAAGCGCCGTCGCACTCCATGTGAGTGCGTGGATTGAAATCTTCGGCTTGCTCATTTAACCGCCTCCCTTCGCGGTCGCACTCCATGTGAGTGCGTGGATTGAAATTTTTAACGGAAGGAGAGCGCTTAATGGGCGAATTGTCGCACTCCATGTGAGTGCGTGGATTGAAATACCTCTGCGAGGCATGACGGCAATTGCGCGCTCGTCGCACTCCATGTGAGTGCGTGGATTGAAATATCATTTGAGCCAGATTCTTGGGACGGAGTTACCGTCGCACTCCATGTGAGTGCGTGGATTGAAATCCTCATAATGTCTATTTGATTGAGAGTGGTGGCGTCGCACTCCATGTGAGTGCGTGGATTGAAATTCGCCTTGTCGTCCAAAATGACAGGTATTTGGGTCGCACTCCATGTGAGTGCGTGGATTGAAATCCGAGTCAGAGCGACTCGCTGAGATCGTGCATGGTGGTCGCACTCCATGTGAGTGCGTGGATTGAAATTTTACCGTGAGTCTTGACTTCTAAAATCATTTCGGTCGCACTCCATGTGAGTGCGTGGATTGAAATCAGCCTGCAGCTCGTAAGCTCGTCCCTGGCTCGGGTCGCACTCCATGTGAGTGCGTGGATTGAAATAAACCTACTGGCACAGGGCAATACAGACGACCAGTCGCACTCCATGTGAGTGCGTGGATTGAAATAATGTAGTCATCTGAACCACGGACTCGTTTTATGGTCGCACTCCATGTGAGTGCGTGGATTGAAATGACTTGCTCTCAGTTGGTTTGCTTTCTTTCTTTGTCGCACTCCATGTGAGTGCGTGGATTGAAATACACCACTTTGTCTGCGGTGTACAATTTCGGGAGTCGCACTCCATGTGAGTGCGTGGATTGAAATTAGTTAGTGTGCGCTCCAGCCATGTTCGCTCGAGTCGCACTCCATGTGAGTGCGTGGATTGAAATAAATGGATATGCTGCGTTTGACGGACAGTCTAGTCGCACTCCATGTGAGTGCGTGGATTGAAATTAACAATCCAAGTCCGACCAATAATTTCACCGTGTCGCACTCCATGTGAGTGCGTGGATTGAAATGTTACCTCCCCTTTCTCAATCTGATTCCAGTAATCAAGTCGCACTCCATGTGAGTGCGTGGATTGAAATTTTGCTGCGCTCTCTGCCCGGCTCGAACGTCGGGTCGCACTCCATGTGAGTGCGTGGATTGAAATTACTGTTGCACTCCTTGTGGGTGCGTGGATTGAAGTCGCACTCCATGTGAGTGCGTGGATTGAAATTATCCAAAAAACCTTAATCATAGAAGGAGGTTAGTCGCACTCCATGTGAGTGCGTGGATTGAAATAACTGGGAGACATTAGAGCCTGTAACAACTCTACGTCGCACTCCATGTGAGTGCGTGGATTGAAATTGCCCTCATAGTTAGAAAGGGGTGCTGTAGTTGTGTCGCACTCCATGTGAGTGCGTGGATTGAAATGATTCTGCTTCATGCACAACTCCTGATACTGGTGGAGGTCGCACTCCATGTGAGTGCGTGGATTGAAATAGTAACATAGTTTGGACACATAGAAGAAAATAAGAGTCGCACTCCATGTGAGTGCGTGGATTGAAATCGCTTGGCGTATTCCTGCTCACCACCCCGTCAAGTCGCACTCCATGTGAGTGCGTGGATTGAAATCACACAGGCGATCCTGATTGAGTAATAGTCAAGCGTCGCACTCCATGTGAGTGCGTGGATTGAAATCCGATCTCAAACAGCCCTGTAGAGGCTAAACCTGCCGTCGCACTCCATGTGAGTGCGTGGATTGAAATCCCAATAGTGTCTGAGTATCGGATTGATACTCGGTCGCACTCCATGTGAGTGCGTGGATTGAAATGGCCGTTAAATTGTCCTCAGACGGTCGAGGATCGGTCGCACTCCATGTGAGTGCGTGGATTGAAATTCCAGGATACACTAAACTATATATTAAGTAAAAAGTCGCACTCCATGTGAGTGCGTGGATTGAAATTTTGCGTATCCCATGCTTGTGAACGCGGCAAAAGTCGCACTCCATGTGAGTGCGTGGATTGAAATATCGCTATTGTCACGGTTTTGCAACCATAAACCAGGTCGCACTCTACGTGAGTGCGTGGATTGAAATCGAATCAAGACCTAGCGCAATTGCATAAGCGCCGTCGCACTCTACGTGAGTGCGTGGATTGAAATCCCTGACATTACGGATATTTTCAGGAATTTTGCTGTCGCACTCTACGTGAGTGCGTGGATTGAAATCAGCAAACCGCCTGGGTCTTGATCTTGCGACATGGTCGCACTCTACGTGAGTGCGTGGATAGAAATTCTTATTAGCCGTTCGCCAACGAGAGACAATGTCGTCGCACTCTACGTGAGTGCGTGGATTGAAATTATTATCCTCATTACTTCCTGGAGACTGGACAATTGTCGCACTCCACGTGAGTGCGTGGATTGAAATCCTGCATATTGCGATTACTACAGTAAGCAGAGGAGGTCGCACTCCACGTGAGTGCGTGGATTGAAATCAATTGATTCACCCCCTCTAAATGTGATTGTACCAGTCGCACTCCACGTGAGTGCGTGGATGGAAATCGTGTCAACATAGTCACGGGAACCGCCCATGTTGGTCGAACTCCATGTGAGTGCGTGGATTGAAATGTCTTACTCTCCCAAGGATTTACGACCCTTAAGTCGCACTCCATGTGAGTGCGACAATTGAAATTGTTTTGCATTCAGGTGGCGGAAATAAAGTGCAATTCTTTGTCTAACCGCCCTTACTATCGTTGTCGCACTATCCATCTTGAAAAAATTGCGATTCATGCCCTACTCACCGTCCCCATCGTTCCATAATAATCTACAGCTGCCAAAACGAAGGTAACAAAAAACAGGTCAATCATGGTGGGATCTAACCATAATTAACCCGTTCACTGTATCGGCATAGCGCTATTTAGGTTCGTTATACAAGTACTCCATGTGTTAGATGTGGTATTCGTTGAATGATGGTTTCATCCTGCACTGGGTAGCCCGCTTCATAAAAAAAGAAACCTAGAAAGGCATAAAGCCAATCAAGGTGAATGAATTAACTTACATTAAAGCACGATGAATGCATCATGTTGATAGTAATGCAATAAAGCTTTTAGTAAATCATCATCAGTGCATTCCGGATGTTGTTCACGAATATTCATAACGACCCCTTGTACGTCTTGAATGGTGAGGGCGTCTTTCAAGTTGTTGTCAATGGCGAATCTTGGTTCTTCTTCATCGTCTAAATCGTCCGTATTTAATATAGCACAGTTCGTATCCAACGACCATGTTTCCGTTGGGGGGAGGAACAAGGAATCTTCCCAAGAAAACTTCTCAACATTGACAAGTACTTCACGTAAGTCAATTAATTTTTCCATGGTTTCTTTACCTCCAATCGTTATCTGCCCATCCCATAGCTCGACCTCCAGGATGTAAATAGTCCGGCTCGCCCTATGTTGGTTTCCTTCTTACAAGTTGTACCAACTCTTCCTCATAAGGGTTATGATGCCATATTACCTCTTTTGTTGGAGCACGTCGATAGAATGCTCCCTTTGCTCTGGTTTAACTCCAGCTGCATCTCGAGAGGACATGTTTTATCTGGTGCATAAATTGAACCCTTCAAGCAACAATCAACACACGACAAATCCAAAAAGCGGAGCCCCATCGTGGGACTCCGCTTTCTTCAAAAACCAGTCTGTTACTGTTGGCTGCTCAGCCATTTCTCGGCTTCTTCCTGAGCAGATGTCAAGCCTTCTTCAGGGGTGATTTCGCCGAGGAGAATGAGCTCGATGTTTTCCGACAGGATGTAGCGTGGCTGGCCGGCGCGGTATGGATAACGTGGCGCCCACAGCTGACCCATCTGTTTCAAAATAACGTCCATTTGCGGGATGGCTTTTACGCTTTCCCAGTCTTTGGCTGCTTTAATGACGGGCATGCTTTCGGTGCGTCGTTCTTCCCACATGTATTTCTGGAAGAAGTCGCTGCTGCTGAACTTGAGCCATTCCCAGGCAAGTTCATGGTTCGTGCTGGATTCTCCAATCGCAAACGGGCTTCCTGCAAACATGCCGCCCATGCCTTTGTCGGTATTTTCAAAGAGAAGCGTCGCTTGATAACGGTCTTGGGTCCCGAAGGTTTCTAGCGAATTAATAAAGCCAGGTGGCACACGCAAGTTGATGGCGACGTTGTTGTCCTCTGTAAAGAAATCCTCGCTGCCTTGGTTCACAAGAGTGCCTTCAGGTGCGTATTGGTTTGCTTCGACCATCATTTCGGCTGCCTGGATCATCGTTGGCGTGTCGAATTCCACTTGCATGTCCTTCCACAAAAATCCAGTTCCCCATTGGCCGCCAAGCGATTCGTTAATGTTCATGACCGAATCCGCGGCATCGGATCCTTTAAAAGTGATCCCATAGTTTTGCTCACCGGTTTCGGGATTGGTGCCCGTCATTTTTTTCGCTTTTTCCAGAATTTCTTCCATCGTTGGTTCTTCGGACAGGTACTCGACGCCCCAATCATCAAAGAGCTTTTTATCATAGACAAGAACGCGTGCATCGCCAATGAATGGCAAGCCGTAAATCTCAGGCTGTTCATCTTCCGGCCCCATCGCTCTCCAGCCATCGATTTGGCCGTTTAAATACACATCAAGGTCAAAGCTGTCTTCTTCAATAAAAGGCTGAAGTGGCTCAAGCAAGCCTTGCTCTGCAAATGTGGCGATACCAGGGAGTTGGTACACATCCGCTGCGTTGGACTGAAGCATCGTCTGCGTTTTTTCATTGTAATTGTCCCAGCCCATCAGCACGAATTCGACTGTAACGCCGGGATACCTTTTTTCAAATTCTTCTTTCAGCACATGGACGCCTTTTGATGTGACACCTGTTACTGGGTCCGTTTTGTCATCAAGCGAAAAGCTGCCGATGAGTTGAACTTTCAACGTGCCAGAGAACTCGGAAGAAGCGTCGGTTTCAGATGAGCTGTTCGATTCACTGCTCGGAGCAGTGTCGGTCGCAGAGGCGCCAGAATTGCTTGTTGTGTCTGAGCTGGCACATGCACTGAGGATGACGACCATCATCAGCATGAGAATCAAGGATAGAGATCTGGATTTTAATTTAAACATGGTTTTCCCTCCGGAATGGTTTATTGGTCTAGCGAGTGATGACTCAGAAGATAAGGCATTACTAGCGACTTTTCTTGACAACATCTCCTGCTCCTATCACTCTCCTTTCAAGCCGCTTAATGCGACACTGCGAACAATGTATTTTTGGAGAAAGAGAAACACGATCAGAATTGGCAGGATGCTCATTGATGCTGTGGCCATCGTGACCCCGAAGAGCCGGCTGCCGTTTTCCGAGGAAAAGCTGGACAAGAATAAGGGGACTGTTTTCAACATTTGGTCATTGATGACGACGAGCGGCCAAATGAACGAATTCCAGCTGCCTTGAAACGATAGAATCGCCAGCGTTGCTGTAATCGGTCCGGTCAGCGGCAAGAAAATGGCGAAAAACGTTAAAAATTCGCCTGCGCCATCCATTTTGGCGGATTCTCGAAGGCCTTCGGGAAGCTGGTCAAAGTATTGCTTTGCAAGAATAATACCGAGCGCATTCACGATAGATGGCAGAATTAGTGGATAAAATGTGTTGATCATGCCAAAATCGTTGAACATCGTGAACATCGGAATCAACGTCGTTTCAAATGGAATCATCATCGTCGCCAGCACCATGAAGAACAAAAAGCGCTTCCCCCAAAAAGTGCCGCGCGAAAAGGCATACCCGCCAAGCAACGCTGAGCTGATACTCAAGATGACGCTGAAAAACGCGATGATAAGGGAGTTCCAATAGGCGAGAAGCAAACGGTTGTTTTCAAACACTAGGGTGTAGTGAAAAAAGGTGAATTCCTCTGGGATAATTCTTGGAGGAAAGGGCAACGCAACATTGGCATTTTGCTCGAGACTGACGCTGATCATCCAAAGAAACGGATAAATCGCTACACCTCCGAGCAAGGCTAATAGAACAAAGATGCCAGCATTCATCAATTTTTCTCTATCTTTCGAGCGCAGCATGTCTGATCTTTCCCTTCTATATTTTCATACGTAACAGTTTTGTGGAGAGAAACGTAAAGATCAAAATAAAGATGAATAAAATATAAGCGGCTGCTGAGGCAATGCCGTATTCACTTCCGCCAAAACCTCGTTCGAAAATGAAGCCGACGACGGTATGGAGTGAGCGGGCAGGGCTTCCTTGTAGCCCACCGAGCATATACGCATCTGAAAAACGCTGCAGCCCGCCGATCCAGCCGAGGACGAAGAGAATTGTCAAGCTTCCGACCATATTCGGGATGGTGATCCAGATCCATTGTTGGATGCGGGAAGCGCCATCCATGGACGCAGCTTCGTAATATTCTCCTGGTATGGCCTGGAGGTTGGCGAGCGTCACGATGATGACAAAGCCGAGCCAGTGCCATACGGATAGAATAATCGCACCCCATTTTGCTGACAACGGTTGGGAGAGCCATACAACCCGTTCAAACCCAAGCAATTCCACCACATAGTTCAATGGGCCGTCGGGATGAAGGATGGCAAGGAACACCGTAGCCGCCGCAACCATGGACGTCGTGTTCGGTATGTAAAACAAAATCTTAAAGAAATTAGAAGTTCTCCGTAAGCTGTTAATCAAACAGGCGATTAGAAAGCCAAAGGGGATAGCGAGTAACAACTGAAAAAAGGTAATGTAAAATGTGTTATACACCGCGTACCAAAACGTATCAGACAACAGCACATTAGCATAGTTTTGAAACCCAACATATTGTTCACCCACTCCTCGTGTAAAGCTAAGGCGGAGCGATTCAATCAACGGGTATAATGTGAACAACAAAATGCCTACTATCGTCGGAAGCAGAAACACGTACCAGATGGCATGTGATTCCCGCCTAGGAGCCAGCTTCCAGCCAACGACCGGCTTAGCCCGTGGTTTTTGTTTCGTCTGTAACATGATGAACGGACAGCAATGAGGCTGTCCTCCCTCCCATTCCTTGAAATCCTTCGCGCAATGATGCTGGACAGTGGATCATCCTTCTGATTGTGCGAAGAGCGTTATGCTTTGTAAGGCTTGAAATAAATGATAAAAATGATTGATGTATGTACATGTACGGTTTACTTCAAGGCCACATAGATCGGGTTCGTAAAGGCCAGCGTTGTGCTTCCGCCATTCAACACGCCCGTTGCTCTAACACGAAGCCAGCGGATGCCTTCCAAAGAAATCTCCTGCACGGTTTTCGCAGGCACTTCGGGAGAGGGGAGCACTGCAAGTTCGCCCAGATTTGATTCGACAATGAAATTTGTCACAGGCATGTCCTCCGGCGTACGACCGGGCAGGGTGGATGGGTCCAGTTTGATCAGCAATTCGAGTGTTCCCCTGTTGGATGGCACGATCTCGTCGCCGATGCCATAGGAGGTGTTCTCTACAATTGCTTCGACCTGCAACATCGGCCCCATGCTGACGATACAGCGACCGTGCCGGACGGCTTCCACAATTGAATTCGCCGTAGAAGGGTCGGCGCCATTTGGCACACCAATGTACGTAAATGCAGGGAGCTCGCGTTCTTCGGAGTGGTGCCAATCGCGTCCGGAAGTTGCCGTCAAGCGGAAGCCGTTGTTTAAAACATCCGTCCATTGCTTGTAGGCCGGAGCATTGTGGTGATTGTAGGGAGGGAGCAGCCGATGCCACACTTCGATATAATCGATATCGTTCCAGTCTGTAATGGCATAGTCCCAGTGACACCCTGTACAAATTGGGCTGCCCCAGCTGAAAGGATGGGCAATCCCGACGATGCCTCCAGCTTGGTGAACCCGTTCAATGCCTTTATGGATGTCCCCAGGGCCAAGATCTCTCCACTCGCAATAGGGGGCCCCAAGCGTCAGCATGTGCCCATAAAACGTCGTCCATTCCATACCAGGAACAATCGTGACCCCGGTTTCTTCCTGAACGTCTTTGGCGTCCGCAAGACCGGAAATGGTGTTATGATCAGTCAGCGCAATGCCGCTAAGACCGAGCTTTGCTGCTTCCCGGCACATCTCAAGCAATGAATGCTTCCCGTCACTATGGTACGTGTGGGTGTGTAGCTCAAAGGGCTCCCAATTCATGGTCATCCCGTCCTTTCTTCACGGATAAACGATACATACACGTTGGTGTGACAATACAATGCACACTGATGGTAATTTTCCAAATGCCGCTTTGGACAGGTCCAGCGAGAAAGCCCGGCGACGCTTCATCCGACGATAGAATATGGCGCTGGTCGGGAGAATGGCGGTGGGCCGATCCTCGGAACCCTGCCGGATCGTCGATCGACACCGTCAGCAAATTTTGAAGTGGGAGAAACTGTTCCCATTTCTCCTTCTGCAATTCAATAGCCGAAGGAGAGGCAAAAGACGCGATCGCCTCCAAAATAAGCGGGCGAGAAGCCTCTTTGTCATCCAACACTTTCGGACTGTATGTAAAGTCGACGACAAGAAAAGGACACGGTTCACTTAGATGAAACTGGTACGATATATGTGTTTTGGAACTAAGCGGAGTCAACGATCCTTCCGCAATCATCAGCTCGTCCATTGTTCAATTCACCCTTTGCAACATTGATATGGAATCGTTACCAGATTTAATAACATGTCCCTTATATTAGAGCTCTTTTGTAAAAACTGTAGCTTGTTTTTATTGATATTCTGTAAATTTTCACAACGAAAAGGCTTTCACAAAAGCCCTTTTATGCAAAAAACCTCGAGGCAATAGCACATGTCTCGAGGTTTTTTGTGTTTTATATTAAAGTGGAGGTTTTGAATGGAGGTTAAATGCCGCTCTTTACTTTAGAAATAATATCCTCAGTAAATTTCTGAAAGTAAATAGTACACCATTAAGAACGTATTTATCACTATTGTGATTACTGGAATACATCAAAATGACAGCTAGTGCCCTTTCCACTACCTTAGTTGGTCATGGTCGAAATTAAACAAGGTCTATCTCATTTCATTCGTTCTTCACAATAACCAAAAGCGGTCACAAGTGAGACTCTAGCAGAAAAGAAAACACGACGAGGTCTTTATGGATCGCTGCGTCAACATACTTCGCTTTCAGTGGGGCACGGCTTCAGCTTCCTCGAAAAGGCAGGCTATTTCGAGGGGATCTTCAGCTCGCGCTGATCCCACTAGAGTCTACGTATGTTGACTACGCTGATGTTTGTTTCTGCGTACATTGTTCTAATGTGGGTCGGTCTCGTATAGAGGGTAAAAGCCGTGTGGCAGCCAAATCAGGCAAGTACGTGCAATGTTTCAAGGCAGATCACTTGGTGCCTTTTCCACGAATGTCGTTTGGTAAAGGAATGAAGTGAACCCAAGAAGGTCGGTCTCATTTGATTTGCCCTTTTTCATAAACCAAAAGCGACGACTAGCGAGACTCCACGACTAAGAAGTCATGACGGGGTCTTTTCGAGTCGGTGATGCACTTGTGCCCTTCAGGCTGAACACGAATGTATAGCCGTTTGCCTAGAGAAAATGATTTCAAAATGGGCATTTGTAAGAGAACACGCACATCTTTTTTTCTAAATAGAATAAGGTCTACATTACCTGATGGGGCACTAGTGTTTGCTTGATGGATTAAGAACGCAGTCATCTATATCACGCCATAAGGAGCTGTCAGAGCGTCATGTCTTACGTTTGCGTGAATAGTGTCGTCGATAAAAATTGCAGATATGTCAGTAATGTAAGGGCTTGATGGATAGTTGTAGGTTTTTTGGTTGGATTATACTGGAAGATAAGGAAGGCGAGGCATCAGAGTTACGCCTTTCCTCTCATAACGAACACCTCTTATATAGTGGGAATTGTATTTTCTATCTAAGTAAGTGAATCCCATTAGCAGGAAAACCCATTTCGTTTTTTATAAGATCGAAACTGATGAATCTTGAATTTTTTGAACGCGAATTAAATGCTTGCTCCATTATATCAAGTAGCAATGTGTGTTCGGACTTATCGATAACTAGCTTCAAAAAGGCGACAAGACTAAATATATCACCATTATTTAGTAAGTTTTCCTGAATATTCAATGACTTTGGGATTAAATTCAAGGCCCCTGCCTTATGCACTTTATAGCTGAAAAAGCGTTCCTCGTGCGCGCAGACATTTCTCAAAAAGTTTGCGGTTTTTAGAATGGTCTCCATCATTTGCGGAGTGAAATGAATCTTTTGATTGTAATCTCTATAAAAATTCTTTGCAAAATCATTAGCAATAGTATTTTTAAGATCATCCCCGAGACATTGATAAAAATTATTAATGTTACCCATTGTTAAGTAGTTGACAAGAACCCATAAAGGAACAGCACCGTGTTCATCAATATAATGCTTGATTGGTGAATTATATGAATTACTACCCTTGTCTGAAATTGCCTTAGAAATTGTAGATATTAATCTGAGAACTTGCTTTATTTTTTTGGTATCTCTTGTGAAATTTTCGATTATTAAATACGCATGAGGCTCGTTAAATGCTTCTGAAAATCTGTATGAAATAGTTGATTTTATATTGCTCTCAAAGATGAGTATGAATCTGAGCATGAAATGTCTAAGTTCTCGGTCAAAACAAAATAAGTTATGTATATCTTCGATAGTAGCGCCTGCTTTATATGTATCAGGAACAAGGAAATTACCATGCGAATCTGTCTCTAAAAACAGGTCTTTATATCCGTTGATGACGTTATAATAATTCTCGCGTTCGAAAATACGCAAAGCCACTGAATCGTCAGCTATAGTTAATCCTCTATCCCTCAGTATCTTGATTTGTTGCTGATGTGTTCTAAACGGCTTCGGAAAATTTTTCGTCAAAAAATCACCTCATAAAAAAATAGCCCAGTCCTCGTAAGGAACATGGGCCTGATCACTTAGATCATTATATAATATGTGAAATGCACTCGTCAATATTCAAAAAACATTATTGGCAATTAAAATAATGAGAGCCTTTAGGGTAAAGTTTGCAAGGTGGCATGTTATCGCCCCTTCATAGCAATGTTTACTTACATGAACTGGATAAGGAACTTGAGAAAAGAGGTCACCCAGATATTTTGGTTGAAGAACCGCAAGCAAGGAGATTAGCGTGATAAGCAGGACATTGAGCATTCTGGCGTGATGTCAGGTCTATCCAACGAGGAGTTGAGGCATCTGCAGGCTCCGACGATAACACCTGATCAAAAAGAGGCACTGGTTCAAGCTGCTAAAGAAGAACTCGCAAAGGATTCTTTTCGCCCTTATAGGAAAGCCCACATTCTAAAATGTACACCTGAAAACTATAAAAGCTCCCGGCTACTTCCTCGGAGGACGAGCTGATGAGGCAATATGATATCTTCATCAAACGTAAAATCAGGATTCACAATTAATTGATGCATATAGTCTACCGCCTGCCTCCCAAGTTCCCCCGATGGCTGTTCCATGGATGTAATGGACGGGCGGACCACCTCAGTAATTTGGCTGCCATCATAACCGACAATCGATATGTCGTCCGGCACTTGAAAGCCATGATCCAGCACGCAATTGAGTGCGCCAACGGCCATATCATCGCTCGCCGCAAAGACGACGGTGGGGTGTTCTTCAAGTTGGACGATCTCCTCCATTAACGCACGACCAGAGGCCAGCTTATAATTTCCGAATTTGACGAACCGTTCGTCCAGCTCCAATCGGTGTTTCTTCATCGCATCAATAAAACCACGATACCGATTTAATCCGGACGTGATATCCTCCAGATCCCCGCTTAGAAAAGCCACTTTCCGATGTCCAGACCGGATCAGATACTCCGTCGCGTCGAACGCTGCCCGATAATCGTCAATCATCACTGACAGGTATTTCGATGACGGCCCCTTTACGCTAAGAAATAAGATCGGCATTGAAGCATTGGCGAAGAACTCAAGGATCTGTTCGTCAAACTTTTGATGCATGACAATAATGCCGTCTACTCTCATATTTTGAAATATCCGTAAATACTTTAGCTCTTTTTCCATACTTTCCGCGATATTGCCGATAAGCAAATTGTATCCCATCGTGGTTGCAGTTTCTTCAATGTGGCTTATGATTGTTGAAAAATATTGATTTGTTAAGTCCGGTACAATGATGCCGATGGTATTTGTCTTCTGCATTTTCAAGCTGCGTGCGATGTGGCTCGGCGAATAATTGAGCTCTTCAATCGATCGATTGACTTTCTCTAGCAGCGCCTTGCTAACATACTTCTCGCCATTCAACACTCTGGAGACGCTGGTCACGGAAACACCGGCTCTCCGTGCAACGTCTTTAATACTTGCTCCCACCTTGCCACCCCTAACAGATTACGTGCATACTACAAATACGATAAGATATGCTCGTCCATTCGTCAACCATGTGCAGAGTGGGCGATCATGCAGTTTCACTTCCCGGATAAACAGATTCCACAAATCCAAGGAGGCCATTTAATGAAAATCGCAGATTACTCATTCAGGATTCTCGTTGCCACTTTTGGTTTGCTTGCCATAGTAACAGATGTCAAAAGCGCAGCTACTTTATTTGTCATCACGTTAACCTCGTATTTCCTTTTTCTCTTTTTCAAAGACGCTGAAAGTAAGCTGAAATATCTCAGCCTCATTCTTGCCGTTTTATTCCCCATGACATGGATGTTTTTATCGTGAAACTGCAAATTCGCTTTCGTTGCTTTTAAAATCCTCGCTGTTGAAAAGTTCCTCATTCTATCAGAAGCTCCTTTAATTCAAACGGCAATCATTTGCACGTTCACCTCATCCTAGACAATCCATCTGATTCTTCTTAAACTAAACACAACGACTTGCAAACCTATAGGAGGCCTGACATGACCAACAAAACAGATCTCGATCTTGAATCGCTTACGAAAAAGCAACTTTTTGAAATTCTTCATCGTCTTTGCGAAACGGATCCTCAGATTGAGGAGAAACTGCAGTTTATGCTTTCGACATCAGAAGAAGATGAAATATCCACGAGTCGAAAACTCATTTCACAATACATTCAAGAGGCGAAACATCAGGGATTTATTCATAGAGGGAACGCCTATCATGCACTGCAAGGGGCAAATATGGTCATGGACAAGGCGTATGATTTGATTCAGAACGGACAGGTTGAACGAGGCATTAAGCTAGCGACGGTTGTATTGCAACGGGCGATTGATATGATTCAGTACACCGACGATTCAGATGGTCATATTGGCGATACCCTGCGCGGCAGTCTTACTATTATTTCGGAAGGCGCGAATATGCCAAATTTGGATCCCAAAACAGAAGCGGCTATATTTACGATGCTGCTCAAGGAAGCCGATCTAAAACGATACGATGGTTGGTCTTCAGAGCGTGTTGCTTTGTTGCGTTCTGTTCTTCCCCTGGCCCACGAGAGCAAACGAAGGGAAAAGCTGGAGAAGAAGCTAGAAGCGTATCTCGTTGAAGATTCAGGAGATTTATGGAGCATGAGCAAATACACGAATGAGGAAATTAAAGAGCTGCAATGGGAGCTAATCAATCGCTACGATGGCATGGAAAAGGCCACAGAATTCCTTTTTGCTAACCTGGACAAGTCCAATTTGCGAGAGAAAGCCATTGTTCAGCTGCTTGATCAGAAAGAGTATGAGAAAGCACTCGAATTGGCAAAGGATGGGGCTAGGCTCGATAAAGATTTGCACGGACTTGTTGACCGCTGGATGAAGTACCAATACGATGCTTACAAAGCGATGGGAAACAGAGAGAAACAACGAGATTTGGCGTATAAGTTGAGTATGACAAGGAGCAATTTTTCATACTATCTTGAGTTAAAGACGTTGTATTCCAAAGAGAAGTGGCCGGACATCCTGGACCTTGTTTTGAACGATGCAAAAAAGAATGAAGGTTTATTAACTGATATATTGATTCATGAGCAATTGTTTGCACACTTGCTAGAGTTTACAAAGAAAAAGCCGTACTATATCGAGCAATTTTATTCCTATTTATTGGATGATCATTCGTCAGAAGCGAACGCTATTTTTCATGAGCATATCCGTCAAAAGGCCGAACGCGCATCGGACCGAAGAGGATATCGAGGCGTAATGAAGTTGATTAAGACATACAGAAAAACGTGGGGCCTACAAGACGCAGAGATAATGATTGCTGAATTAAGGGAGAGCAATGTGAGACGTCCGGCATTTCTTGATGAACTTGACAAACTGTCATAAGAAACGGGACATACAAACCCTAAACTCTTGACAAGTCTTTGCTTTAGGCATAACATTTGCCCTAAGGAAACTATTTGAGAGAAGGGTATACGTTGACGAGCATCGGGCATTCCACATCAAGAAAATGGCATTTGGCGAAGCTGAAAAACTGGCTGCCGCTCCTTGGTCCAGCATTTGTGGCAGGAGTGGCGTACATCGATCCTGGCAATTTCGCGACGAATTTGTCTGCTGGGTCGTCCTACGGGTACATGTTGCTGTGGGTGATTGTTGTTTCAAACGCTATGGCATTTCTCATTCAGGGGTTGTCTGCCAAGCTTGGCATTGCAACGGACAAAAATCTTCCACAGCTGACGCGCGATACGTGGCCTTCGGCTGTGGCTTTTGGTCTCTGGATCATCGGTGAGCTCGTCATCATGGCGACAGACTTGGCTGAATTTATTGGGGCTGCGGTTGGACTACACTTACTGTTCTCATTGCCGATGGCTCCGGCAGCACTTCTAGCCGCTGCTTTGTCTTTTCTGTTGCTCGGCTTGCAGCGGAAAGGCGTCCGAGCGCTTGAATTCGGTATTATCGCGTTGCTGTTTGTCGTGGTGTTGGCGTTTGTCATTCAAGTCTTTTGGGCTCAGCCAAACGTTGGTGACATGCTGCAAAGCTTTTGGCCGCCAAAGTTTGAGGGCACTTCATCTGTTTTGCTCGCGGCAGGGATTTTAGGTGCGACCGTCATGCCTCATGCGATTTACCTGCACTCTGGTCTGATGCAGTCGCGGGCTGCTGGGCGATCTGTACGGGAGAAAAAACGATTGTTTACGATTGAACTCGGTGATATCGGGTTTGCGATGGTGATTGCTGGGGCGGTCAATGGCGGTATTCTGGTCGTCGCCGCTGCCTTGTTTTATTCGCAAGGGCTGGTCGTTGGCGATTTAGATGTTGCCTATCAGCAGCTTGGAACCACATTGGGCACGGGAGCTGCCTTGCTGTTTGGCATTGGATTGTTCGCCTCGGGCATTGCCAGCTCGTCCGTCGGCACATTGGCTGGCGACATGATGATGCAAGGCTTTATCCGTAAGCATTTGTCACTGTATGTGCGACGTGCGATCACAATCGTGCCACCGCTTATTGTCATTCTGCTTGGCGTGAACCCGACGTACGCGCTCGTTATTAGCCAAGTCATTCTGTCGTTTGGCATTCCGTTTGCTTTGATTCCACTTTTGCTGTTTACTTCGAACCGCACTATTATGGGACCGTTCGTTAATCGCCGCTGGGTAACGCTGCTCGGCTGGACCATCGCAAGTGTTGTTATTGCGTTGAACGTGTTTTTGCTTTGGCAGACTTTCGTAGGGTAGTTGGAATTGGGATGATGTCAACATAAAAAGGAGGTGCGTGGGTTTTCATTGCCCACACATCTCCTTTTTGTTCAATTGCTTGTTTTCTCTGTAATATGCACCACAGTATCAGCCACTTCAACGCCATTAATGAGCAAACTCACACGGTGGTCACCTGGATAATGCTTCCGCGTTGTCAGGTCCGCCCAGCGATGTGTTCGTTTACCTGTCAGGCGTGCTCCGCCGTCTACTGTCTTATCCGACAATAAAAACAGTTTGCGAGACGTCGTGCCTCGGGCTTTAACAAAATCAATGCCATATTCGATTCGTACATACGCAGGCTCGCCTGGCTGCAAGGTGATGTCGTAGTCCAGCACACATTCATCGCCAATCGACAATTCGTCTGGTGTGATCGTGATGTCGGCGGCGCTGATGAGGTCACTGCTTGCGTCGGCATAGCCAAACAACTGCAAGACTTCAGGCAGGGCTTTACGAATCAATGTACGGCAGCCGTGGCGAACAATCCAGTCGGTTTCTGGACTTGTGCCCATCCAACGTCTTGCGGTTTGAATGACGATTTCGGGATTGTCTTTGGCGATGTCATTCAAATGGTTTGCTACGCTTTTGCGCACATATAAGGAAGGGTCTGCTTTTAGCGTTTCAAGGATAGGCAGCACAGGCGACGGGTCGTTCTTAAACATCGGCAACGCTTGACCCCACGGCAAACGCGGGCGTGATCCCTCACTTGCTAAACGACGAACATGCTCGTTCTGGTGCGACGCCCAATCGATCATTTGGGCAACCATGCGCTCAGGTTGCTGGAGCAGAAAGGGACGAACTGCAAACTCAGCGGAGGAGCGCTGCGTGAAGCGCGCCAATGCCACCATGGAAGACTCCCAATGCTCGTCTTTCTGTCCATGCACCTCGACAAAATCAGGGAAAAACAAGTAAGGGAAGCCTGTGCATTTTTCATCAATGCTGTATAAAACGTGCAGCGCATCCTCGTACGTATCAGGAAGATGCTCGCCAAGCGTCATCGTGATTCGGCGCATCCGTTGTTTTAAAGCCATGTCAGACCAATCGTCCGTAAGAATGGCAGTGACAAAAGCGTCCGGATCAAATGGGGCATACGCAGAAGCGACCGTTTGTGCGAAGCCAGTTAAAAAATCGTGCGAATAAACGTCCTTCAAAGCATCGGCCATCGGTTTTCCTCCTATGTGTTGATCTATCACCAAGTATAGCGTAAAAATGAGGAGAGAGCGAACAATTGTTCGTTTTTTTCAGCAGCAAGGGCCGGATTTCGCGCAGTAAAGGTAAATTATCGAGCAGCAAGGGCCGGATTTCGCGCAGTAAAGGTAAATTATCGAGCAGCAAGGGCCTGATTTCGCGCAGCAAAGGTAAATTATCGAGCAGTAAGGGCCGATTTTCGCGCAGCGAGGTCAGCATCGCGCAACAAGGGCCGGAATTCGCGCAGTAAAGGTTCATTTTCGCGCAGTAAAGGTAAATTATCGAGCAGCAAGAGCCGATTTTCGCGCAGCGAGGTCAGCATCGCGCAGCAAGAGCTGGATTTCGCGCAGTAAAGGTAAATTATCGAGCAGTAAGGGCCGATTTTCGCGCAGCGAGGTCAGCATCGCGCAGCAAGAGCCGGAATTCGCGCAGTAAAGGTTCATTTTCGCGCAGTAAAGGTAAATTATCGAGCAGTAAGGGCCGATTTTCGCGCAGCGAGGTCAATATCGCGCAGCAAGGGCTGGATTTCGCGCAGTAAAGGTTCATTTTCGCGCAGTAAAGGTAAATTATCGAGCAGTAAGGACCTATTTCCGCGCAGCGAGGTCAGCATCGCGCAGCAAGAGCTGGATTTCGCGCAGCAAAGGTCCATTTTCGCGCAGTAAAGGTAAATTATCGAGCAGTAAGAGCCTATTTCCGCGCAACGAGGTCAGCATCGCGCAACAAGGGCCTGATTTCGCGCAGTAAAGGTTCATTTTCGCGCAGCAAAGGTAAATTATCGAGCAGCAAGAGCCGAAATTCGCGCACCAAAGGGTGGATTTTTTCAATGCGCTCGTTGGAGGATCAGCCCCCAATGCCCATAAATGAAGCAGGCAAATGCGAATCCCTAAATCGCTTTTGGCTGCTTCGTTTATAGTTCTTCTGATAAATGCAGGACTTATTTCTAAGTTTACTCCTCTTCATCATTAAGCTTGGCAATCCGCGCAAGCGCGCGGATTTGAAGTGTCTCAAGCTCATGCTTCACGTTATGAATTTTCTTCGACTTTTCCTTTAAGTAATGCAGTTGTTTATCTAATGTGCCCAAAATGTTTTGAAGGACTTTCATTTGATCCTCTTTGTTGTTCTCAACAGAGCGGTACTCTAACCGATGCTGATCAAGCTGCTCGCTTGTCTGCATGTAGGCTTGGAGCTCCTGCAAGGAAAACCCAAGCACTTCTTTTGTTATGAGCATGCGTTCGAGGAACTGCATGTCTGCTTCTGAATACAGACGAGTTCCTCCTGAAGAGCGCTGAGGCGGCGGCAGTAGACCGATTTCTTCATAATAACGAAGGGTGCGCTTCGTAAGTCCGCTGCGTGTTGCCACCTCATCAATTTTATAGGAGGTCATTTATTTTACGATGGTCACAGGCACCTTTGAATGATGGAGCACCTTTGAACTAACACTGCCGAGCACGACTTCACGAAATGGCCCAAGACCTCGACTGCCCATGACGACCATATCGACCTCTTTAGCCAACTCGCAAATTTCGGTGGCAGGATCGCCAGAACGTGATTCTGTTTGATGTGGAATGTCGGCTTCTTGTAAAATTGTTCTCGCTCGCTTTAACGCCTCTTTGCTCTCTTCTTCAAGAACCTCATCAATGTTAAAAGGAACAGCGCCCATTGAAGTAACCAAGGGGTAGCTATGCTTTACATGGAGCAGGACAATTTCTGGTGTCGTTTGAAACTGCTTGGCAAGTTGGACCGCTTCATTAATGGCGTGCAAAGCCCCTTCTGAGCCGTCAACTGGAACGAGAATACGCTGTGTCAATCTGACCATCTCCTTTTAACGTAAACGTTAGATTTATGGATCCAATTTTACGCCTCTAAAAATGTTACGTCAACGTTAGATGCTTCTGCATAACACATTTGATAAGGAAGATTTTTGGGAGATGAGGTATTCTTAGGAAAAGACCTGAAAGGAATGAATTTATGAGAAAAACAAGTGTGTTCACATTGATATTTTGCATGCTTTCCGTCGTTTTTTTTCAAGGGGCTGCCGCAGCATCTGAGCGATTAGGAGGGACGATTGATGTTTTTGAGGATACATTGGCTTTCCCTTATGAGGATCAAACGAGCAATGGAACCAGCCTGTACGTCTTTCATATGACGACGAACGAAGTCGTCAAACTGACAGATGCGGAAGAAGGCACGTATCATTCACAGCCAGTGTTTTCTATGGATGGCGACTATCTGACGTATATCGAAGGTACGTTTCGAACAGAGGATTCGCAACCTACCGCTCAGCTGCATGTGATTCATTTGCCAACGATGCAGGTGATCGCGATTACACCGGAGGGCAGTCTTGTGGGATCAACGGCGACCTCGCCGGTGGATGACATGTTGTATTACGCAAAGGCAGAGGTCTTCACGAATTACTCACCGATTGCAAGGGCAGCGCCACATGACATTAATTTGTACAGCTATCCATTGCCATTAGGCCCAACTACACAGATCACTAACGAAGATGCGTATGACATGAGCGATTTGTCTGTTTCTGCGGATGGGGAGTCTGTCTACTACGGGGATTTTGTCTATCTCGGTCCAAATCCGACGCCATCCTCTGAAGTGAGACAATCATTGTTGGAGCTCGATTTGAGTCAGCCGGATGAAGCAACTCGAATTGCGCCAGAGGACAATGAAGATTTGTACGCTCCGACCCTGTCCCACGATGGAAAGACGTTGGCCTTTATACGGCCAGTAAACAAAGGGGAGAGAGACCCATTATTCATCTACGAGCTTTACACGATGGACATGGACACGAAGGACATCACGCAGCTCACGTCACTTGGCACAAACGTTCACTCAGCAGCGTTTTCCACTGATGACAAAAGCATTTATTTCATTGAAAACAAAACCTTTGGTCAGCGGAAATCGGACTTTGTCTATCATTGTTATGACCTTGAAACTGGGGAAGTGACGGAGCTAGCCATTGAAGAGGTCTTAGATTAATAAACTGAGTGTGAGAAGGGGCTTTAGCTGCGGGAGCGCTAGCAATTTGATCAGCGAATTAGATGAAACAACGAAACGCCCCGCATGGAGGATTTTTCCTCAATGGCGGGGCGGTCTCAATGTTTAAAAGGGAGAAAAGATGTGCTTCGTGGTTCCTTACTCATTAATAATTTTGTTTAGTTTTTGTTGAACTTCAGTGATGATACTCTCCGGTACACTTCCACGGACATCGAAAGTGCGAGAATCGAGATCAAGACTTTTTAGTTGATCGGTCAGCACAACTCCATGGATAGGAAGATCTTCACCTAAAGAAACTTCAAATGGGTAGTTTTTCTGCTGTGACGTGATCGGACAAATAAACGTTAATCCAGTCGCTTCATTGAATACTTTTCTTGATATGACTAAGGCCGGTCGGTGTCCTGCCTGTTCAACACCCTTTGTAGGGTCAAAGTTAATCATGATTAGATCACCCCGTTCAACGGAAGCCATTGTTTATAACAATTCCTTCCCTCGTGACCCAAAAGCAATTTCTTCGTGTTGATTCTTCGTGTTAATTTTTGCGCACATTTCTTCGAGAGAGACTTCCTTCTTAGGTGTAAGCACAATTGAGCCATCTATTATTTTCATTTCAAATTCTGTGCCATTGTCGACGTGGAGAACATTTTTTATGGTGGAAGGAATGCGTATGCCAGAGCTATTTCCCCAACGTTGTAGCATTGCTGAGTACACTTTAATTCCCCCTTTGTAAAGATCATTTTCTGAAGTCATCATATCACCCCTTATATTCAATGTATATACTTATGTATAATTAATTGCTCAATTATGTTCTTTATATTCATGAAGATCCGCTTTTTTTTTGTGGGATTCGGAAAAATAAAAGGTAAGCTCAACTAATTATGGTGCACAGAGGTCCAGTATTACATTGCTTATTAGCGAGATCCCGCCAACAGAATACTACGTTAGGGTCACACTATCACTATTGTATGCCGCTTTCCCTCTACTCTCTCCTAAGGCAAGATCTAGTATCCCCTACACTGCTACCCAAACAGTCCATGACTGAAAACCGAACCATTATGGAAGAAGTGTTCAGGACATGCTATGATGCAAGTGCTACTTTTTTTGTTGAAGGGAGTTGTCGGATTTGGAGAGAATTACTGGATTCTGGAACGGCATCGTCAATGCACCATGGACGGACATTGGCATAGCAGTCACGATTTTTTTACTGTTTTTGCTGCTGCGCAAGTTGTTCACGACGTATATCTTTAAACTAATCATTAAGGTATCTCGCAAGGCAAAAAGCGATTTTTTGACGCAGTTGCTACTGTCATTTGAAAAGCCAACCAACATCTTGTGGATTGTGATTGGGACGTATTTGGCCCTGCAATATTTGCCATACGCTATTACAGATAAATCATTTGTACTGCATACATACCGTTCCATTCTTATTTTCTTAATGGGTTGGGGATTGTATCGTTTGTCTTCAAGCAATTCAACGTTTCTCAAGCGATTTGCGAGCAAAAATGAACTTGATGAAGAAAGCATGCTTATTCCATTCCTCTCTAAAATCCTCCGTGTTCTCGTGGTTGTCATCACAATTGCAGTAATCGTTAGTGAGTGGGGCTTTAATGTCAACGGGTTTGTCGCCGGCCTTGGTTTAGGTGGTCTTGCGTTTGCCCTCGCAGCTCAAGAGACGATTGCCAACTTCTTTGGTGGCATTGTGATTATCTCAGGGCGTCCTTTTCGGAAGGGAGATTGGATTCAAACCCCTACCGTCGAAGGGATGGTTGAGGATATTTCGTTTCTTAGCACGAAGGTTCGTACATTTGCGAACGCCGTTGAGACGGTTCCTAATTCAACGATTTCAAAGGAATCGATCATCAATTGGTCTGAAATGACGATGCGACGTGTGTATTATACGTTCGGTGTACGTCACCAAACGACACCAGAACAATTGGAGCAATGCTTGAATGAGATTCGGACGTTGCTTCGCGAGCACGATGGCATTGTGTCTCATAATTTCATGGTCTTTTTTGATAAGTTTACGGAAACAAGCTATGAAATCTACATGTACTATTTTACGAAAACGACAGTATGGGCAGAATGGTTTGCAATTAAAGAGGAGGTCAATTTCGAAATCCTCAAGATTCTTGAAAATGCAGGGGTGTCCATTTCTGCACCTACACGGGTAGTTGAACCGGTCGTTGCGTATGACGCGATTGCAAAAGAAATGGGGTCATCTACGCAACCAGAACAAGCCGCACCGACTGAAGACCTACGCCAAAGAGAGCAATAAGGCTTTAGGAAAAATAAGTAGTTCGAAGACAACAGAGAAAAAAATCCGAACATCTACGAAATGTTACTTAGCATTTCATAGTACTGTTCGGATTTTTCTTTTTTATGGGAAGTGGATTTTGATCTATTGCAATACATAGTGTAAAGATAGCCATGTTCACTTTACACACAACTTGACCTCCACCATTGTTCCTCGTTGTAAGCAATGTCATTGTACGAGACAGGAATAGACATAACGCAAACTTGTATTCAGATAAAAAAGACTATAATCAAACGAAGTAATTTGTTGTAGAATGGAATTAAGTCATATCATTTTAACTAGGTAAAGGGGATTTGGTATATCTTATGAAAACGATAGACAGAGATTTTTTTACTTCTTTCGAACAATACGATCCGTTGCCAGTCGTCTCTGAGGAAGCACGAGTAGGGCCTGGACCATCGTATAGTTACACTGGAAAAGTGAATGCTGGTTGGACTGGTTTACACGCGCTTGAGTTTACGGTGAACACTGGGGGAGGTCATGGGGACATTCGCTTATTTGATGTGTCTATTCCTGTGACCGCTTCCACACAGTTATCGTATATGCTGCACCCGCAAATGGCGGAGGATGGGGAGCTAAATTACGCTGCCACCTTCGTAGCGATTGACCTCCTTTTTTCTGATGGCAGCCGTTTAAGTGAGCTTCACGCAGTTGATCAGCACGGAGTACTTCTCACAGCTGCACAACAAGGAGCATCAAACACACTGTATCCGAATCAATGGAACTATAAGCAAGTGGCTGTTGGTGAGGTGGCTAACGGCAAAACCATTTCCACGATCGTGCTATCGCATGCGAGCAATCAAGACGGTCTTCTTTCAGGTTGGCTAGATGATCTGTTTATTCAAGCGGAGCCGCCGCAAAAGACTTACAGCAGCCCAGCAGAGTATGTCAATATTCTTCGTGGGTCAAATTCAAATGGTACATTTTCTCGTGGCAACAATTTTCCGGCGGTTGCTGTGCCCCATGGCTTTAATTTTTGGACGCCTGTGACAGATGCGGGTTCAACGAGTTGGTTGTACAGCTATCAGCAGCGAAACAATGCGCATAACCGACCAGAGCTGCAAGCTTTTTCACTAAGTCATGAAACGAGCCCATGGATGGGGGATCGCCAAACCTTTCAGTTTATGCCCGCATTGGCCTCGGAAGGTGTACCGATGGCAAACCGCACGGCTCGGGCGCTTTCATTCTCTCATGACAATGAAGTCGCGTTGCCGCATTATTATCAAGTTGCTTTTGACAATGGCATCGAAGTAGAGATGACGCCAACCTCCTATGCGGCCATGGTCCGCTTTCATTTTCCTGATGGGCATGGCGACGTGCTGTTTGACAATGTAACGAATGAAGGAGGTCTCACCCTTCTGGCAGACGAGCAAGCCATTGAAGCCTATACTGACGTCAAAAGTGGTTTATCTGCCGGCGCCACGCGTATGTTTATTTATGCGACCTTTGACAAGCCCGTCGTCAAAAGCGATAGGCTCACAGGGGAAGATAGAGACAGCGTCACAGGGTATGTGCGCTTTGAACATGCACACACTGTGACAATGAGAATCAGTACATCGTTGCTAAGCATTGAGCAAGCGAAGAAAAATATGGCACTGGATCTTGAGAAGGGTGTCACGTTTAATGAGATTCGTCAGCGTGGAGAGGCTCTGTGGAATGAAAAGCTAGATCTAATCCATGTGCCGAAAGCGACAGAGCAGGAGCTAGTCACGCTCTATTCAAATTTGTATCGCCTCTTTTTGTATCCAAATGTCACTTTTGAAAACACGGGCACAAAAGAAGTCCCTGTCTACACCTATGCAAGTCCATTTTCTCCACAATCAACACCTTCGACAGCAAGAGAAACTGGTGCTGAAGTCAAGGCAGGAAAACCCTATGTCAACAATGGCTTCTGGGACACGTACCGGACGACGTGGCCGATGTACAATTTGCTTACCCCTTCACAGGCGGGGGCTATGATGGATGGATTTGTGCAGCAATACAAAGACAATGGTTGGATCGCTCGCTGGTCATCACCAGGCTATGCCAATTTAATGGTTGGCACGAGTTCTGATGTCGCCTTTGCCGATGCCTACTTAAAAGGGATCAATGACTTTGACTTGCAGGCGTTTTATGCCTCGGCATTAAAAAATGCGTCCGTTGTTAGCGAAGATCAAAGTGTTGGTCGAAAGGGACTTGATACAGCTATTTTTAAAGGCTATACAACAAACGACACGCATGAAGGGTTTTCGTGGGCGGTGGATGGCTACATTAATGATTTTGCAATTGGCATGCTCGCAAGTGAACTAGTTGATTTAGAAGAAAGTGATGAAGACTACAAAGCGGATGCCGTGTATTACCTGAATCGAGCGCAACACTATGTGCATTTGTACGATAAAGCATCCGGCTTCTATAGAGGACGGTCGACAAATGGCGATTTCCCTGAATCCTTTGATCCGCGCTCATGGGGAGGGGATTTTACCGAAACGAACGCTTGGAATATGGCGTTTCACGTGCCTCACGATGGGCAAGGGCTGGCAAACCTGTATGGCGGACGAAAGGCATTAGCAAAGAAGCTTGATGAATTCTTCGAAGAGCCTGAAACAGCGAAGTTCCCAGGGCATTACGGTGGAGTAATCCATGAGATGACGGAAGCAAGGGATGTCCGCATGGGCATGTACGGTCACAGCAACCAACCATCTCACCATATTGTCTACATGTACTTGTACGCTGGGCAACCGTGGAAAACGCAGGAGAAGGTTCGTGAGGTGCTGTCACGCCTCTACCTTGGAAGCGAAATTGGTCAAGGGTATCCAGGTGATGAGGACAATGGGGAAATGTCTGCATGGCAGCTATTCAGCGCCGCAGGATTATACCCACTGCAGATGGGGCGACCGGATTATGCAATCGGAGCTCCATACTTTGAGGAAATGAACATTCAGCTTGAGTCAGGTGAGACGCTTGTCATTAAAGCACCTGGGGTCAGCAATGAAAATTGCTACATCCAAGGTGTTAAACTGAACGGACAGCCATATGAACGCACCGTGGTCCCACATAAATTGCTCGCGGCTGGAGCTACGATAGAATTTGACATGGGACCAGAACCATCTCTATGGGGAACGGCTGTCGAAGCCTTGCCAACGTCGCAGACGGACTCGAGCAACGACGGTCTGGCCTATGTCCCGACCCCTCTGTACGATGTGACCGATGATGCACAACGATTTGAATTGGTTTGTGACGGAGGTGCGGATGCTCAAGCACTAACTGATGATACATCCACCACCGTCAGCACGTTTAATGGAACGACAGCAACGCTGGAATGGACGTTTAGAAACGAGCAGCCAACCGTAGAAATGTACACGATCACAACCGGACCTAGGGAAGAAGAAGACCCGAAAAGTTGGATCGTTGAAGGTTCCTCAGATGGCGAGAACTGGGACGTCATTGAAGAGCGCAACAACGTTACGTTTGCATGGCGTCGGTTTACAAAGCCATTTTTGCTCCCGCAAGCAGCGACGTATTCTCACTATCGACTGCGTGTAACTGAAAACAATGGTGGAGAGCAAACGTCAATGGCCCAGGTCGAATGGCTCGGACAGTATTAAGGTAAAAGACTATAGTCGATGTGATTGAAGGAGCAGATGAAGCTGATCGTCATACGCACATCTACGTGTAAAACCCCTGAACGCTTGCCAACCAGCAAACGTTCAGGGGTTTATTAGATCGCAGGGATTTTCCCTTTCATTGTCCACACCGAGCCGTGGCGTGGATGTTTCGGCAAAGTATCGAGATTGTTTTCAGGGGTCCACGTGACCAAATCTGTCGATACGAGGGAGGCGTAATGCTTTTCATAGAAATGATCGAACAGGAGCGCCCATTCGGTGCTATTCCTCTTAAACAACGTTGGTCCTTCTGTCATGGGCGGGGTAATTTTTTCAGAGATCGACAGAATGTCAGGCTGATCGCGGTTTTCGCTTGTTTTACTCAAATGACAGCTGCGGATGTACTTGAACTCCGTTTGCAAATTGTTTTCGCCACGTTCATCTTTATAGACCATAAACAAGGTTTCGCCGAGATCAACAACACACGCATCAATCACGTTGTAGCCAGGATCAAAATAGATCGATGGGGCGGAAAATTGTTTGAAATCCTTTGTCGTCACAGACCAGATTCGATGGTCGTATTTGGCGTCTTTCGGCTGTCCAACGGTGGAGGACCAGACGATGCGATGTGCCTCAACGGTACGATCATAAAAAATCTCTGGCGCCCACGTATTCAGCGTGCCTTCAACCTCTGTCATAACGGGGATGAGGCGCTCGTCCTCCCAGTTCAGCAAGTCCTTGGAGCTTGCATATCCAATCGATTGACTGTTCCAGCCGTCCGTCCAAATGACGTGAAACGTCCCATCGTCCGTTTCATAGACAAACGGGTCACGGACTTGACCTGTCCCAACACTTGACGCCAAGATCGCCTTACCGTCGTTCACATTTTCCCAGGTTTTACCGTCAAGACTTTTTGAAAGAAACAACTTTTCCTCTTCGGTCGTAAAATAGCTAAATAGATACATCATGAATTCCTCCAATGAGTATATGTACTATAAAACGCTTACAAAAAGTATAGCATGGAATCGTTTACGTCAACGATATTTTTCTACGTGCACGTAATTAAAAAGAAGTCCTCTCTAAACGTATGGAAGGTGATGTTTAGAGAGGACTTGCTTCGTGTAAGGGTTCAGCCTAATGTGAACTCTTTTCAGGAGCACACTCTCGTACTTTTGTGTGAAGAAAGCAGAGGTACATCCTGGAGCAGCCTCACCATGGCTTACACACGATTTGATGCGAGCTGCCGTTTGTTTCGGAAATGAAGCAGTAAATAGCCAATCAATGGCAACAGGAGAAAGAGAGCACAGCCCATGTACAGGTGGCTATATCCCGTTTGGACGGCGACAATCCCGAGGGCGAAGGAGCCAACGGCAATGCCAGAGTCAAAGAAGCTGAAAAAGGTTGCTGTGGCATAGCTGCTGCGTTCGGGAGTGGCTGCCTGGACGGCCATTGTTTGATAACAAGGAAGCAACGATCCATAGCCTAAGCCGATAAAGACGCCGCACAACAATAGCATCCAGATCGTATCCGTCATGCTTAAGAGCATCAGACCGGCCGCGAATACAATAAGTGCAAGAGGAATGACAGCGGTAGGGCCTGATGTATCAAACAGTCGGCCAGTAAATGGTCGTGAAAAAATCATGGCAGCGGCAAACACTACGAAAAAGAAATTCACATAGGCAAATAAACCAATCGTTTGTGCATACACCGAGATAAAGGAAATGACGCTCGCGTATGAAAAGGCGGTTAAAAAACCAATACAGGCAATCGGTATGGAACGAATCTCGAACAAATGCTTCAAATGGAAGCTGCGATTGCTGGTGATCGTTTTTGAACGAGGCGATAGAATGCCAAAGCTTGTGGCATAGGCAAGCAAAAGCAGAAAGGCGAGTAGGGTGAACACATTTGTATAGGACATGTATTGCACCGCAGTCAAAGCAATAAATGGTCCTAATACGACAGCCACATTCATTGACATTACAAAGTAACCAAGCCCTTCCCCTTTTTTTCCGGTGGGCACTAAATCCGCAGCGACTGCGCCTAAGGCTGTAGTAGCAAGACTAAATGGGATGCCATGAAAAAATCGTAAGGCGAGCATCCACGGAAACGAATGGACAAATGGATAGATAAAGGCCAGCGCTGCGAAGAAAAACACACTCCAGCGAATCGTCGTGCCTTTTCCGAAACGGTCTGTCACTTTCCCAGCTAAAGGGCGTATCGCAATACAAGACACCAAAAAGATGGTCGTCATTAATGCCGCACTTGCATCAGATTGATGGAGCTCGTTTATGGCGAACACTGGCAAGATTGTTAAAAGGGCATAAAACACAAGGAATACAAAAAAATTGTTGATCCATGCGAGGGTAAAAGGCTTCGTCCATATTTTGTTCATCTGAAAAATCCTTTCTAGGTGCCAATCTGCTGGAGTAGCTTTTCAAGCTGTAACGCATCCTCCTTTGATAAGTGACGAAGAAACGTCTGCTCAAAAGCCATAACGTCTGCTTCTACGGCTGGTAATTTTAATTGTGCCTCAGGAGTAAGCGATACAACCCATTCGCGCCGGTCGTTGCCTGGTACACGAGAAACCCAGCCCATTTCTTGCAGTCTTGCAATCGTCCGAGTGATGGTTGGGGGCTCGACATGCAAATAATCGGCAATGCCTCGCTGAGTCGTCGAACCAAACTGAGACAAGTAAAACAAAATCAGCCACTGACTGTGGTAAAGCTGATGTTGCGCCAAAACTTCGTTTACATTTCGTTGAATGAGGCGTGTTTTCTGGTTCAACTGGTGGAGAAGTCGTCTATGAGCTTTCATCACTGATTCCTTTCAATCGATTACTTAGGTAACTATCTTGTTCAATGAATCACATAACCTTAATCGTAATCAACAAACGCAGTTTTGTCAATTTCGCTTCATTCGACAATATTTCCCGGGAAACATTTGTAAAGGTTCTTTATCATTTTTCTGAACGTCGAAATCGGTCAATTTATCTGTTGTATAATGAAGAAAATCTTGAAAGGGTGAATGAAGTTGACACTACGAGCTGTTGCCCACCGTGGTTTTTCTACAAAGTATCCAGAGAACACACTTGCCGCTTTTGAAGCTGCATTGACATTTGGTGTAAGTCATGTGGAGCTTGATGTTCATTTGTCTAAGGAAGGTGTTCCGGTTGTTATCCATGATCATACGCTTGATCGAACGACATCACTCAGTGGACCAGTCAGCCAATTCACAGTAGATCAACTAAGGAAAGCAGACGCAGGAAACGGTGAATTCGTTCCTACTTTGGAAGAAGCCCTACTATGTTTAAAACATCGTGCCAAGGTTGCCGTTGAGCTCAAGCAAATGGGACAGACCTATCCGATGCTTGAAGAAAAAACGATTGCTATCATTGAACGGGTTGGAATGATCAATGATGTTTATATTAACTCGTTTGATCATTATGCCATTGAGCATGTTCGCACTCTGCATTCCACGGTTGAAACAGGTCTTATTATGCATAGCATTTCTCCGGCCGTTTTCCCGTTTATGAAAAAGATAAAGGCATCCTCCATCGCTGTTCGCGTTGAAAGTGTGACAGAGGACTTTGTCGAAACCTGTCGGAGTGAAGGGGCAACCTTAATTGTATGGCCGGTGGACTCAAGAGAGCAATTCATTTGCGTAGCTCCGTATCCGGATGTTCTGCCCACGGTCAATGCATTGGATGTCTTTCAGGCATTGGTGGAAGAAAAAGCATAAAAGGACCACAAATATCGTACACTTTCATCACATTTTCGCCTTTAGAAAGGCTTTTTGCACAATTGTCATTGTTTTATGAAATTTTTTGGTTGTTGATACAGCAAATCATCACTTAATGTGGTGTTACACGGGAGGCCATTCAAAAATGAATACGACAGACCAAGCCTATGCACGTATTGTTCAATTAAACGATGAAAGAACAGCCACAAGTATGGCAAAGCAAGTAAAGGACCCTGAAAGCCGTTTTGATGGAGGTGTCTTTGATGACACGGTTGGTATTGCGCAAGCGAATCACGTCAGCACGGTAAGTGATCTAATTTCATGGATTTCTTCTTATGTGAACCCAGATTCCGCTCACTATCATTCAATTGAAGTGGCGGAGCGCATCAATCGGGCCGTGGCCTTTTTACTCCGCAGACAGCATAAGGACGGAACGATTTCTTTAGGATCAACAAACTACCATTCACCACCGGACACAGCATTTATTATCGTGGGTCTACTACAAGTTCATCCTTTAATGAAAAAGGATGAAACGTCTGCAATTCGTCCGGTTTGTGAAGGGATAGAGACCTTTTTGCGTCGTGCAGTACCAGCTATGAGAATAGGTGGGTGTCATACGCCAAATCATCGTTGGGTGATGACAGCGGCATTGGGAGGTCTTCATCAGCTCTTTCCGGAAGAAGAAGGACTTGTTGAACGGGCGGAAGAATGGTTGGCCGAAGGGCTTGATTTTACAGAGGATGGCGAGTTTTCCGAGCGTAGCAACGGCATTTACAATGCAGTGAATGACATTATGCTCTATTATGCTGCACTCTATTTGAATCGACCAGAGCTCCTTGAACCCGTACGCCGAAACCTCAATATGATGGTGTATTTAACGCATCCAAATGGTGAGGTCGTGACGGATTATTCGGGACGACAGGATTTTGGGAACAAAGCGACGTTTGTGAATTACTTTCTCATCTATCGACTGATGGCGGTGAAGGATGGGAATGGGCTGTTCGCTTCAATGTCAGATGAAGCAGCTAAGGCGATGACACATCCCGGCTCTTCAGAAAATCAAGCAATGGCTGGGTTACTCATGTACCCCGACACGCAATACCTAAATGTTCCTCGACAACCGTTGCCTGAGCAATACGAAGTCATGCTTAATGAGCATCACCCTTATAAGGAGCAGCGTGAACAGCTGAAACGAGTAGGCCATCATGGTATCGTCCAACACAGTGCCGTTCATTCTGCCTATGGTCATCCAGTCGGTAGATATCGTGACGGTAAGGAAAGCGCTACCCTTATGGCCGCTGCGCCATCTTTTTTCAGCTTGCGTTACGGAGCGGCTCGACTGCTGGCGGTCAAATGGTCAACCGCGATGACACCAGGAATTGTTGCGATGGATTCGCTTAAAAAAGAAGCGGGGAGCTACCACATGAAGGCCACTCTAGAGAAGGGCTATAATGGTCCGCTGCCGACCCATGCACGGGGCAAGGATAGTACGTGGAGCTTAATGCCGCATCAGCTACGACCTTTAACCCATGTGCAAACACATGAGGTACAAGTGGACATTGAGCATATGGAGAATGGCTGGGAGTTTAATTTGAAAGCCGGGGAACCAGAGGATGTCTTTACGCAAATCACCTTTTTATTTTCTGCTGAAGGTGAACTGAAAGGGAATGGTTTACAACAAACGACCAATCCTCAACAATTTCTTTGGAAGAATGGAGATGTAACGTATGAGAGCGGTCAGGATCGTATGATTCTCAGTGGGGCTGCACAAGATCATACGGTTGAATTGATCCGGACAGATGCCCATCCTTTAGACTGTTTGGCGATTTCTATCAATCTATTAACGCCATTTGAGCATCGTATCCGGTTAACACTAGAAGAACGAAAGGAGTGACTTCGTTTTGGCGAAAGTGAATGTTTCTGAACAAGAGCAAAGCTTACTCTATCGGACGTGGAAAAAGTCCTTTCTATACCCTTATTGGAAAAACAAATACTTGACCATTTTGCTTTTGCCTACATTGCTTTTCTTTGCTTTATTTCATTACGGACCTCTCTATGGGTTACAAATTGCCTTTAAGGAATACAACTTTTTTGATGGCATTTGGGGGAGCGCTTGGGTCGGCATGCAGCATTTTGAACGCTTGTTTGAAATGCAAAGCTTCTGGGAGGTTTTTCGCAATACGATCATCATCAGCTTTTATAAATTTTTGTTTGGCTTTCCAGCACCGATTATTTTTGCGTTGCTTCTGAATGAACTGCGCCATGCGATTTTTAAGCGCGTCGTACAGACGATTTCTTATTTTCCACATTTTGTGTCATGGGTCATTTTGGCGGGGATATTCACAGTCTTCTTATCTCCGTCGATGGGGCCAATCAATATCGTATTAAAGGCGATTGGACTGGACCCTATTTACTTCCTGGCCGATACGTCGTGGTTTCGAACTGTGCTCGTTTCGACGGAGGTTTGGAAGGATTTAGGATGGGGGACGATTATTTACCTTGCTGCGTTGTCCGGTGTGAACACGGAGTTGTACGAGGTCGCGAAGGTAGACGGAGCCAATCGCTTCCAGCGTGTATGGCATGTCACGTTGCCAGCGCTCGTTCCCGTCATTACGATTATGATGGTATTGTCAATTGGCAAGTTGATTAATGATGATTTCGACCAAGTTTTTAACCTTTATAATCCTGCGGTCTATTCAGTAGGGGATGTACTGAGTACGTACACATACAGGCAAGGTTTGGTGGAAATGCAGTATAGTTTCGCGACAGCTGTCGGATTATTCAAAAATCTAATCGCTTTGGTCATGGTTCTAAGCGCCAACTGGGTGGCGAACCGTCTTAACAATTACGGGTTATGGTAGAAAGGAGAGACGAAAAATGAAAGAGACTTCTTTGGGCAGTCGGATTTTCGACTTTGCAAACATCCTTTTTATGATTATACTGTGTTGTTCGACACTGTACCCGTTTTTGTATCTGTTGTCGATGTCGCTAAGCCCCTCGACTGTTTCATTTGCACAGATTCGCATCATTCCGGAAGCGCTTACTTTAGAAAACTACCAACAGGTGCTTGGGTATGACTATGTCATTCGAGGCTTTATCAATTCGCTTATCCGGACGATTTTAGGAACGATTTTAATGGTTGCTTTTACGGTAGCAGCAGCGTTTGTGCTTGCAAAAAAGCAATTTCCACACCGCCGTTTTTGGACTATGTTTATCGTAATGACAATGTTCTTCTCCGGAGGATTAATACCGTCCTACTTGCTTGTTAAAGACTTACATCTTATGAATACTGTATGGGCGCTAGTTCTGCCAGGGCTGGTGAATGCCTTTCAGCTCATTATTGCCAGAAATTTTATGATGTCGCTTCCTGAAGAGCTTGAGGAAGCAGCAAAAATGGATGGCGCCAACGAAATCAAAATTCTCATTAAAGTCATTATCCCTCTGTCGATGCCGATTATAGCGACTTTGGCGTTATGGAATGCCGTTGGTCACTGGAATCAGTGGTTTGACAGCTTGATTTATATGACAGATCGTGACAATGATGTGCTCCAGGTGGTGATGAGACGTATCGTTCTGCAAGGCAATATGGAAGCAATGAATGGCATGATGCCTCAGGATTCGAGTAATATCAATCCAGAAACGCTCAAAGCAGCTACCGTCATGGTCACGACATTACCTATCATTTGTGTGTATCCTTTTGTGCAGAAGTATTTCGTCAAAGGCATGATGATTGGCTCTGTTAAAGGCTGAGGGGAAATAAAAAAAGGGGTGAAGGAATTGAAAAGAAAAGCATTTGGATGGTCGAGTCTATTTTGTGCAGGAATGGTATTGATGGCCTCATGTTCAAGTCAGTCAGGCAACACTTCGGAAGATAACGGGGAAGCTTCGGCACCTGGTGATGTCACTGCTTATGAACCAGATTCGAGCACAACGTACGAAATTGACTGGATGCCGTATATTACAGAACCCATTGATCAGGATGGCAAAATGGTCACGTATTATGAAGACAAATTCAATGTCGACTTCAATATGGTCAACGTCGATCATGCCAATATTCAAGAGCTCTTAAACTTAAAATTTGCCTCTGGAGAAATTCCTGACGTCATGCTTGATGGGGTTAGCTCAGATACAATTCAACAGCTTGTCAAACAGGGAGTTCTCCTCTCGCTTGATGAGGAAGTCCTCAAAGAAACCATGCCAGATTTGTATTCAAAAGCGACCGAATTAAACCCCAATTGGCTTGAGTTTGCCAAGGTAGATGATAAAATTTACGGTCTTCCTGAAATGCGTGACGTGTATAAATACCGTACAACCATTGTTTGGCGAGGCGATTGGTTAGAAAATGTCGGTATTAACAAAACACCGGAAACGCTTGAAGAGTTTGAGGAAGCCCTCTATAAATTTACGTTTGAAGATCCAGACCAAAATGGGGAGGATGACACTTACGGCATATCGTTGAGCGGTATTCCTGCGATTTTCGGAGCGTTCGGTTACTTGCCAGGCTACGGACCACATGATTGGCAGGATTGGTTTTGGCAGGAGCGTGACGGAGAGATGGTCTTTGGAGCCATTCAGCCAGAAGCGAAGGAAGCCTTAGCATTGCTAAACAAGTGGTATGAGGATGGCGTGCTTGATCCGGAATTTATTACTGGAGAAAACACAGGCGGTTATTGGGCACTTTCACACGCCTTTATTAATGGGAAAATTGGTTTTACTGGACATGGGCAATACTATCATTGGAATGATGAGTTGAAAAACGGCGATATTGGGGCGAACTATGATGAGATTCAAAAGATCAGTCAGGAAGTTGCTGATTCCCTCGTACATGGGTTACCACCAAAAGGACCTGGTGGAATGAACTTATTCGCGCCAAACATGCTCTCTGGGAAAATCGTTGGCTTCAGCCGTTATCTTGAAGAAGAGCCGCAAAAGCTAGGAAAAATCTTTGAGATTTTAAACCATACATCAGGAACGACCAAGGAAAACAATATAGAGGCCGTTATGGGCATTGAAGGTGAAATGTGGGAAGAAAATGAGGATGGCATCCGTAAGATGTTACCAGAATGGGAAGATGTCATGGACACAGGAGCAGGGAAATTTAATCTTGAGCTCGGAGTGTTTGATTTGTACGAAATCCGCGGGGATTGGGCAGTAGAACACGGTTATGACAAGGGGACATTGCGTAATGCCTTGTTCAAACCTCTTCCATCAGAAAGCACTTATCGTGAAGAGCTGACAAAAATACGTGATGAAGCGTATATCTCAATGATAACTGGGGATCAACCGATTGATGCCTTTGATCAATTTGTCGAACAGTGGATGAATGCTGGGGGAGATATTCTCACGAAGGAAGCAAATGAGTGGTACGCTACATTAGAAAAATAATAACGGTTTGAAATTTGAATAGAAAATATCAATAGAGGTTGTTCTAGAGGCAATTTTATGTGTCTTTCTAGACAGCCTCTTCCTTAAGGTAAGCGTTTACTCTGTTTTTCTTGTCGAGTCTCCTTCTCGTAGGGTATGATTGAGAAATACGATAGGAGGCGGTAAAAGTGAAATTAGTGAAAAAGTCAAAATCCGTTTTTTACCGCCTTGTTTTTTCATTTATGATTTTGATGCTGACGGCAACGATCTTTATGGGCACAGCTTCCTATATGTACTATACACGATCGTTCAACGAAGAAATCAAGCGCGTTCAGCTCCAAATGATTAGCTACGTGCAAACAATCACAAATGAGCATTTGATCCAAAATCCACTTGATCTTTATTTGCAATTGACGATGTCGTCAAGCAAAAACAACAATCTCTTGCTCTTTTTAGATGAACCACTTGATGGAAATCATGCGCACATTCAAACGATCTTCAACACACTAAAAGAAAAAAGAATCGGATCATCGCCTATGGTCGACGATATTCAAGTGTACTATCCTTCGAATGAGCTGATTATCTCAAGTACGAAGGGGCTGAAGTACGTTGGTTCAGAGACAGCTTCTCTATCGGACTTTCGATGGATACAGGATCCTGCTATCATCGAGAGTTCATCTATTCAATGGCACATGAACGAGACGAACGTTTCATTGATTGGGACGCTACCGTATATCAGGAGCGACGAAGAAAGAGCTTTTGTCGCCATTCATCTACAAAAGAATGTTGTCTCCGAATGGTTGGAGACTACTTTTCAAGAAACGTCTGGAACAATGCTTATCGCATCGCCGGATGGGTTTATTGCCATGTCTTCTTCTTTGATTGAAAGCGCTTCCTATATTCGCGATCATCCAATGTATGTGGATCATTTAAAAAGCACTCAGACTGAAGGGTATTTTAGTATGGAAATTGCGGGGCAAGAGCATCAAGTAGCGTTTTCCTCTCTTGATCTACCAGGATGGAAGCTATTTAACTTCGTTCCGGTAGAGCATTTTCAACAAAAATCAGCTGCTATTCAGCGAACGATTTTTTTGCTCGGCATCGTCACTGTGATCGGGGGACTCATCATGTCGTACATCATTTCAGGACGCTTGTATGGTCCCTTGCAGCGAATGCTTGGAAGAATTCGGACGCTGTCGATATCTAGTGAAGGATCAGGTGCTTCCGATGAGTATCGTGAAATTAATCAATTCATCGATACGATGTCTGTAAAAGTAGAAGATCTTGAAAACACGTTGAATCATAACTTACCATTAATGAAAAGTCGTTTGGTTGAGGAGACACTTGCTGGGAAAATACAGCATCTGGAGGCTTGGCGAGAACGTATGGAAATGCTTCACCAGAAAGAAGCTTCTGGGGATTGGTTTGTGGCAGTCTCTTTTCAGTTAAAACAACAAACGATTCAGCAAATGAGTGTTGAAAACCAAGCGTTTACGACGTATCGCATAAAGGATTATATGGAGGAGAAAACACCGTCTGGAATGCACGTTTTTACAAGTGAACATGATCAGCGCATTGACGCAGTCGTCTGTTCATCAATAGAGCAAGGAGACATATTGCACGGGTGGATGAATGAGGTGATTGCCTTCGCTAGAGAGCAATTTCGTATGAACCTAGCGGGGGCGATCGGATCGTGGACCACAGAAGTTGGCAAAATGAAGCTGAGTCATGCTGAAGCGCTTTTCTATTTGGGATATGCTTATTTTTATCCTAACCAAAGCGTTTTTACGCATAACGAATCTACATCTCTTGATACGATGCTGCCAGCCACTTTTTTTGACGAATTCTCGCAAGCACTTCTGAAGAAGCAGCGAAAGCCGCTCGATAAATTGATGACACGCTTTTTCAAAAGACTAACAAAGCCAGCCGCTTCACCGTCGGTATTGCATCAAGACATTCGTGATCTTTTGTATACGTATTATCGTACATTAAAGTCCATCCCTTTGAGCACACGCGACATTTTGCCTGATCATCTGATGACAACACTTGTCACTCATGAGTCAGTAGATGAGTTCATCGCTGTTTTTAATGAAGTGATTGAACTCACATTGAATTATTTGGAGAAGAAACCTGAACAAGCACAAAATGGCACTATAGAACAGGTGAAGAAGTATTGCATTGACCATTTAGATCAAGAGCTTTCTTTGCATGCAGTGGCAGACATTGTCCACCTGAGTCCAAGATATGTGAGCCGTATATTTAAGCAGGAAACAGAATTAAACTTTGTCGACTACGTCACCAATTTGCGCATGCAAAAAGCGAAGCAATTGTTGGTCGAAAGCAACTCCAACGTGGAGCAGGTGGCCAATAGCGTCGGTTACCACAACCCAGCTTACTTTTCTAAGAAGTTTAAAGAAGCCTTTGGCGTGACACCAAGCAAATACAGACAAACGAGAGGTGGGGAAGGATAAGCGGCTACGGAAGAAGATAGTTGGGAAGAAGTGCTTTTAGCTGCTCGAAAACAGGAGGAGATTGCGCGGAAAAGCACCAGTAGTGCGCGAAAAAGCGCCTTGTGCTGCGCGAAAAAGAGCCAACAGTGCTCGAACCGCCTTGACCTGCGCGAAAGTTGCCTTCATGGTGTCCTACATAATAAAATCAGGCTGATTTCATCAGCCTGATCCTTTGCTTATTTCTTCACAAAGAAGGGCAGATCAGTAATCCCTACAAGGCGACTATACGTGAAAAGCTGTCCTTTATGGTGAATTTCATGCTGTAGCGCACCTTCAACATATGCAGCTCCGGATCTTTCCATGATTGGAGATGAGATCACGGTGGACAGCTGCTCTTCGGTCAAGGCCTCGATGTCACCACGGGTTTTTTCGGTCGCATCACGAACGATTTTTCGGACATCGTCCATTGATTGAAAGGATGCTTCCAAAGTCGAATGAGTGAACGTCCCTTGCTTAACCGTTTCAATAAACATGTCCGTTGTTTCAACAATATGAACTGCTAAATGCCCGAGGCTCATAGCTCCGTCCCATGGTTCGTAAAACGTATGCTCATTGTCCACTTTGGCAAGAAGTTCTGTTAATGCAGTCCGATGAGCCTGCCATTGGGAAAGAATTTCTTTGTTATTCACCTAGAACGCCTCCTAAAGGTAAGATGCTCGTACTTGCACCGTCATTATCCTATCCAATTTGCTATATGCGAGTTGCTGAGTGCCAAAGTCAAAGCAATGGATGGAAAGGTAACGCTCGAAGTCGTCTTGGATTAGACCTCTAAAGCGTGACGACATTATCTTCTTCCCTTTCCTGGTCGAGGGTAAACGGAGCGTAAGCGTTGACATCTTGCGTAGGACAACGCAAACTACACATAAGAGTTGGAAAATTGAGTTAATGAGGAGTCGGTGTTATGGAACAGAAAGGGTTGGGAACCAATGTAGTGACGCAAATCGGTATTCTTGTCAACGATATTGAAACGACAGCGAATGCGTATGCGAAGCTTTTTCAAATGGATGTGCCTAAGATCTCTTGGACAGATCCTGGTGAGGTGGCGCAAACGGAATACAAAGGTGAAGCAAGTCAAGCGCGAGCAAAATTAGCATTCTTCTCTATGGGACAGGTGCAAATTGAATTAATTGAACCTGATTTGACACCAAGTGTGTGGAGAGATGCTTTGAATGAACAAGGTGAAGGTGTCCATCATATTGCTTTTGCCATTGATGGGATGAGTGAAAAAATACAGCTCTTTCAGGAAAATGGAGCTCCTTTGCTTCAGCGTGGGGAGTTTACAGGTGGTCGTTATGCCTATTTGGATACGGTACCGGAATTCAAGGTTTTGATTGAACTGTTAGAAAACGATGGGCAAAAGAGCGATAAAAAAGTGAGGTGAAACTCGGTCATTCAATGAATGGGCGATAGAGATGACAAACACCGTTTACGTAACGAGAAAGCTGCCAGAGGAAGCTGTAGCTGAGCTACGGGCTAGCTGTAAAGTGAGAATGTGGGACAAGGAAGAGGACGTTGTGCCTCGCGAGGTTCTTGAGAAGGAGATCGCAACGGCGGACGGTTTATTGTCCATGCTAACGGACCCAATTGACGAAGATCTATTAAAATCTGCCCAAAACCTGAAGGCCATCAGTCAAATGGCCGTGGGTCACAACAATATTGATATCGAAGCAGCATCAGCTCGACAGATTGCCGTACTCACGACACCAGGTGTTCTCACGGAGACAACAGCAGATTTAACGTTTGCCCTGTTGATGGCAGTGGCGCGCCGCATTCCAGAAGCAGAACGTTTTCTGAAAAAGGGGGATTGGACAACATGGTCGCCAATGCTTCTAACGGGAGCTGACGTTTATGGAGCGACGCTAGGCATTATCGGGTTAGGAAGGATTGGAGAAGCTGTCGCCAAACGGGCAAAGGGGTTTTCGATGGACGTGGTGTATCACAGTCGTTCACGTAAGCCAGAAAAGGAAGCACGCCTTGGTCTTCGCTATGGGTCAATGGACGATGTGCTCGCCCAATCCGATTACCTCGTTCTCATGATTCCTTATTCAAAAGAAACCCATCATCTCATCGATGCGGATGCGATCAAAAAAATGAAACCGTCCTGTTTTCTTATTAATACGGCGAGGGGAGACATTGTTGATGAAAAAGCACTTTATGATGCCCTCGTCAGCGGTGACCTTGCAGGAGCAGGACTTGATGTGTTTGCACAGGAGCCTGTTCCAACGTCTCACCCGCTCTTAACACTCGACAATGTGGTCGCTCTTCCTCATATCGGTAGCGCGTCGGTGACAACACGGAGAAAGATGGCGACAATGGCGGCGAAGCAGCTGGTCCAAACATTACATGGGGAACGCCCTCCAACACTTATAAATGCACAAGCACTGGATGAACCGTGCTAAGAGCATAGACTGAATGTTTTTCCGTACGAATGAGCGGGAATGAACTGAACTAGACAATAGCGAAAGGGTGAAGGCAATGGGACTGGAATTGAATCAGAATGTTGCAACGCTTCACAATGGAGTCAACATGCCGCGGGTAGGTTTTGGCGTTTGGAAGATTACTGATAAAGAAGAAATGGACAAGGCAATTACTGCCGCATTGGACGCAGGCTATCGGAGCTTTGACACAGCTAAGGCGTATTCAAACGAGGCGATGGTTGGACAAGCCTTAAAGGAAAGCAACGTCCCGCGTGAGGAGGTGTTTCTGACGACAAAGCTATTCAATGACGATCATGGCTATGAATCAACGTTGAAAGCATTTGACTTAAGTTTGCAACGTCTTGACACTGATTACCTTGATTTGTACCTGATTCATTGGCCGGGAAAAGACCGTTATGTAGAGACTTGGAAGGCCTTTGAGCAACTTTACAGAGATAAGCGTGTACGCGCTATTGGTGTGTGTAACTTTCATCCGCATCATTTGGAAACGTTGCAAAAGGAAGCCGACATCGTTCCAATGGTCAATCAAGTGGAACTCCATCCGTTGCTTTCGCAGGAAGACGTTCGCGCGTATTGTAAACAGCACGACATCCAGATCGAGTCCTATAGCCCGTTAGCCAGAGGCAAGCTGATCGATCATGCCACCCTTGCTGACATTGGGAAGAAACATGGAAAAACAGCGGCACAGGTCACGCTTCGCTGGCATTATCAGCATGACCTCATTGCCATTCCTAAATCAGTCACACCAGAGCGCATCCGGGCAAATGCTGATATTTTTAATTTCGAGCTTTCTGAAGACGATATGGCGGCGATTGACGCGATCAATGCGAATGATCGCCAACTGAAAAATCCAGATGAATTTTTATTCTAGTCTTACGACGGTAAGTCTCGTTTGACCTCTTCCTCTAGAAATTGTGGAAGCATCACATGTGAAATTCTTGCTCGTTTCAGGTAAACTAAAAGAAGCCTTATGGTATACATAAAACCAGAGAATATAAAAATAGATGAGGTGGATGTTCCATGAATGTGGCGTTCTTTTTATTACCGAAGCAAGAGGTAGCGTATGTATATAGTGATTTCACCATTCGTCAGGCGTTGGAAAAGATGCGTTTTCACCGGTACACCTCCATCCCTGTCGTTGATCGAGATGGCGCGTATCAAGGCACGCTTGGTGAGGGTGACTTGCTCTGGCACATCTTTGATTCCAAAGGGACGGCAGAAGAACTCGGACGCATGCCGTTAAGTGATGTCAAACGATACCGACATCATGATCCCATTTTAATCAATGCGAACATCGAAGATTTATTTTCCCATGCATCAGATCAAAACTTTGTGCCTGTGGTGGATGATGAAGGGCGTTTTATTGGCATCATTCGCCGCCGTGAAATTATGAATGAGTTGACTAGTCAGTATAAAAGCAAGTCCTCTAACTAAGGCGTGTCTGAGAACTCAGATGCCTCTGAGCGAGCTTTAAGACACGCCCTAAATCCGATTAAAAAACTCGTTCCCTTTAATGAAATAGGGAACGAGTTTTATTTGTTTTTACGGCGACTGTTTCTCACCAGGACGATGATCATTAATATGAGGAGAAAGGCAAAACCTGCGAACACAACCCATGAAAGCCATCCTAAATCAACCATTTGTCATCTGTCCCTCTCTTTTTTAGCAGTATAAGCGAAATCTAGCGGCTCATTTCTTCGTAATTAAAGCGAATCATATCATAAAGGTCTTTTTCAGAGGTTCCGTTCTTTTCAAGAATATCAAGCTGAGACATGTAGACGCCAAGGGCGAAGGAGACAAGCGCGCTTTTGCTAACCCCAAGCTTTTGGGCCCGCTCATTCAGTTTGGAATCAAAATCCTCTGAAACTGTCGCCGAGATGCGTTTTTTACTCATTCTATTTTCCTCCCGTTCTCTCTTTCACCACGATCATTGAATGTCTATGAATCAATGATTTTAAAGCCGATCATTTTGTGATGCACCATGAATCATTATAGAAAAAAGTACAAAAAAAAGCAAACAACCTCCCGAAAAATAATCGGAAAGCCTTTCCTGTAGTGGGTTTAACTTCCTGGTCTGCGCATAATCAGTTGTTCGTTTTCCTAGCTTCCTTTATAAGTGTCCAATAGAAAATGAAGGGAATTGACGAACAGTAAAGGGGAAGGCATAGATTTTGTAGATAAGACTGAGGTTGTCTAGTATAATGCCTATGACACTAATAAAAAGGGGTTTATTATGAAAACAATTTGGTTGACCGTGGGTGCGTTTATACTATCCATCGCACTGACAGGTTGTTCTTTTAATCAGGACGAGGGAGACTATGATGTCGTCGTGTATGGGGGAGAGCCTGAGGGGGTCGCTGCTGCCGTGGCTGCTGCTCGTAGTGGAGCGAACACACTACTGATTGCCGAACGCGATGGTCTTGGAGGGTTAATGACGTATGGCATGCTCAACTATTTGGACGTTGCACATGACAAAGATGGGAACCCAGCAAATACGGGCATCTTTAAAGAGTGGCATAAAATGGTCGGCAATAAGCCATCCTTTGATGTTGTTGAAGGAAAAGAAGCGTTTCATACACTTGTTGAGAATGAAGAAAATATTACATTGATGACGGAAGCCCAGGTAAAGAGTGTAGAAAAAGAGGGAAAGAAGCTTACTGGCATCACAGTGGCTCATGATGGGGAAGACGTGACGATTCAAGGGAGAACCTTTATTGATTCGACACAGGACGCCGATCTTGCTGTGCTGGCTGATGTTCCTTACACTTTAGGGCGTGAAGATACTGGATTAATGGACACGAAGATGGCCGTTACGCTTATGATTCATGTAGATAATGTCGACTGGGAGGGCATTAAACGCGCTGTTGAAGAAGAAACCTTCGGGCCAGCTCAAATTCTTAAAAACGCAGCATGGGGGTTTAGTGAATTACATACGGCCTATACGCCAGTCGAAGAAAATACACGTTTGCGCGGGTTAAACATCGCCTTGCAAAATGATGGTTCTGTGTATATCAATGCGTTGCAAATCTTTGGTGTTGATGGCTTGAATGAAGAAGACAAGCAAGCAGCTATTGAAAAGGGAATACGCGAAACGGATGCGATTGTAGCGTATTTACAGGAAAATTTCCCAGGCTTTGAAGACGCTGAAGTCGCTAGTTACCCTGACGAGCTGTACGTGCGGGAAACAAGACATATTCAAGCTGAGTACCAGCTAAACATCATGGACGTTTGTGAGAATAACGACCAGTGGGATTCCATTGGCTTTGGCGGGTACCCGGTTGATGTACAGGCTACGAGTGTCAACGATTGGGGCATTGTTGTATGCAACCCTGTACAATATGCCGTGCCTTTCCGTTCATTGGTACCGCTTGAGGTGGATGGATTGCTCGTGGCAAGCCGTTCTTCGGGGTACACGTCCCTCGCAGCAGGGAGCGCGCGAGTGATTCCGATTGGGATGACAGCGGGGCAGGCAGCGGGCATTGCAGCGACAAGAATGGAAGACAGTGAACGTACGTTACGCGAGGTCGCCAATGATGAATCATGGGTGGCGACACTGCAAGCAATGCTAGTTGAGCAAGGCGTTAACCTGTACCCATTTGACTTGCCACATATGTATGAAGGTGAATGGTTTTATGAGGGCATCCAGACGGTCATGCGGTATGGCATGATTAAAGGTGGCTACCAAAATGACATTGGTGCAGATGATCCAATGACCTCTGGCGAATTTCATGGCACTCTGAAGGAACTTTTACGTCGAACGAACCCTGAAAATCCGCCCGTGTATCCAAATGTGACGGCGACCGACGGGAACGTGACGAGAAATGAAGCTGCGTCCGTCGTGCTGGCATTAAACGGTTTAAATGAATCTGGAACTCCATGGGAGACAGCAAGGACAGAAGGGCTCATTTCTGAGGTGCTTTTCAGTAAAGTAACGGAAAATCGCGAGCTAGCTAAAAAAGAAGTGTACGCTTTAATGGGTGAGGTCATCCGACGAGCCGAAGAGCGTCAAAGTCATTCAGATACGGAAGGTTGATTCCAAACCCCCAGCGTGCCGAACAGTCTATGTCTCGGCACGCTTTTTTTGCCAAATCTAATTACCAAGTGGCGCCTCCCTGTGGTGGTGGCCAGGCATTTAAGCACTTTCGAATGTATGCGACCTGCCCAGCATGATAGCTGTTATGAGCAACCAACGAGTTTAGATGAGTGGCTTGTTCGTCAAAGGTTTTTACATGTTGAGCAAGACGTATAGCTGAGGTTAGACCTTCTTTGAAGCGATGGACCGCCGCCTCCCAACAAGCTTGATCTTGTGGTGCAGTCTCACTTACCCAGGTGTCAGTGGCGTGCACTGGATCTTCAGGCTGCTTTCCGTGACATAAGGAAAGCACATACTCTTGCCAGAAGATCATATGGGTAAGTAGCTGCCAGATGGTTTGTTGTCCATAAATCGCTCTCCCAGCAATTTGTTCATTCACACCGTCAAAGACATGTGCCGGATTGACGTGGGCGTTTTGTCCGTCCAAACCAGCATGAAGTGGATTCATGTTTGTTTCCTCCGTTTTTCGTAAACTGAGATTTCCTCGTGGGAATTAACTCATTGTTAGAACAAGTTGAGCATACCATAGCCTTCTAGAGAGCGAGAGCGAACTAGGAACAACCTCGTTCAATTCTAACGGATCTGGTAAGATCAACCGACAGAGGGAAAAAAGATTGGCGAATAGTGTAAATGGCGACATCTGTTTCCTTACAATTACCATTTACTATCTTATATGCATTTATTTATATCACTCAGAGTCTGCCATTGTACGACTGCTTCGCATTTGGCCGGCGCAATAAAAGACAAACAGGGGATTGCGACCAGACAGTGCGAATCAAGGAATAAAGGATCACAGGGAGAGGGAGACATTTTCATGAAACGAAAGTTACTAGCCATTACCACTGCCGCCGTACTAGGTGTGCAGAGTGTTGTGCTGCTGACGCCTCAGCAAGCGTCAGCTAATTTTGATCAATTGGTGAGAGAGGAAACGACAAAGCTATCACCAGGTGTGACACATTCAGAGAAACGTTATGCTAGTGAGGCTGTCCACGTGCTAAAGGTGGATTTAAACGATTCATTTACAGAATTGGACCTGAATGTGCCTGGACACTTACAAACAACGACCAATCAAGCCAAAGCACAGCATAAGGAAGGGCACCAAGTGGTCGGCGCTGTCAATGCGGCCTTCTTCAATTTCTCGTCAGGGCTGCCCGTGAATCTAATTGCGATGAACAACCGTTTGGTGAATCGCGGCATCATTGGAAGCAATGCCAACAGTCCAACACATACGCGCGTTGCTTTTGGTATCGGTGCGGATGGAAAAGGCCTTGTTCACGGTGTTTCACTTGGCATGTCCCTCAAAATGGACGGGGCATCATTAGAAGGCACTAAAATGAATGGAACGCGGAACGAAGGGGACATCGTCGTTTACACGCCTGCCGTAAGCACGACAGGCACGAATCCTTGGGGCGTTGAAGTGATCGTTGATGGCGTCGGCGCAAGCGTCGGCAATCTGCCTTTTGGCGAAACAGCGACAGGTACGGTAGAAAAGATTACATACAATGGAGAAGGTGGAAATGCCACCGTGCCACGTGGTGGGTTTGTCATTTCTATGCATGGCAAGGACGCAAAGGATCTTCTCAATGGTCTGAAGGTCGGCGATGAAGTCTCCTACACAAACACCATTAATAACCCTTGGATGAACGCCGATTATGTCATGGCGGCAGGTCCAATGCTCGTCGATAATGGCAAAGTGAACATTACGATGAACACGTCTAGCTCTTTTGCAGCGAACCGTCATCCTCGTACAGCCGTTGGGGTCGACAAATCTGGGGAGCACATCTACATGGTCACGGTTGACGGACGACAAGCTGGGTACAGCTCTGGTGCAAGCCTTGTCGACTTGGCCCAATACTTAATTTCGCTTGGCGCCTACGATGCCATTAATTTAGATGGCGGTGGGTCAACGGCTATGGCGATTCGTCCGCAGGGAGCGTTTCAGCCTGTGCTGATTAATTCGCCTTCAGATGGGTATGAGCGCGGTGTGTCTGCCACACTTCAGGCCATCTCAACGGCGCCAACAAGCACACCGGAAACCCTTGTGTTTGAAAAAGAAGCAGAAGGCGGCATTGTGGAAGGAACGTCAATGAATGTGTCCGTGACGAGTGCGATGGACAAGTATTACAACCCAGTTCGTTTAAGTGCGAGCGATGTGACCTATGAAGTGGTGGGGAACATCGGGGAGATGGAAGGCAGTACCTTCCACGCAACAAACGAAGGCACGGGCAAGATTATTGCCAACGCCGGAAATGCAACAGGAGAAGTAGAAGTGACCGTTGTCTCTGATTACGATGAGCTTGATGGAACAACCGTGCCAGTAGAAATCTCGTCGTTAGATAGCTCAAGCGGCTGGAGTGCAGATCAGGCGAAAGCCAAAGCCTCTGTAGCTACAAGCACAGCGAAGAAAAAACAAGGCAGCGCTTCGTTGCAGTTAACCTATGATTTCACAGGAAGTGAAGATGGCACAAAAGCAGCGTATGCCGTGGCCACTAAACCTCTTGAGATTAAAGGTCAGCCGGAAAAAATCGGCATGTGGGTTCATGGAGATGGCAATACAAACTGGCTACGCGGAGTCATTGTGGACCGCGACGGTGAAAGCCACACAATTGATTTCACGGCACGCGATAAGTTTACTTGGAGCGGCTGGAAGTATGTAACGGCCAATGTGCCAAGTAGTGCAATTCTTCCACTTCGTTTTGAGCGCATCTATGTTGCGCAGCCAACCGAATCATTGCAAGCCAAAGGCACCGTTCATTTTGATCAGCTCGAGGCGATTTACTCAGATAGCTACACAGCACCAATTAGCTTTAGTGATCTGACGTCTTCACACTGGGCGTACAGCAATATTCAGCAACTGGCGCAGGAAAAAATCATTAACGGTTTTCCGGACAATAGCTTCCGTCCAGAAGCAAGCATTACAAGAGCACAAGCCGCGATTATGCTTGTGAGAGAAAAAGGCATTACACCAGGAGGCAGCACAGATTTCAATGATGTGTCTTCCTCGCATTACGCAAGCAAAGAAATTGCGGCAGCCGTGGATGCAGGTCTACTGAATGGACGTTCTGAAACTACGTTTGCGCCAGATGCGCCATTGACGCGGGCGGAGCTGTCTGCCTTGCTCGTTCGTGCCTACAATGTAGGTGACGACCCAGCTGGCACAAGCTTCCCCGACGTCCCAGCCAGCCATTGGGCCAAAGGCGTCATTTCTCAGCTCGCCTCAGCCGACATCGTTGACGGGTATCCAGACGGCACCTTCCGTCCAGAACGCGCAACCACACGTGCTGAATTCTCAAAGCTCATGATCAGCGCAATACGATAGATAATACGAGTAAACCCCGCCTCTCGCAGGCGGGGTTTTTCTGTAAGGGATGGGTGAAAGTATAGGATGACTCACTGAGTGCGCGAAAAAGGCCAGAGTGCGCGAAAAAGACCTTAGTCCGCGCGAAAATGCGGAGGAAGTGCTCGAAAACCGATGTGAGCTGCGCGAACCTAGGTCATGAGTGCGCGAAAAAGTCCAGAGTGCGCGAAAAAGACCATAGTCCGCGCGAAAATGCGGAGGTAGTGCTCGAAAACCGATGTGGGCTGCGCGAAACCAGGGCTTGAGTGCGCGAAAAAGTCCAGAGTGCGCGAAAAAGACCTTAGTCCGCGCGAAAATGCGGAGGTAGTGCTCGAAAACCGATGTGAGCTGCGCGAAACCAGGGCTTGGGTGCGCGAAAAAGTCCAGAGTGCGCGAAAAAGACCTTAGTCCGCGCGAAAATGCGGAGGAAGCGCGCGAAAACCGATGTGGGCTGCGCGAAACCAGGGCTTGAGTGAGCGAAAAAGGACAAAGTGCGCGAAAATAACCGCGTATTCTCCGATGATTCATCAGGAAGTGCAGGAAATTGGAACATACATAGGGAATAAACTTCAGTTAAAAAGTTCCTAAGTGGGGGAGAGAATGTACAGAAAAGCGTCTATCGATGATATTCCGGCTATCGTTCAGTTGAAATATAAAATGCTTGAAGAAACTGGGATGGCACAAAGGCTATTGCCTGATTTCCAACAGTTGGTTGAGGAAGATTACAAAGCGTTCTATTTGGCAAACACCGCTCAACATTTTATCGCTGAAAAAGATAATCAACCAATTGCATGTGCGGGCGCCTTTATTAAAGACGATGCGCCTTACCGATATTTAAAGCTCCGTTCCTATGGGTTTATCGCCGATGTGTACGTCGATCCACAATTCAGAAGGCAAGGCATCGCAAGAACTTTGACGAACGCAACATTGGACTGGTTTTTAGAAAAAAATATCCGCTTGTTTAGGCTGGTGGCGAGCGACGAGGCAAGACCATTGTATGAATCAATTGGATTTACAGCGACTAAGGAAATGGGAATGTTCCGATAACTTACTTTCTCCTTTCTTGCACCAAAAAAACCTCTAAGCAACGTAACGCTTAGAGGCTTTGATTTCGGTCTTTTTGGACGCTTGAAATCGGCGTTTCTCGTTTCCAAGGCAGTTGTTTTGGAAAGGAACCGAAAAAGATCCAGGCGTGACGCCAATAGTTCATCGCTAGGCCGACGATGAGCCACGAGATGCCTAGAGAAATCACAAAACCTGCGGCGGTTCGAGCATGATACAGGATCGGGTGGCCAGTATCGACGTATTGCGTAAACGTATGAAGTGGGAGGACATGGAGCAAGTAAACGCCGAATGAGACGACCCCAAGGTGAAGTAGTCCTTTTACTAATCGACTAGACGCATGCCTGAAGAGCACGTACGCAAGTTGCATGAGCACAAATGCTGAAAGAAAGGTATGCATGTTCCAGAACAACTCAAACCAAAGCGTATCGGCTGTGTAAATTCCGGCACGATACAAGTATTGTACGACTACATGAGCAGTAGAGAAAAATGCCCATAATCCCCAAACGGTTACTGTGGCGACGGCAAGCTTGCCTTTGAAGGTTTGTTTCGAAACCGCAAAGAAACGCTCGAACGTTGAATAGTTCATGCCAACTGTGACCCCAGATAAATAATACGCCATGTAGGAAAAGCCGATGCTGCCTTTGTGATCGGCCGGGAGAACGCCATATTTAACCCCGAATACATACACCCATTGAATGAGAAAACCGACCCAAAAGGCATGCTTTGAAGCACCGGGAAACTTTTTAAAGAACAAAAGAAGAAGCGGAAACACAATGTAAAATTGTATGGAGATAAAGACAAAATAAAGGTGTCCGTTTGCTTCGCCTAACAGCAGGTCATACACAAATTCCCAGGCGATGCGTTCTGGTGTATAAAATTGTTGTAACAACGGCAATTTGTACCAAAAATAGAGTATTGAAAAAACAGCATAGGGAATTAGAATAAACGTCATCCGTCGTTTGTAAAAATGACGAAGCAGCCCTTTTTCTAGTGGTCGCTTGCTGTACGTATAAAAAAGCACGAGACTACTTAAGAAAATGAATGTTGGCGTGCCAAATTTAAAAAAGATGTTGATGAAATTGTACACAATGAACATATCAGAATTTGAATTTTGCATGTCGGCAATCGTATACGACGTTGCATGCACGAGCAGAACACCGATGATTGCCATGGCACGGGTCAGATAGATCTCGTGGATATATTTTTGGGAAGACATTTGGACCTCCTGTCTAATGAGCAACGGACCTCCTCTTACGGTGAAGAGGAGGTGGTTTGCTGAGAACTGCCAGGCTCAAGAGGCAATTGCGTTTTATCTTTCTTAGGCATTTTTTTCGGAGTTGCACCAAATAGAATCCAAGCGCCTGGGACGTACTTCAGAACAAGTCCAACGACAAGCCATGAAACGGCAAGGGTTACGACAAATCCGACAGCGATAAAAATGTGATACAGCAATGGATCACCAGTTTTAAACTGAGCGTAATACTCATTCAAAACAAGGAGATGCATTAAATAGATGCCAAATGAGGCGACACCTAAGTGCATCAGAGCATTCACAGCCCATGGTGCGAATTTACGGTAAATCAAGAAGGACACTTGGAGCAAGACAAAGGCTGAGAAAAACGTATGCAAGTTCCAAAACAGCTGGAACACGAGTTGACTTGGTGATCCAAGACCGGTACGAAGAAGGTATTGCACATAAATATGACCGAATGCCGTCCCGGCCCAAGCAAGCCACAGGACGACTGTCCAGACACCCCATTTAGACAGCAATGCTTCTTTTGTCATTGATAAGAAGCGCTCGAATTTGTCGAAATACATGCCGAGAGTAATGCCTGTGAAATAATAGGACATGTAGGACAACGAAATGCTTCCTTTGTTTTCAACTGTAATCAGTCCTTGATCTAATGCAAAAACAAAGGCCCATTGGATAAGAAAGCCGATCCAGAAGGCATGCTTCGCAACTGCTGGGAATGTTTTAAAAAACCACAGGAACAGTGGAAATAAAATATAAAATTGGATAGAAATAAAGACAAAATACAAGTGAGAGCTTGTCTTTCCAATCGCTAGACGATCTAAAAATTCCCCTAGCATCTCACTTTGTGGAATATAGGATGCGTAGACATTGTAATGGTATAAGAAATATAGAGTGGAAAAGATGATATATGGTAAAATAATAAACAGCATCCGTCGTTTATAAAAGGACGCCATCAGCTTTGGAGTCAGCGGTCGTTTTGAATAGCTGTAAAACAAAACAAAGCTGCTCAGCAAGATAAATGTCGGTGTTCCGTATTTGAAAAACGTATTTACGCTATTATAAAAGCCGTAATAACTGGTGCCTTGCAAGTCAATAATCGTAAACGAAGTCGCATGGACAAGCAGTACACCTAAAATGGCAATCGCTCGTGTGACATAGATTTCGTTGATTTGTTTCGTCTTAGCTTGCATCGTAACAATGCTCCTTTCTCAGTTCCACTTAAGCATTCGCCATGCGCCTGTCGTTTTATGGTGCAGGCACACATTTTAATCATGAGGGAGAAGTCGCATTTTGACAATAGTATAGAGGCATTTTGCTTCGTTTTTTGTTTCTATAATAAGCAGGAATACCCACCCAATTGTGGTACCATAGCGAAGTATGTAAAATGAAATGAAAATAATAGGGGGCCAATGGTCATTGACCTAACGTATGAATAGCAAAAAAACAGCACTTACACGAATTTTAGTCGTATTCGCCTTTGGAATCGTTTTGACAGCAGGAGGGTATTTGTTCCTGGAACAGACGAAGGAAGCAGCGTTCCAGCTACCGGATAACCAACAAGCTTTGCTTGATACATATGGGGACACACCTGATGAAAAGCCAATGAAGGACGCCTATGATGTCATCGTCGTCAGTGGCGAACCAGAAGGTGTGGCAACTGCTGTTGCGGCAGCTCGCAACGGCGCGGATACGTTGCTGGTGGAATCGCGCGACGGGCTAGGTGGATTGTTTACTTATGGCTGGCTTAACTTTATTGATATGACATTAAACGATGACGGGGAGGTCGTATCAAAAGGCATTTTTGAAGAATGGCATGAACTTGTAGGAAACGATGAAGTGTTTCGGGTGGACGTCGCTCAGGCAGCGTTTAACAAACTTGTTGAAGAGGAAGAAAATTTGACGGTTGCTTTCAATACAAAGGTTGATGAACCAGTGATTGATGAAAGCAACACGATGACCGGATTGACGTTAACGAATGACGAAGGCACGAAGCAAGTGTCGGGAGCACGGATTATTGATGCGACACAAGACGCCGATTTAGCTGCAGCGGCTGGAGTGCCGTATACGTATGGAGCAGAGGATTTAAATCAAGAAGGCACGATGGCGGTCACCCCAATGGTGTATCTGAAGGATGTCAACTGGTTTGGTATTCGTGAAGCGGCGAAGCAAGAGCTTTTTGGGACGGCAACCGTTTCAGATACGACAGCCCATGGGTTTTCTGAGCTCCATACGATGTACACCCCTTCACAGGACCATATGCGCCTTCGTGGACTCAATATTGCACGCATTGGGGAAGATGAGGTGTACATTAATGCGCTACAGATCTTTGGTGTGAATGGCACAAAGCCTGAACAGGTTGAAGACGCCATGAAACGAGGCAAACGGGAAAGCGCCCAGGTCCTTGCTTACTTACGAGAACACTTTCCGGGGTTTGAAGATGCAAAGATCGCTGCCTTCCCTCCAGAGCTTTATGTCCGAGAAACTCGTCATATCCAGGCACTTTACCAGCTTGACATGAGCGACGTGTGGGCGAACCGTGATTTTGATGACACGATTGCCGTTGGTGCCTACCCAGTTGATGTTCAGGCGCACACCGTTGACAACTATGGGTATGTGATTTCTAATCCTAATCAATACGGGGTTCCATTTCGTTCAATTGTGCCTCAAGACGTGAAGCATCTATTGGTCGTCGGTCGCTCCGCAGGCTTTACGTCCCTTGCAGCAGGGAGCGCACGGATTGTCCCAACTGGAATGGCTGTTGGTCAAGCCGCCGGAACTGCGGCAGCGCAATCCATTGCAGAGGATATCAGCTTTAGAGAGATGGCTGAAAGCGATGAGGCGATCACGACATTACGAGAAAATTTGATTGCTCAAGGGCAATACATTCCTCGTTTTAAAGACATTGCCTATCCTTACAAGGGCGATCCAGCCGACGAGGCGATTCAAACGTTAATGGATACTGGGATTCTTGTCGGAGGCTATGACAACGATCTTGGCCTAGACCAAGAAATGAATCACCATAGCTTTGTGAACCTTGTTCGTGAGCTGGTTAAACGGACAAACGGTGAGTTGTTCGAAGAAAATATAAAACAAATGGTGCAAATGAATGACTTTATTTACAATGAGGAACCGCAGCCGCTCACACCAGATAAAGCCGCAGAAATTATTCTAACGGCGTTCGGTGAGTCGGCTGAGAATGGCTGGCAGGAAGCGGCTCTAACTACGTATTTGACTGACGAGACGCGAAGCGCGTATGAGAGCGATCAGGTTTTGCGAAAAAATGACGCCTACATGATCCTCGCGGACTTTTTGAACCAAATCGGGAAATAAGCGAAACGGCAGGCCAAGCGCCCGCCGTTTTGTTTATGCTGGAATGAGGTGGGCAAAGTGCGCGAAAGTCGGGCAAGAGCGCTCGAACCCGCAAAGAGTGCGCGAAAAAGGCTTAGAGTTGCGCGAAAATCGAACGAGAGTGCGCGAAAACAGGCATGGGCTGCGCGAAAATCGGGCAAGAGCGCTCGAATCCGCAAAGAGTGCGCGAAAAAGGCCTTGAGTTGCGCGAAAAACGAACGAGAGTGCGCGAAAACAGGCATGGGCTGCGCGAAAATCGGGCAAGAGCGCTCGAATCCGCAAAGAGTGCGCGAAAAAGGCCTTGAGTTGCGCGAA
>NZ_SNYJ01000014.1:97767-105124 GCF_004363045.1 Aureibacillus halotolerans
CGCGAAAAACGAACGAGAGTGCGCGAAAACAGGCATGGGCTGCGCGAAAATCGGGCAAGAGCGCTCGAACCCGCAAAGAGTGCGCGAAAAAGGCTTAGAGTTGCGCGAAAAACGAACGAGAGTGCGCGAAAACAGGCATGGGCTGCGCGAAAATCGGGCAAGAGCGCTCGAACCCGCAAAGCGTGCGCGAAAAAGGCCTTGAGTTGCGCGAAAATCGAATGAGAGTGCGCGAAAAAAGCTATGGGCTGCGCGAAAAACGGGCAAGAGCGCTCGAATTCGCAAAGAGTGCGCGAAAAGGGCCTGGAGTTGCGCGAAAATCGAACGAGAGTGCGCGAAAACAGGCATGGGCTGCGCGAAAATCGGGCAAGAGCGCTCGAACCCGCAAAGAAGGCACGAAAAAAGGCCTTGAGTTGCGCGAAAACTAGGCATAAGCGAACAAAAAGAGTAGTGACATGCAAACAGAATTAACCGTTGCAACGGCATAATTGTTCCTATACAATATAGGAAATGTTTGGAATGCCAATGATGAACAAATAATTGATGGGGGTAAAAGATGAGTTCGAATGTATGGGCAATTATTGCTAGTATACTGATTGTACTCTCGTTCCCAGCAACTTCATTAAAAATTGTTTCGGAATTGAATCTCCCATTTATACTAATATATATCATTTCATTCGCCTTCCTCATTGCTGGAATTATCTTTACACTTAAACGCAAGCGAGATACTTTGAGATCAGTGTTTCTCGTATTATTCAGCTGTGTTGGGCTGTATTATGTGATCACTGTCGTCTTCACCTTGAGCGTTCTTGATGGCGGATTTACTGGATTTTGATAAAAATCGTTTAGGAAGAGGGTCACTTAAATGACACAACATGTAGTAATTACCGGGGCAAATCGAGGCTTAGGTTTAGAGTTTGTCCGCTATTATTTGGCTAAGGGAGCGACAGTTTACGCGTGTGCTCGGTCGGAAAGCGACGCATTGCTTCAGCTTGCTTCACCTCAGCTTCATGTCATCTCCTTAGATGTCGCAAATGATGCGTCGGTTGAGAAAGCATTTGAAGAAATTGCGAAGCTAACATCTTCCCTGGATATTGTCATCAATAACGCGGCAGCGCGTTTTCCTGAAACGGTAAATTCATTGGAGGACGTGGACTTTGATGTCGTCCAGAAAGCGTATAACATCAACTCCATTGGTCCTCTTCGTGTGGCAAAGGCAAGCGTTCCATTATTAGAGAAGGGCAACACAAAGGTGTTAACCAATATTTCCTCTGAGGCCGGAAGCATCGGCACGTCAGGACGTGGGACCGAATTTGATTATTGCATGTCCAAAGCAGCGCTTAATATGCAAAGTGTATTGCTGCAAAATGCCGTAAGAGGGCAGGGCATACGAGTGCTCGCCATCGATCCAGGCTGGATGCATACCGATATGGGGGGAGCAAAGGCGCCGAAAAGCCCGGTTGATACAGCAGAAAAAATTGGCCAAATCATTGAACAAAGGAAAGGCACAACCGATGAACCATTGTTCGTCAACACTTCAGGCGAGCAATATCCGTATTAAAGGGAGGTTCATGTGGGGTATATTTCAGAGCTTCGAAAACAGGTCGGCTCCATCCCGTTAATTATGGTTGGTGCATGTATTATTGTCGAAGATAGCGAGAACAAGGTGCTACTGCAGCTACGAAGTGATAATCATAGATGGGGTCTTCCAGGCGGTTCCCTTGAGCTTGGCGAGTCGCTTGAAGCGTGCGCGAAAAGAGAGCTTTATGAAGAAACAGGTCTAGTAGCAAAACAGCTGACGCTCATTCACGTCTTTTCAGGGCAAGACCTTTATTATCGTTATCCGCATGGGGATGAGGTATACAATGTTGTTGCTGCGTATTCTTGTAGACGCTTTGATGGAACATTAGCAGTGGATGGAAAGGAAGGACGAGCTCTTTCCTTTTATCCAAAAGATGAACTTCCTATTGAGTTAAATAGACCAGATCAGCCTATTCTCCAGTATTGGCTAACTGCAGATAAAGAAGGGATGGGCTAATGCAAGCAACGAATCAACGAATGGAACTGACGATGGTTTGCGGGGGCATCCTTGGTGTCCTTGCTTCATTTTACGCGGTCTTTTTCAGTCTTGTCAGTGATTCATATGGTGTAGGGAGCGTTTGGTTTGTTGGTGTCTTTGGGGGCATTCTCGGGATTATCGGTGGGATTGCAATCGCCAAAGGCTACAAACAAGGATTTTGGCTAGTTTCACTTTCAGTGATCGTAGGCGCTTTAGGCATAGGCGCTATTTACATCGTACCTGCGAGTCTTCAGCTCACCGGCTGTTTGTTATGGAGAATAAGGTTCAATGAGCGAACCCCTTTTAGTGTGATATCCGTGCTTCTGTTAGTGCTTTCAGTCGTTCTACTGTGTGGGATGTTTTTTGCAGACTGGCATTTGTCAGGCTATGGTGTCATGATTGTGTGGATCGTTTTTGTCGCGCCGATTGTCGGCTTCCTTCTCTCCATGTTCGGAAAAGAAAATGCGTGGCAATGGATCGGTTTGGCAGGGAACTTTACCGCTATCCTCGTCTGCTCAGGGTTTGCGTTTCTTGATCTTTTGTATATAGGATTTTAAACGAGAAGAGGTGAACGCCGTATGGCTGTTCTTGCTTATCTATGTGCGGCGATCGCTGTCGTTCTTATCGTAACAGGGGACGTTTTCTGGAGCTTAGTCTCTGTTACCGTTGGGCTGATTCTGGGCATTATCCTTCGCAAACAGAGGTCTCAAATTGTCCCGCTTCTTGTGAATGGCTTGTTGATCCTCCTCTTTATCATCTTTTTTATTGCTATGTCACTCGTTTGGCGTACTCCATAGGCGGATGACAAACGCTCGCTTTCGTTGTTGCTGTGCCTTGTCCGGTGCTCATTGCCCGTATGGCAACTCCGCGCCAGCCAAGACTTTGCGCCTAGAAAGCCAAGCGTTTTCATTCCGCCTATGTGAGTTTGTTGACAAACGCTCGCTTTCGTTGTTGCTGTGCCTTGTCCGGTGCTCATTGCCCGTATGGCAACTCCGCGCCAGCCAAGGCTTTGCGGCTAGATAAGCCAAGCGATTTCCTTTAATTAATTTATTTAAACGATGTGCTTTCATTGGGCATACCGATAACTAACAAAACGCGGCTCTCCTTCATTGGGAGACCGCGTTTTGTTAGTTTAGTTATACCTGATATTCAAAATGATGGGCATACAGGCTTGCATAAGCCCCATTATGTGAGAGCAGCGCGTCGTGTGTGCCTTGCTCGGTAAGACCTTCTTCTGTTAGAACGACGATACGTTCGGCGTTCCGAATGGTTGAGAGGCGATGGGCAATGACCAGTGTTGTGCGCCCACGGGCCAAATTATCGAGGGACCGCTTGACGATACTTTCACTCTCGTTATCTAAAGAACTTGTCGCTTCATCCAAGATCAGGATAGGCGGGTTTTTCAAAAAGACACGTGCAATGCTAAGGCGTTGCTTTTGTCCGCCTGATAAACGAACCCCACGCTGGCCAATCTCTGAATGGTACCCGTGAGGCAGGCGCTCAATAAAGGAATGGGCATTGGCTTTTTTCGCCGCATCCATCACTTCATCATCACTTGCTCCTGGGAGGCCATAGCGAATATTGTCCATCACACTTCCGGCAAATAAATACACGTCCTGTTGCACAATACCGATGGCGCTGCGCAGGGAATGGAGCTCAATGTCTCGCACGTCATGTCCATCAATAGATACACTACCGGCAGTGACATCATAAAAACGGGGGATAAGCGAGCTTAAGGTCGTTTTCCCAGCCCCTGATGGCCCCACAATTGCGACGTACTCACCTGGCACAATCGTTAGCGACAGGTCAGTGAAAACATCATCAAGATGGTCTCCATATCGAAATGCGACCTCTCTAAACTCGATTGCCCCCTGGACATTGGAAAGGGGGATGGCATCCGATCGATTTTCAATGTCAGGCTTCACGTTCATTATCGCCATAAACCGTTGAAAGCCTGTAACGCCTTCCTGGAATTGCATGCTCATATGCGTGAGCTTTTGAATCGGTTCAATCAAAAAGCCAATATAGAGCAAAAAAGTAATCAAGTCCGCGAGGTCAAACGTTTGATTGAGAATGCTCGCACTCCCGAAGATGACAATCGTCACCGTGATGAGCTGCACAAACGCCTCTGCACTGTTATAAAAGTAAGCCTCTGCGCGATACGTATGCTTACGGCTAAAGAGAAAGCGATCGTTTTCGCGGTTGAATTTCTCAACTTCAAGCTTCTCATTGGCAAAGGATTTCACTACACGAATCCCAGCCAAACTGTCTTCAACCTGGGCGTTGACGTCGGCAATGCGTTCTTTGTTTCGCGTCATCGCGCGATTGAGCATGCGGTTAAAAAACAGCGAAAGGACGCCAAGAACAGGGAGGAAACAAAAGACAGCAAGCGTCAATGGCGCGTTAATCATAAACAAAATGACAAAGGCGCCAATAAAGCGTACGAGGTATCTTGTGTAATCCTCGGGCGCGTGATGATACAGCTCGGAAAGCATGAGCAAATCATTCGTGACACGTGACATCAGCTGTCCGGTTTTTTCTTTGTCGTAAAAACGGAAAGACAGCGTTTGCAAATGACTGAACAGTTCACTTCGCATATCGCTTTCCATGCGTGCGCCAATTTCATGGCCTTTGTAATCGACAAAGTAGTTGCCGATGTTTTGAACGACAATGAGAAGGAGCATGATGCCGCCGATCCAATACACGTCAGTTAATGCTGTCGCTAAATCGCTTTCAAGCACGTCATTTGTGATATAGCGGACGAGCAGAGGAAACACCAGTTGCAGGCACGAAACGAACAACGCGCAGCCAAGTACAGTTAAAAAGATGCCTTTGTATGGCTTGTAATACGAAAGAAATTTCTTTATTGGAAATGTCATGTTGGACCCCTTTAATGTGAATTCCCATAATCACATAGAAGGGGGTGCCGTTTATTAGAAACGGAAGCCTCCCTTATATGCTCTATCGACTGTCTGCGTTTTCATGTTTTTCATTGCAAAAGCCTCCTTGTGTGTAATGCCCTTATTGTACCTGAACCACTTGCAAAGTGAAAGTTTGTTTTATTGGGAAAGTTTTTGTAAATGTACCTCCATAAAGTTCAATTTATTTGTGTTGTGGTGACACTTGGTCATACCTGCGTCTAACAAAAAATAGAAAAGATGAGGTGAATATATTGAATTATATTAAATCAATGATTCTACCACTTAGGAAAGAAATACCTATGGTCGTTTGGTCTATACTTATTGGTATTCTAGCTGCTGGACTTAATCTTACGAGGCCGATTCTATTCGGAATGATCATTAATGTTTTAGTCAATGGGGACCCGAATTCACATGTGTTTTGGCTCATTTTATTATTTTTAGGAAGCTGGTTAGCCACTTGGGGGAGTTCACTTTTGTTAATGTATGTTAGCACAAAAATTAGTCAAAGAATTCTAATGAGCCTAAGGGTGGACCTGTTCGCACATTTCTTACGTTTACCTTTCACAAAGATTGAAGAAATTGATCCAGGAAAAATTCAGGCATATCATGCGTCTGATCTCCCAAGATGGACGTCCGTGTATGGCACACTTTTAGCAGAAGTCACACATTCTCTCGCACAATTTATCGGATCAATCATTGCACTATCTTACTTAGACGCAAATTTAATGCTGTGGTTACTCCCTTTTTTAATCTTAAGTGCTTCTATTCCTATAGTCACATCTAAATCTATTGTGAACATTAGTCACGTGGCGCAAGAAGCCTTTTCTTCTACACTTGAAACCTTATCCAGCCTGATTAAAGGATCAAGAGATTTAATAAGTGTAGGAGCCAATAAGTGGGGTGAAAATAGATTTAAAGAAGCATGCAATTCCTCGTATCGGACAAATGTCAAAAGGGATTTTTCACAGGGGTTTTTACAAATAGTAGGGTCAGCTATCGAGATCCTTGCATATATACTAATTTTGTACATTGGAGGATCAAAAGTATTACGTAATGAAATGGCGATAGGAGAATTAATCAGTTTTTTAGCTACGATTGAAATGATTTTTTTCCCAGCAAGGCACGTTAATCATTTAGTCGTGTCTATGCAAAATTCATTTGCCGCTGCAAAAAGAGTGATTGATTTTTTAGACATCAAAGAGAGACAACCAAGTCTATTAATATCAACATGTATGTATGTAGATTCTGTGTCATATACGTATCCTCTCTCAAATACAATTGCGCTAGATTCAATAACATTCAATATAGAACCGGGTAAGCATATAGTAATAACGGGAGAAAGCGGTTCGGGGAAATCAACACTTTTAAAATTATTGGCAGGTCTTTATCTACCTACTAAAGGGAAAATTGTATATGATGACCGGGTTAGTAACTTATCGATGATATGGCAAGAGCCATACCTTTTTAATGTTTCAGTATTCGATAACCTAGTCGTCGGTGCAGATTTATCTACAGCAAAAGTGAGAGCTATTGCATCTAAAGTAAATATGGACAGTACAATCATGAGACTACCCTACGGATATAAGTCCAATGTAACTGATGGTGGACAAAATTTCTCTGGAGGTGAAAAACGTCGTTTAGCCATAGCACGTGCCTTATTAACGAACCCCAACCTCCTCATTTTTGATGAGCCAACAGCTGGTTTAGACGATGCTAACGCATTATCCATATGGCAGATGATTAGCGAGCTCGGTCCAAATGTTACAAAGATCGTTACAACACATAGAATAGAAGAAGCTAAGAAAGCAGATGTAGTTTTAGTTCTCAGGGATGGAAAGTTAATAAAATGTGGTTCACCAGACGAATTAACTACGTGACTTAGTTATAAATCAGTCAGGAGATGCACAATTAATGAATGACTAAATTATTATAACTCCATATGATGCGCAATGGCCTAAGCTGTTTAAGAGATGAGGAAGAGATCTTAGATATAATTTAGGAGTGTTAGCATGGAGGATTGATCATATAGGTTCTATTGCAATTGAAGGAATGGAAGCGAAGCTTATAATTGATATCCAAATTTGTGTGGAAGTAGTGAAAAGACAACTAAAGGATTAACTTAAAACATTATATGGCAAGTTGTTTTAGTATTAAAGTTTGATCGAATTCTCAGTTATATCGTTTCATTAAAGAGGAAGAATCTAAAGAAAAATTGAATAGTTATGATAATGATAATTTGTACCTAATTAACGGGAATTTAATTTCCAAACACGTGGTCTAACTCTACCGTCTTTAGACGGTATACGCTTTTAGCCTTATCCTCTGCTGTCCATACTGAAGGTACGAGGTGAAAAGTATGGACGGTTATAAAAAGAGTAGT
>NZ_SNYJ01000015.1:0-6228 GCF_004363045.1 Aureibacillus halotolerans
CATACTTCAGCTCCTTCTAAGGGTAATAATGAGAAGTATAGCCAAATTTTGAGCCTTCATATCATAAGTCTGTCTACTCAATAGGGACAATAGCAGAGAAAGCGAGCCCAAATGGAGGAGAAGCGAGCCGAAATCGAGGAGAAGCGAGCCGAAATCGAGGAGAAGCGAGCCCGAAACGGGAGAGAGTGACCCAAATAGGGAAAGCGAGCCTGAATTGGGGGAAAGCGAGCCTAAATAGAGGAAAAGCGAGCCCAAAAGGAGGAGAAGCGAGCCCGAACGCACAATCAAAAACCCCCGCACGAGTGCGGGGGTCCAACCATTCATCTATTCGTCTTCTTGTTCCGCTACATCGTCCGCTTTTGGAACGGCGGTTGCTTTCCAGCCGGTTAGGTCGGCGTTTTCCTTCTTCTGCACTTGCTTGGAGAAGGAAAAGCTCCATGGCTTACTGCGATGGGCGGAGATAGGGAAGTCGTCGAGCTTAAATCCTGCTTCTGCCACGACTTCGCCGCGTCCGTCAACAATGCGGATCGGCAGCTCTTTTATGACGAGGTCCTTGGACGTGCCGTTATGCACGAGCAACATCACTTGCAAGTCCCCGTTTTCTTGATAATCTGCTTGGAGCCCAGTGAAGCTGATCTGGTGCTTCGCTGGTGGGTTTTTCTCAACATATTCTTTCAGCTTTTTCTGATGTGGTTTGATGAGTTTTTCCTTCCACTCTGGGTGGAACTCAATCGTATGCTTTTCCTCTGGTTTGATTAAGTCAAAGGCCAATGCCCAATCAGAGGTTGGCAGGTCGTCGATTTTTACGTTGAGATCTGCTTCACGGAAGCTGAACAACCACGGACGGTCACTCTCTGCAGGCATGCGACCGAGGCGAGAGAGATCAAAAATCCGGTGACCGAGTTGATTCTCTTCCTTATCGAGCAAATAGACGCCCATTTTTGGTAGACCAATGTCGTTTGGCAAAGAATTGCGCACAAAGGCCATGACTTGAGCTTCTTTTTTCGCTTTTTGAATTTCAATGCCTGCCATGGAAATCTGGTGTGGCTTCATCTCGGGCAGGTCATTGCTCATAAATTGATAGACATATTTCTCTTCGTCCTGAAGCTTCCAGGACGGATGAATTGAAAGCTTTGTACTCACCGGACCGTTTTTTCTCTTTGCGATCGGTTTTGTGTCAACCAATAAGTCGTCCGAGGAGATGGACGTTTCTTTTCCTTTTCGGCGAACAGCACGGCTGTTCTTGTTTTTAAAGAATGGAAGCATGACGCTTTCCTCACTTTCCTTGGACAATTTCAACATGTTCAAGCTGCTCTTCATCAACGGCAAACAGCTTTCGTGCGACGAGGGCGAGCTGACGGGAAACGTCACGCTCAATGTTGCGGTACATCATGGAGAATAGCTCAAAGCCATCGTTTTGGTACAGACGCATTGGATCTTCCTGCTGATAACGTCTCATCCCAATACCTTCTTTAAGGCGAGTCATCTGCTCAAGGTGACGAATGTAATGATGGTCCACCGCAGATAGACAAGCGCGCTTCATCGCATCAGCAAGCTGCTGGTGTGCAAGATAAGGCTCGAGCTTTTCCTTATATTCGGAGGTGACGTCGCGGATGCTGTTCAATAAATCATTGCGATCCTCCACGTCGTCCAAATCCGGATCAAAGGTAACGCCGGCAATGGCTTGATTTACCTCATACACCAAATCCTTAAGCGGCCATTCCTCTGGCAACAGGTCCTCTGGACAGTGTTCGTCAATTAAATGCTTGAAGTGATCGTCAGCCATTGGCATAAGGTCACTTAACAAGTCTTCAGAGTCGAGCCAGCGGTCGCGAAGCTGATAAATAATTGTACGTTGATCGTTAATGACATCATCGAGCTTCAGCGTGTATTCACGGACGCCAAAGTTGCTTCCTTCAGCAATGCGCTGCACACGATCGACAAACGAATGAATGTCTTTGTCTAAAATAAGACCATCGACGTTCATTGTAAAGGAGCTGCGCATTTTTTCAAGCTCTTCGAATGCATAACGCGTAATCATATCATCCTCAACAGAGACGAAAAAGGTTGATTCACCAGGGTCGCCTTGGCGACCGCTTCGACCCTTCAGTTGATTGTCGATGCGTCGTGATTCATGACGCTCGGTCCCAAGGACAAACAATCCACCTAGCTCTGGAACACCTTCGCCGAGGATGATATCGGTTCCTCGACCCGCCATATTCGTAGCGATCGTAATCTGGCTCCGTTGTCCGGCATTCGCAATTAAGGCCACTTCTTGCTCAACGCTTTTCGCATTGAGGAGCTGATAAGGCAAACGTTCTTTATCTAAATAGGAAGCAACGTCTTCAGACTGTAAAATGGAGGTTGTGCCGATAAGCACAGGTTGCCCCGTTTTATGCCGTTTTTTAACTTCTTTTAGCATGGCCGTATATTTGTTTTCTCTCGTTAAAAAGATAAGCCCTTTTTCATCAATCCGTTGACGCTGACGGTTTGACGGAATTTGAATGACGTCCATGCCATAAAGGTCACGAAATTCTTTTTCCTCTGTTTTTGCTGTACCGGTCATTCCAGAGAGCATAGGGTACATTCTGTAATAGTTTTGCACCGTGATTGAGGCAGTCGTCTTGTTCTCCTCGGTTACCGTCACGTTTTCCTTCGCTTCAATCGCTTGATGCAGGCCATCAGAGAGCGTCCGCCCTTGCATGATCCGGCCGGTAAACATGTCGACAAGCAGAATTTCGTCCTCGCGAACAATGTAGTCGACATCTTTTTTAAACATGACCCGTGCGCGCAACGCCTGGATCGTATAATGATAAAGTGTTTGATGCTCTAGATCGTAGAGGTTGTCGACGCCAAATGCTTTCTCAACCTCCGTAATGCCTTCATCGGTCAATGCGGTTGATTTCGTCATCACATCAAACGTAAAATGTACGTCTTTTTCAAAGCGACGGGCAAGCATGGCGCAAACATGGTGAAGCTGCGCGCTTACTGTCGTTTTTCCAGCGATAATGAGAGGGGTTTTCGACTCATCAATCAGCACCGAGTCAACCTCATCGATAATGGCAAAGTGATACGGGGGCTGTACCTTTTGTGAAAGGTCTGACACGAGATTGTCTCGTAGATAATCAAAACCAAATTCATTTCCCAGACCGTATGTAATGTCCGCCGCGTAAGCAATTTTTTTCTCAGCGGTGTCGGTTAATGGCACATTCAGCCCGACAGTGAGCCCGAGAAATTCATGGATTTTCCCGATTTCCTCATAGTCACGGCGTGCGAGATATTCGTTGACAGTAATGACATGAACGCCTTTTCCTTCAAGGGCTTTCACGTAGCTTGGCAAGGAGGCAACAAGTGTTTTTCCTTCTCCTGTAGCCATTTCGGCAATATTGCCTTCGGTAAGCACAAATCCACCGAGTAGCTGGACGTCATAGTGACGTTTTCCAAGCACGCGTTTAGAAGCCTCACGGACGACCGCAAAGGCTTCTTCCATGATTTCATCTAATGTACGCTGAAAGCGGCGTTCACTGCCTAGCTCTTCTTTCCATTCTAGCGTCTTAGCACGAAGCTCATCATCTGTGAGCCGTTCCATTTCAGGCTCTAGGGCATTCACGCGTTGGACTCGTTTTTCATAGAATTTAAGTTTGCGCTGCTGTTCAGAACCTAATATTTTCTTTAATGTTTCAAGCATCCAAATTCGCTCCTTACATTGTGGCTCATTATAGTATATCATGGAAACTAGAAAACGATAAATGTAGATTTTTGGCTAAAGCTGTCCATTTACAGCTTGTTGACAAACGATTAGGGGAGGAACTTTTGTTGAGGGGATATTGGAGAGCGGCCTTACTTTTTGCGACACTGTTTGTCGCTTTTTTGCCGCAATGGGTCGCCGCCGAAGACCAGTCATTGGAGCAAGTACGTACATATGTAGAGGACTATTATGTTGATCAAGTGGATGCATCTGTGCTGGGAAGAGACAGTATTAAAGAAATCATGGCGGGATTAGATCAATACTCTGTGTATTTTACTCCACAAGAGTTTTCTTCTTTTGTCGGGTCTATTGATCGGGCGATGTCTGGCATAGGTGTGTCTGTTGCACAACATGAGTCTGGGCTAATGTTACTCGAAGTCTTTGAAAGTACGCCTGCAGCGAAGGCTGGACTGAAAGCCAGTGATGTGATCACGACAGTTGATGGCGTTACGTTGGCAGGAAAGTCGATGGAAGAAGCGACGAGCTTGCTGGCTGGAGAAGCTGGAACGACAGTAAACGTGACAGTACAGCGACCTGGTAGCGAAGCCAGGTTGTCCTTTACAATCGTTCGTGACAAAATTACAATTCCGACCGTAGAATCCACACGACTAGGTGGAAATATAGGCTATTTTCATCTGTATAGCTTTAACGAACATTCGGCACAAGAGCTGAAGCAAGCGATGGAGACACTTGGTCCTGTAAAGCATTATATTGTGGATATTCGTGATAATGGGGGCGGGTATTTAAATGCTGCTCAGGAAGTGGCAGGCTTGTTCCCCGGTGTAATGGAAGTCATGATGACGGAAGACAGCACCGGTTTCCAAGATATTTTGTTTTCAACGAAGCAGGACAAAACGCTAAATGCGCCTGCTTTCCTTGTTGTGAATAACCAGTCGGCGAGTGCCTCGGAAGTGCTGGCCGCCGCTGTCAAAGAGCAAGGGGAAGAAGCGGCTGTTTATGGGACACAGACGTTTGGCAAAGGAACGGTCCAAACGATTTTTCCTCTTGATAATGGAGGGGTCATCAAGTTGACTGTGGCACGTTTCTTTTCTCCAGAGGGTAAGCCGATTGATCAGGTAGGTGTGACACCGGATGTCGAAACAGCGCCTGGAAAAGAACTTGATATTGCGCATCGCGACGCGCTTATAAAAACAAATGGATTAGAAACGACGACCGTTGATAAAAAAACCTTAGATGAAGGTGAAGGATTGGCGATCGTGTCGAAGGAGCCAGCGAACTGGTCGCTGTTTTCTAAGGAAAAGGTGTCACTTGTGAAGCTCGGCGGCAAAGACACGGCATTTACGTTGGAACCTTTGTCGCTTTCATCCTTGGCCGTTATTCCAGAAACAAAGCTTTCAGAAAGTGATTACTTTCTCGGAGTTGAGGGAGAAAAAGCGGCTGTCATTGACGTGAAGAGCCCGACAACACAAGCTTCCGGGAGGGCACCATTTTTGGATGTCAAAGATGGTCGCTATTTTACCGACGCAATTCGTGTTTTGGCAAACGAAAAAATGATCATTGGGACGGGAAATCAATATTATCAGCCAGGAAAGTCAGCTACACGTGCAGAGGTTGCCAAGATGCTCGCTAACGCGTTGAAGTTAAAGTCACCAGAGGTTCGCTCTTCCAGATATGCAGATGTGAAGTCGACGTCCTACTATGCCGATGAGTTGGCTGCGTTAGTAGAGCATAACGTCCTAAATGGGAACCAACGGTATTTCCGACCAGATGATACCTTGTCACGTGGTGATTTAGCCGTATGGATTCAGAAAGCATTTGATTTAAATCGTAAAGGAAGTGCGCCGTTTCGCGATATTCTGCCACGCTCTCCTTATGAGTCGGCAGTGAACGCACTTTATGGCGCGTCGATTGTTAATGGAACAGGCGATGGGGAATTTTCACCTCGCCGCTCTGTATCTAGAGGGGAAGCCGCCGCAATGCTCTATCGTGCATTGTCATCGCAAGCGTCCGCACCAGCGATTACAGACATTCGTTTAGTACCATAGGCTTAAACATGAAAAGTCACAGTAGTCAACACAGCCACATGAAGGACAGACCTTAAATAAATCAAGCTGGATGAAAACGATTGTCTTATCTAAGCGCGAAGCCAAGAGAGGCGCGGAGTTGCCACACGGGCAATGAGCACCGAACAAGGCAAAGCAACGAAGAAAGCGATCGTTTCTCCACCAGAACACCATCAGGCTGGATGAAAACGATTGTCTTATCTAAGCGCGAAGCCAAGAGAGGCGCGGAGTTGCCACACGGGCAATGAGCACCGAACGAGGCAAAGCAACGAAGAAAGCGAGCGTTTCTCCACCAAAACACCATCAGGCTGGATGAAAACGATTGTCTTTCGAGGCGCGAAGGCTCGAGAGGAGCGGAGTTGCCATACAGGCAATGAGCACCGAACGAGGCAAAGCAACGAAGAAAGCGAGCGTTTCTCACCAAACACCATCAGGCTGGATGAAAACGATTGTCTT
>NZ_SNYJ01000015.1:6326-101012 GCF_004363045.1 Aureibacillus halotolerans
TTTCGAGGCGCGAAGCCAAGAGAGGCGCGGAGTTGCCACACGGGCAATGAGCACCGAACGAGGCAAAGCAACGAAGAAAGCGAGCGTTTCTCACCAAACACCATCAGGCTGGATGAAAACGTTTGTCTTTCGAGGCGCGAAGCCAAGAGAGGCGCGGAGTTGCCACACGGGCAATGAGCACCGAACGAGGCAAAGCAACGAAGAAAGCGAGCGTTTCTCACCAGCCTGAAGAATGACTATGCATAGGGTAGGGTGACAAAAGAATGAAAAAAACATGGCTATTGGCGGCAGGGCTAGTGCTTGCTGTCCCAGTACACGCTGGAGCAGCCAACGATGACGTGTCAGGTCATTATTTTGAAGTGGAGATTCGTGATCTAGAGGAAGCTGGAATCATGAACGGCTATGGGAATGGCCAGTTCAAGCCAGATCAAAATGTGACACGAGCTGAATTTGCGGCGTTTGTGAGCCGCTCGTTGTCGCTCTCCAAAGGTGAAGCTACATTTACAGATGTGTCTGAGGAACACCCTCTTTATAATGAGGTTGGCGCAGCCGCGGAAGCGGGAATTGTTCGTGGGATTGGTGATGACCTATTTGACCCTAAACGTTTCATTACAAGAGAAGAAATGGCCGTTATGTTAGATCGTGCCGTTCAATATAAAGATATTGACCCAGAGGCGGCAGAGCTTACTTTCTTGGACAAGGATGACATCCTTTATCCATTAAACGTCCGTCATACAGTCGCGCTGGGAATTGTGGCCGGCGGCAAGGATGGCATGTTTAGACCAAAGGATTCGGCGACACGTGGTCAAGCTGCAACATTTATTCACCGCATGCTTGAGGCCATTGCTGTTGCAGAGCTACCTGAACCAGAAGAGCCGATTACACCGCCAGAAGAACCTGTTACTCCTGAGGAGGAATTGCCTGATCCCCCTGAAACGTCTTCAGATGCGTACCGAACTGCGACGTTTGATAGTGAAGGGCAGCCACAGTTTTCTGATGAAGTGAATTCGTGGGAAGAAGCACTTGAGCTTCTAGGAGACAAAGACGCGGATGTTCTGTATAAAGGAGACCAAATCGTCTGGATTGCCGACGGCTTAGCCGTCAGCAAAGGTCTAACGTATATCTATCGTGAGGAAGAAGACGATGTTGCCCTTGGTGGACAGCAGGTGACTTATGTCGCTCCAGGAACTGAGATGAAGCTGCTTGAGTCTGGACAAGAACGTGTCCATGTGATGCTTCAAGGATTAAAGGGCTCGGTGAACGCAAGCGATATCGCGCTTTTGCCAACAGAGCTGATCCCAGGACAGTCCTACTATAAGGAACGAGATGGCTTTTTGTGGCATTATATTTACGTGAACAATAAATATGAAGCCTATTTGTACGGAGAAGCGCCGTCATTCTTTGATGAAGGCGAGCAGATACAAAGCTGGGATGGTGCAACGTTTGAAGACGAGACGTATCGCCAATACTTTTCCTATATGCCGTTACGTTCGACAACATCGTATTCAGCAGAAGAGCTTGATGAGTATGTCGCTTCACAGCGCCCCGATTCACCACTGATTGGTCTTGGTGAATTCTTTAAAGATGCAGAAGAGACGTATGATGTAAACGCGCTTTACTTGCTTGCTCATGCGATTCATGAAAGTGCATGGGGCTTTAGTCAGATTGCACAGGAAAAAAACAATCTTTACGGACTACGTGCCTATGATGTCAATCCAGGGGAAAACGCACTTGCGTTTCCATCAGTAGAAGCAAACATTGATTTTGCTGCCAAGTATATTTCTGAAAACTACTTAACGGATGCAGAGGGAACTTACTACAACGGAGGGTACTTAGGCAATAAAAATGGCGGCATGAATGTGGTTTACGCGTCTGATCCTTATTGGGGTCAAAAAATTGCTGGCTATATGTATCGTGCAGACAAAGTGATGGGTGAAAAGGATATTCATCAGTTGGACATGATTTCGCAATAAAACGAATAAAGTAAAGTGTTGAATTGGGTAAAGTAGGTGGAACATTGGAGACAGTCAGTATACTAGGCGTGCCGTTTGCAAAAGCAACGATGCAGGAGATGGTGAGTGCGCTTGAATCGCGTTTAGAACAGCAGCAAAAAACCTTTGTTGTCACGGCGAATCCGGAAATTGTCATGCAAGCAAGAGACAAGCCTGATTTTCAGCGTTGCATTCAACAGGCGGACTATATTACGGCAGATGGCATTGGGGTTGTGAAGGCCGCGCAAATGATTGGACAACCATTGCCAGAGCGCGTGGCAGGGTATGACATGATGCATGAGCTGTTCGCTCTTTGTGCCAAGCGAGGTTGGTCCGTTTATATGATAGGGGCAGAGGAAGAAGTCATTGTCGGGGCTGTTGAAAAAGTGCAAGAGCTTTACCCTGGCATCAAAATCGTCGGCTATCGCAACGGATTTTTTGAGCTTGATGATCAAACGATTATAGCTGATATTCAACAGGCCAAGCCGGATCTTGTGCTTGCGGCATTAGGCATGGCACGTCAAGAGGAATGGATTGTACAAACGCTTCCTGCGGTTGATCAAGGCGTGTTTATCGGTGTCGGTGGAAGCTTTGATGTCCTCGCTGGTAAGGTTGAGCGGGCGCCGGCAATCTTTCAAAAAGCGAATCTTGAATGGTTCTACCGCCTTTGCAAGCAGCCTTCAAGGTGGCGACGAATGCTGGCATTGCCGAAGTTCATCACCACTGTAAGAAAAGAACATAAAGGAGGGAGGGCATAATGGCGCCTCCATCCTTTTTAAAAAGTGCTATCGTCATCACTGTCGCGACGTTGATTTCTAAAATTCTCGGCAGTGTCTTTTTAATTCCGTTGCAAAATATTGCGGGGGATGAAGTGTTTGGTATCTTCCGTTTTGTGTACCCTTTTTACATGGTCGCATTAATTTTGTCAGTGGCAGGCATTCCGATCGCCATTTCAAAATTAATTTCGGAAGCCCGGGCACAGAAGAGTGAGGAAAACATTCGAGCGATATTTCTCACGTCATCCATACTAGCAGCTTGCTTCGGGATCATTAGTTTTACCTTCATGTATTTTATGTCAGGCGCCCTTGCCTCTTGGTTTTGGAACGAAACCGCTCAAATGGCATTGGCGATTGTTTCTGTTACCTTGCTTTTGGCTCCTTATATGGCGGTGTATCGCGGATTTTTTCAAGGCTTCGACGAGATGCGTCCAACCGCATTTTCTCAAGTGTTCGAGCAATGTATCCGTGCAGGTGTCACGCTTGTTGTCGCCTATGTGTTTGTTCAGCTGCAAACAGAGGATCAAACGTTAGCAGGGTATGTCATGTATGGTTCGGTGGCAGGTGTTCTCGTGTCTCTTGTGTATTTGCGAGTGACTTTTCAGCGTTCACCGTACCGACCAAAGGTGTCAACACCCTACTCTATGGATACGTTTGTGTCATGGGGAAAGCGAATTTTAAGCTTATCGATCCCAGTGGCAATTGGGACGTTGACGATGGCGTTGCTCAATTTAGTTGATTCGTTGACGATTCCTAACGCACTCTCTGGGGAACCTGGAAAGCTCTATGGCTTGTATGGCCGTGGCGTAACGCTTGTGCAAATTGCCACCGTTTTCTCAAGCGCCATTATCCTACCATTAATCCCGAGGATCACTCAGGCAATGGTCAAAAAGAAACAGGACGAGGCGAAAAGTGTCGTAGCTCGGTCATTAAAAATGGCACATCTTGTCAGTTGGCCAGCTGCGTTAGGTCTTGCCGCGCTTGCAGTGCCGATTAATATCGCCTTATTTACTGACAATCAAGGAAGCACGGCGATTGCACTGCTGGGCATAAGTTCTTTATTCACATCGTTTTCTGTATTAACTACAGGCATCCTCCAAGGGTTAAATAGGGCAAAAGCAGCAGCGGTCATTATCTTGCTTGCTGTCGTTGCGAAGGCAGTCATGAATAGCTTGCTCGTGCAAGGTTGGGGCATTGAAGGTGCGGCAGCAGCGACAACGATTATTTATATGCTCATTTGGGCAATTAATGCTATAATAGCTCGAACTGTGTTGCCACATGACATTCAGTGGCGAACACCGATCGTTTGTTTTGCGGCGAGCGTTGTAATGAGTGGGGTGATTGCGACCCCTTGGCTACTGCTCGAGCTATCGTCGAGAAGCGCCGCTTTGCTCTATGTCATCGTCGCTGTACCAATTGGCGCGATGGTGTATGCAGGTCTTGTTATTGGTGGAAAAGCACTACGTCGTGAGGAATTTGCTGCAATGCCATACATTGGCAGGTTTTTTGCGCAAAGAAACCAGTAAACTAAGAATGTCTTTGAATGCCTATACACAGAATTGACTACTTTCATTTATTTATTGATCGAACCAGGGAGTTGGCTTTTAATGATTGAAATTATGGCAGTCCTAAGTTGTTTTATTGCATCCGTTCTTTTAACCCCTTTAGTAAAAAAGCTCGCGTTGGCTATTGGTGCTGTGGATAAACCGAACCAACGCAAAGTGCATCAACGAGTGATGCCGCGCTTAGGTGGACTTGCGATTTTCTTTAGTTTTATTATTGGTTTTTTGTTCTTTCAGCCAGATAAATCGATCCTCTGGCCGATTCTCATCGGTGCAACCATTATTGTTGTTACTGGTGTTCTAGACGATATGATAGAGCTAGCGGCTAAATGGAAGCTTCTCGGACAGATCGCTGCCGCAGCCGTCGTGATCCTATCCAACATCCAAATTACGTACATTGATCTTCCGTTCGTAGGACTATGGGAGCTAGGTTGGTTAAGTGTTCCGTTTACATTGCTCTGGATCGTCGGTATTACGAATGCCATTAATTTAATTGATGGATTGGACGGTTTAGCAGCAGGAGTTTCGAGTATCGTATTGATCGCTGTATCGACAATGGCCATTATTATGGGGGACAGCTTCGTCGCAATGCTCGGTTTCTTACTTATGGGAAGCACGCTCGGCTTTTTAGTGTACAACTTCCATCCGGCAAAAATCTTTATGGGGGATACAGGCGCCTTGTTTTTAGGCTTTATGATCTCAGTGCTTGCGATCCTCGGCTTTAAGAACATTACGTTTTTCTCGCTGCTTGTGCCAGTGATTATGCTAGGCGTGCCGATTTCTGATACGTTCTTTGCAATCATTCGCCGTGTGGTGCATAAAAAGCCACTCTCAGCGCCAGATAAATCGCATCTGCATCACTGTCTGTTGAATTTAGGGCTTTCTCATCGGACGACGGTGCTCGTTATTTACGCAATGGCAGCGATATTTGGATTAGCAGCCATTATGTTTTCACAAGCCACATCTACACTTTGGGCGGCTATTGGAATCGTCGTTGTTCTCTTGCTTGCCATTCAATTGGTCGCAGAAGGTGTAGGTCTTGTAAGTGATACGTACAAGCCACTTCTCAATTTCTTCCGGAGAATGGCGACAAAACGTCAGGGCTAGCACATCTTAAAATGGTAGGAATGCCATAGAGGCTGACGAATTTATTAGGCATCTGCATTGCTATAGCAGATGCCTTTTTGAATGGAAAAATGGCGTTCCGACCTAGCAAAAAAATATGATATGATGGAATTGAATGTAAGTCAATGAAAGCAATTTGAAGGAGTGTAAAGGCTGTTGAAAAAACTACTACTCATCGTATTTGTTCTTGGAGTGCTCGCTACTGCTCCGTTTATCTATGAACGATTTAGTGTTGAACAAGCGAATGATACATACGAAGTTGTGGTTCCTGAATTGCATTTGCAAGGATTTGAGAACTGGGGCTTAGAAGAGCAACAAGTAATGGATCATCTAAAGAATGCAGGTGTGCATGCCTTTGCGGTTGAACCGGAGACGATTGATTCTCTCGCAAATAGCTTGGCTCTTGTTTATTACGATAAACATGCTTTTGTGCAGGAGCATCCCGATGCTGCATTGGAGTTCCAAAACGCAACAGGCTTTTTTATAGCACCGACAGAGGGCAATGACGGATTGTTTGAACAGACCATCGCCGCGTTTGGACCGAACATTCAGCAAACCACTTACACGAATGAAGATGGACAACCTCTTTATTTCATTGAGGGCGGCCAATGGCAAACGGAAAAGCCGATTACTTACAATATGGAGCGTATTGATCAGCTGAAATCAGAAGGGTTTGGCATCGTGCTTCGTATTAGCAACGCTGTCGATGAATACAATAATGATTTGATTGATCAAATGGCTCAAATTCGCGAGACGTATGGAGCCGATCAAGTGCTATTTACAGGCGAAAAGGTGCTAGGCATGCCGAAGCAGCAGCCTGTTTACAATGGCGATGATAGCCAGAAAGAAGATGAATTGGAGAGATATACGGACTTTTTCAAAGAGCAGGGCTTCAGCGTTCTGCAAATTGAATTTTATGATCAAGAAGGTTTTCAAACGTATGGATATGAATTAGGAAATCGCGTGCTTCGTTTGCATAGCCTCGACCTTTACGATAATCGGCCGCCAGAGTCGTACATTGAACGAGCTGCGCGGGGGGTTAAGGAACGAAATATGCGCGTGTTGTTCGTTAATATGTTCGATGCAGGCAAGCTTGAGGCAGGTTCCTTGACACCAGAAGGCATGCTGCAGAATTCGGCGAACACGATTCGTGGAATTCATCAGGCGATTCCTGATCAATTTGAGCACGGCAAAGCACAGCCTTTTGCGGAGATTTCACAGCCGATTTGGGCAAAGCTAGCGACGGTGCTCGCCATTGCAGCATTAACAGGATTACTCTTGTTAGAGCTTAATAAAACACTTGCTTATATCGGTATTGCGGGCATCGTGCTTGGCGGTGCAGCTTGGGCAGTCCTCGACATTGGTTTAATTGCCAAGGCACTCGCACTATTCGTTGGGATGATTGTCCCGGTTGCCGCTGTAGGACAAGCGTTAAATGTGAAAGACAAGAAGGACCTTATTTTGCGCTACGTCATTGCAGCCGGATTGGCGTTGGCTGGCTCATGGATTATCGTTGTTTTATTGTACGGCAATGAATTTTTAGTGAAGATTGATGAGTTCCGTGGGGTCAAAATTCTTTATGTCGCTCCAATTGTTCTCATTGCTCTATACTTGCTCTTTAAAAACCGCTCTTGGTTCGGGTATTTTAAAGAGCCGGTACGCTATTATCAGGTCGTCATTCTCGTTGTTATCGCTGCCGCTCTTTCCTATTACTTAATGAGAAGTGGGAACAGCGCGAGTGTGAGTGGCATTGAGCTGCAAATTCGTGCGGCACTGGAAAGTCTATTGTACGTTCGACCGAGGACGAAGGAGTTCCTCATCGGCTACCCAATCTTTATCTTTGCGATGTACCTAGTGATGAAAGGGCACCGATTGGCGAACGTGCTTTACATTGGAGCGGTCATTGGCTTTATGTCGCTCGTAAACACCTTTACCCATTTGCATATTCCACTCGGGCTTTCGTTCTTGCGAGTGGTTTATGGGCTCGTGTTTGGCCTCCTCATTGGTCTTGCACTGATTTATGTATGGAAGCTTGCGGTGAAGGGGTATAAACGCTTTTTATTGCCGAGGTGGAATCGATGAAGATCGTCATGTCAGGGTATTTTGGTTTTGACAATATGGGGGATGAGGCGATCCTCTACTCAATTATCCATGCACTAAGAAAGCAGCAGCCAAATGTGGACATCACTGTTCTTTCGAATCAGCCGGAAAAAACGGCCGCTGAATACGGTGTTCAAGCGATTAATCGCTGGAAAATTAGAGATGTCTTCAAAGCCATTCGTGCTAGTGATGGACTCATTAGCGGGGGCGGGAGCTTGTTGCAGGATGTGACAAGTGCAAAAACAGTCCCGTATTATGCCGGTATCATGATGCTCGCTGCCATTGCTAAAAAGCCAATTGTTATTTATGCACAAGGCATTGGACCGCTCAATAGTTTGCCTTCTAAGCGAATTAGTGCAAGTGTGATGAAGAAGGCAGCACTCATTACCGTACGAGATCAAAGTTCATGTGATCTTCTTCGCTCCATAGGTGTGAAAAAGCCAATTGACATCGTTCCAGATCCTGTGCTGGGCATGAAACCGAAGAGTACGTTCCCTAATGCCTTTCATGCAATGGAAATACAACAGAAGGTCATTCTTGTATCTGTGCGTGATTGGTCATCAGAAGAGCCTTATTTGGACAAAATCGCTGAGGTGCTTGATCGCCTGCACAGTGATGGCTATGCAATCGCATTGCTTCCTGTTCATGGCGAACATGATTTGAAAACAAGTCAGGCGCTTGCAGAAAAAATGACGAATGCGGCGATTATGCTTCCACATGATGCATCTTTGGAAGAAAAGCTTGCGATGGTTCGCGATAGCACATTGCTCATCGGCATGAGGCTTCATGCATTAATTTTTGCAGCAGCGGCAGACACACCTTTCATTGGTGTCAGCTACGACCCGAAAATTGATGCATTCTGCCAACAAGTAAAACAGCCAATCATCGGACACGTCAATGATGCTTGGACAGCAGAGCAACTTTACATGATGACTGTGAAACAATTAAATGATCCAAATACAACGAGTGAACTGCAAAAGGTCACATTGTCGTTGAAAACACTTGCTGACGAGACAGCAACGAAGGCGCTTGGAGCCATGCGCACGTAATGAAATTGTAATGAATCGCCTGATGACTGCTGGAACAGTCATCAGGCGTTTTTATAATTGGATACACTGACAGAATTCGACGCTACTCCCTAATTTATCTTGAATTTTTCATCGTTTAGCCTTACATTTAAAAGAGGAAACGGCATCTTCGCACATACGACAATAGTTGACCTTCATAAAAAAAAACTGTAAATAGCGTCTAATGATCATTGTATGGTGGTGCAATTGTTCGAAGGCCTTTAACAGGAGAGAAGAAGGAATCTTTCTTTCATTTCAACAGAGAGAAAAATGGAAAAGGATGATGTGCGGGAATTATGCAATTTGGAGGTTTAAGGATGGGGAAGAGTAGGAGAATTCTACAAGCCTTTTTGGTTGTGCTTGCAGTGTTTTTGTTCACTGGTCAGGCTGACGCTGCTGAAAAAGGAACGGTGACTGGCAACAACCTCAATGTCCGGTCGGCTCCTTCACTGGACGGTTCAGTGCTAGGAAAGTTGCAAAATGGTGATCAGGTTCAAGTCACAGGGAAACAGAATGATTGGCTAGAAATTACATACAATGGCCAAAAAGCGTTCGCTCACAAGGCGTATATCAGTGTAGCCAATCAAACGAGTGGTGCATTTGCGATTTCTGTGAATGGCAAGGCCGTAAAGCCGCCGACGACTCCTGTGATGAAAGACAATCACTTGCTCGTTCCATTTCGGGTGATTTCAGAAGCGCTTGGAGTCACTGTTCGTTGGGACAATGACACACGTCAGGTATTTGCCAAAGACAACGGCAAGAAAGTCATCATGACGGTTGGTTCGACAAAGGTCAACGTTGCAGGTGAGACGGTCACAACGCCGATAGCACCTAGCATCCAGAATGATTATACGTTAATTCCGTTGCGCTTTTTCTCCGAGGCATTCGGCGCGAATGTCCATTGGGATCAAGATACCCAGTCGGTGACGATTAAACGAAACGAAAATTCGAATACGCCACCACCAAACCCATCGGACACACCGAACCCGATCATGACTAATACCATCCAGGCAAACGGAACAGAGCTAAAAAAGACTCCGATTGCTAGCTCTTCCACTTTAGCGACGTTAAACAAAGGGGCGAAAGTGGATGTGCTTAAAAATGATGGAAACTGGCTCTATGTATCGTATAACGGTGAAAAAGGGTATATTCATAGCTCAGCTGTTAGCGCATCACAGTCCCCTGAGGTAAGTGGTATGACGTTAAAAGTAACCGCGACATCCCTCAATGTTCGCAGCAGCGGAAGTGCAAGTAGCCAAAAACTTGGTGCACTAACGAAGGGGCAAGAAGCAAAAGTCCTTGAGATGAACGATACATGGGCGAAGGTTCAATCAGGCAGCCTCGTTGGATGGGTGCACACAGGGTATGTGACACTTTACAAAAACGGCGAACTGATTCGATTCCTCAGTGCTCCTGAAAAAATTGACGGCAATGGTCGGACAACATTTGTTTGGCATAAGCAAGGCAATGTAAACACCCGCCAAATCATGACAGACAACGGTGTTGCGATTAGCACGAATGCGAATTCAATTGGTAGCTTCCCGTTCCAACACCCTGGAATTAAAAGTGTGAACACAACGGATGGTAGCTATGGGAAACAAATTCAAGTCATTTTGGCTCCTGGGTATCATTATGTCGTTCGGCACTCAGGTGGAGATGTTCAACTGGACATTCTTCCTAGTGGACTAAGTGGGAAGAAAATTGTACTGGATGCAGGTCATGGTGGACGAGACAATGGCGCAACCGGTGTGACAGGCTTACTGGAAAAAACATTAAACCTTGATGTGACTAAGAAGCTGAAGGCGAAGCTAGAGGCAGCAGGTGCAACGGTCATTGAGTCAAGACCTGATGGAGCGTATGTATCGCTTTCTGGTCGTGTTGATATTGCTCACCAAAATGGTGGAGATGCGTTTATCAGCATTCATTCTGACTCTTTTAGTGCGACATCACATGGGTCAACATCCTTTTATCATTCAGGAGAGAACCCAAGCTGGCAACAAAGCAAGAAGATGTCTGACTTGGCCATTCATTATTTATCGTCTGAGTTAGGGACCCATAATCGTGGTTCAAAAGATCAGAGCTTTCACGTCATTCGTGAAACCAATATCCCTGCCATTCTTATTGAAGTAGCGTTTTTGTCCAATCCTAATGAAGAACACTTACTCAAACAGGATTGGTTCCGTGAAAAAGCAGCGGACGCGCTCTTTAAAACATTACAAGCGTACTATAAATAACAAAAAGGCTGTCCGAAGTCACGAAGACTTCTTGGATGGCCTTTTTGTTGTGCTATGAGTGGGGTGTGGCCAGGTTGGTATCTTCATCAATGCAGTACACACTTCACATTTATGTTGTTACAAAAAAACGCATCTAATTGATATTGCTATCAATAGATGCGTTTTTATTTATGAACTCAACTTTTGCAGAGCAAAAAACACTTTTCATGTTGACTGTGTCTGAGTTGAAGCAATTTGAGATAGTTCTATTGACATCTTGTGTACTCAGGAAATTTAAAGGTGCCAATGCTCACACCCCTGTATTCACGAGTTTCGAATCGATGATGCACTGAGGTGCACGGGAATGACGACCGCTCCGTCAAAATACTTCGCTTGCACCCTAAAGGGTATAAGGTCAACATCGATTCGAGAGTACCTCATCGTGTATTCTTTACTGTGGGGCACGGCTTCAGCTTCCTCGGAAAAGCAGGCTTTCCGAGGGGATCTTCAGCTCGCACTGATCCCACTAGAGTCTACGTATGTTGACTACGCTGAAGTTTGTTTCTGCGTATTTACCAAACAAGACAAGTATGTGCATCGTTTCAAGCAGAATTAAATCACCTTGTGCACGAAGATCATCTGCTTCGTAGAGTAGAAGTAGAGGTGGATTTAAAAAAGCAGAAATGAAACGATTCCGCGTAGAAATCAAAAGCAGCCACTAGCGAGACTTAATGATCTTTTCACGAGTCCCAACAAGTACCGAGCTATTTAAATAACTATTGTAGTTGGATCTCGTTTGTTTGAGACCCATCAGCATCAGAACTTCCAGGCTGTGTTAGCGTTGTGGAAGGGGAGGTGGTATCATTCAAATCCAAGTGCGCTTGAAGCGAATCTTTGACCTCTTGAAGAGATTGATCTTGTACCTTGTAATAATAGATGTCCTGTCCCGCGTTGTTGCGGATATACGTCGCTTCTCCTATCAAGGTAAGATGCTCTACTTCTGGGGTTGACCCAGACAAAATATAATCATGAAAGGACATCATTTCATCAAAGCTCATATTGGTCGTTAAATTGTCTCCGATACTTGCAAACACATCATCGAACTTTGTTAATGATTCAAAGCTCATGGATTTTTTGATAATCGCTTCAATAATTTGTTGCTGGCGGATGCCTCGTTGATAATCACTGTCGACACGAGTACGGGCAAAGGCTAAGGCTTCCTCACCGTTTAGCTGTTGAAGTCCTTCTTGGAGTGTAATGGCGCCTTGGACATCCTCTGAGTCTTGCTCAGTGAATTCAAAAGGAACATCAACGGTTACACCACCGAGTGTATTGACGATAGACATAAACGCATTGAAGTTTAATCGAACATAATAATCCACTGGAACATCAAGAAATTGCTCAACAGTGTTGACCGTCATATCAATGCCGCCAAATGCATGCGCGTGATTAATTTTATCATAAAAGTCACGACCCACGATCTCAACGTAGGAGTCACGGGGAATGCTAACGACCTTGACCGATTTATCAGTTTCGTTGAATGTAGCAAGCAAAAGGGCATCTGTTCGAGCGTGTGAGGCGCCGTATCCACGGTTTGTACTGTCATCAATGCCCATAAACAGAATTGAAATGTTGTCTACATTAGGATCAACGACTTCTTCTCTTAGTTCTGATTTATTGGTGGTCTCTCGCCCCTCAATTTCTTGTTGTGCATTGTTTACGGCCTCTTTTGCTGACATGCTTACGCTGACCGCGTAAGACGTGGCAACAATTCCTATAACGAGAATAGGGGTTAGTATGAGAAACCAGATCTTTTTCTTTCGTTTGCTCCGGTTCCCATGCCTGGAATTCATCATGTGGTTACTCCTTTTCATGTGTCAAAATTCCTCGTTAAGCATCTTCTTCCAGGTATTCGCTTCCGATGACCGAAATTTGTCCTTGACCATTCGTTAGCTCCGTCATCCACTCTTGGAATTGTGGAAAGGCATCCTGTTCTACATATAGCTGTATGCGAACGTTCTCTAAATAATCCATTTGCTTAAGAGGATAAGGAGATTGTCTTACTTCATTTTCAACCTTTCCTAATAAGGAATACTCTATGTCTGTTTGGACAATTGTCATTAACGTTCGCTTCACCACACCGGTATGAAGAAGGGCTTCACTCACTGCTTTTCCGTAAGCACGAATGAGGCCACCTGCTCCTAGCTTGATTCCTCCAAAATATCTAGTGACCACAACAACAGTGTCCTTCAGCTGTTGCTTTTTTAATACTTCAAGCATTGGAACACCTGCTGTTCCAGATGGTTCACCGTCATCATTGGCTTTTTGGATCAGATCGTTTTCACCGATGAGGTACGCAGAGCAATTGTGTGTTGCTGCTGCATGCTGCTTCTTTTTTTGTTGAATAAAGTCGATCGCCTCTTCAGCAGATTCCACGCGTCGACAAGATCCAATAAATCTCGATTTTTGAATGATGATTTCATGTTCGCCTTCCGATTTTACTGTATAATAATGAGATAACACTACAAAAAGCCTCCCAAACCCTACTTTCTCTATATAGTATCGCATTTGATTCCCTTTTTGCATTAAATTGCATGCTTTTCATATGCAGGGTCTCCTATACCATATCGGCTTTTGCAGTCACTGTCTTGAGAATGAAACTAAAAACAAGAAGTTGAATAGTGTCTTACGCATTGGAAAATTGACACAGTAAAAAATCTCTAGAAAGGTCTAAGCTTTTTGCACCTTGAGGTAGAATGATGAAATTCGCATATTTATGAGTCAATAGAATGGTTTTGCGGCAAAGTGGATACAAACCAATAAACAATATGTTACAATTCCATTACTATTGTCGAAATCGACCGACACTAGGCGAAAGTTATGAACGGACGTTCTGTCGGTATCAGTCGGAGGTATTCAATGTGTCCCAAAAAGATTGACGTGAAAGTACTGGATACTGTTGTAGACCGAATGGTCAAAACCGTACATAGTAGCAAAAATGAAGTGTTTCATATTGGAGAGCATTCACGTCAGGAGTTTGAGCAATTAAAAAAAGAAAGCCTTGAAACAAGACAAAAATTGAATGATATTATTGATGAAGGCGATCGCTTAGAGGCGCATACAAAGCTTGCTCGCATGCGTTTATCCGAAGTCAGTAAAAATTTCAAGCGCTTTTCAGAATCCGAAGTTCGTGAGGCCTACGAACGAGCTCACAATTTGCAAATGAATCTGACGATGAACCGACAGAAGGAACAACAGCTTAGAGAACGAAGAGATGATCTTGATCGCAGGATTATGAATCTTAGAAAAACCGTCGAACGAGCAGAAGCTCTCGGGAGTCAGATTACGGTCGTTCTTAATTATCTTACGGGCAGCTTTCAGCAAGTCGGTGAGATGATTGCCGATGCCAAGCAAAAACAAGATTTTGGTCTCAAAATTATTGAGGCACAGGAAGATGAGCGACGAAGGCTTTCAAGAGAAATTCATGATGGTCCAGCTCAAATGCTTGCCAATGTGATGATGCGTTCCGAATTGATTGATCGCATTGCTAAAGAGCGGAACACAGAGGAAGCGTTAAAAGAGGTTAGGGATTTGCGCCAGATGGTTCGATCTGCTTTGTATGAGGTTCGACGCATTATTTATGATCTTAGACCGATGGCTTTAGACGATCTCGGCTTAATACCGACATTAAAAAGGTATTTGGCCACGATTGAGGAATACAATAAACTGACGATTCACTTCCGGAATTTAGGGGAAGAACGTCGCATTTCATCGCGCTTGGAAGTCGCCTTGTTCCGTCTAGTACAGGAGGCGACACAAAATGCAGTCAAGCATGCGGAGGCGACAGAAATCAACGTCAAAATTGAAATCTCTCATCAACAATCCATGGTTGTCGTAAAAGACAATGGCAAAGGCTTTGATCCAGAAGAACGTAATGATAAGTCATTTGGATTGCTTGGTATGCGTGAGCGCGTGGACCTTCTAGAAGGCGAAATGACCATCCATTCGGCACTTGGAAAAGGAACGAACATCACCATTATGGTACCAACGAATGAAGCATCTGAGGAATAACAGATGCGTTTTATTCGATCATTGATTGCTAGAGGATAAAGGAGGGACGCATTGATGACGACGACAAGACTAGTCATTATTGATGATCACCAATTATTTCGTGAAGGCATTAAACGAATTCTCGATTTGGAGAGAACATTTGAAGTGGTGGCCGAAGGGGACGACGGAGATGAAGCGATTGATCTCGTCCAACGGTACAAGCCTGATGTCGTGATCATGGACATTAATATGCCGAGAGTCAATGGTGTGGAAGCAACGAAACGATTGGTTGAGACCTACCCTGGAACAAAGGTAATCATTCTGTCCATCCACGATGATGAGTCATACGTGACCCATGCACTAAAAACGGGGGCAACAGGCTATTTGTTAAAAGAAATGGATGCCGATACACTAATTGAAGCAGTCAAAATTGTTAGTGACGGTGGTTCCTACTTACATCCCAAGATCACACATAATCTTGTGAAAGAATATCGCAGGCTTGCTCAGCAACGTGTAGGTTCTTTTGGCGGAGATGACGGCGCAGAAATTCGCCGACCATTACATATTCTAACACGTCGCGAGTGTGAAGTTCTCCAGCTTCTAGCAGATGGAAAAAGCAATCGATCTGTTGGGGAAACGTTGTACATTTCTGAGAAAACCGTCAAAAACCACGTCAGTAATATCCTTCAGAAAATGAATGTGAATGATCGAACGCAAGCAGTTGTTGTCGCCATAAAAAATGGCTGGGTCGTCGTTCGATAAAAAAGAAAGTCTTGGTGAGATGACCACCGAGGCTTTTTCTTGTTGTTCTGGACTTTCGCACCTTACAATTTGGTAGAAAAACTTAGATATAATTGGATAAACCTGAAATTCATTGTTGGGGTTGCTTTTAATACAAGCTGACATACGCTCGCTTTCATCCTAAAGGGTACAAGTGCATCATTGACTCGATAAGACCTCGTCGATTTGCTACTCTTTTTTATTGCTAAGGCAATGGCTTTTAAAATTTTTTAAGGAAATTACTCATACATATCGCTTTTGAAATGAAGCTTCATTTCTTTTGGAGGTTTAAGGTAGTGGACATGGGTATCTTCACTTTACTAAACAAGGCTGATGTTTTTCTCTATTCGCTTTATCATGCGTTTGGTGTTTACTTCAAACGCAGTTAAGTATGTAAGTTGCGGAAACGCCCATGTACTCGTTTGGATGCATTACGAAGAATCGTAGCATCTCTGCGTTCTTGTGTTCCTTGATCGGCCTGCGCTTCATTATACGAGACCAATAAAAACAATATACGCAGAAACAAACATCAGCGGAGTCAAAATACGTAGACTCCAGCGGGAACAGCGCGAGCTGAAGATCCCGCAGGAAAGCAAGACTCCGAGGAAGCTGAAGCCGTGCCCGCGGAACGCGAAGTATTTTGACGAAGCGGTCGCGGTTTCATTGTTTCATTGTCCCCTAAAGTGCACAAGTGCAACATCGAATCGAAAGTACCTTGTTATAAGCAAAACGAGTGAATTTGCAAGACTTAATGAAATTTTTTGCTAGACGATGTACAATGTGAAAAAAGACCATACAACATGAATTCGCTTGAGTATGGAACAATGGACGGGTGATAGATTCGATGACAACAGCAATTCTTACAGACAGCACAGCGTATTTACCGAATACGCTTGTCGAAAAATACAACATTTACACAATCCCTCTAAATGTCCTCATCGATGGAGAAAGCTATCAAGAAGAAAAAGAATTAACCGCTGCACTTTTTTACGAGAAAGTAAAACAGTTAAAGGAACTCCCTAAAACCTCTCAGCCAGCAATTGGTGCATTCACCTCGTTGTTTGAAGAGCTTTCCAACGCCTATGATTCCGTCATCTGTATCCATTTGTCGAGTGGTATTTCAGGAACGTATCAGGCTGCCGTCACCGCTGGGCAACAAGTGGAGGGCATTCAAGTCTATCCAATTGATTCTGAAGTAAGCTGTATGCCACAAGGGTTTCTTGTCCTCGAAGCGGCAAAGCAGGCGTTGGAAGGAATCGCCCCGGAAGAAATCGTCTCGTCCATTACGGCACTAAAGAAAGAAACGAATGCGTATTTCTTAGTTGATGATTTACAGCACTTGCAAAAGGGTGGTCGTCTTAGTAGTGCACAAGCTTTTATGGGCAGTATGTTGCAAGTCAAGCCAATCCTTCATTTTGTCGATACGAAAATTGTACCGTACGAAAAAATTCGCACTCGAAAAAAGGCAGTTGATCGGATATTTCAGCTTATGCAAGAAGACATTAATGCGGATCAACCTCTAACGATTACGGTCATCCATGCCAATCGTCCGCAGGAGGCGAAAGACTATCAAGCTCAGTTAAAGAACATGTTTCCGAAAGCCACAGTGATGATAAGTTATTTTGGTGCCGTCATTGGCACACATTTAGGTGAGGGGGCTTTAGGCTTCGGCTGGTGCCCGATCATCGTAGAAGAAGAGTAAGATAAAGCCTTTTACCCAACCCCACTTTTCCACGCTATCCCCCTAAACTAAATAAGGAGTGACGTCATTGTCCTTTCATACGTGCCCTTCTCTTCAACTCCCCAAAGAATCCTCAAATCACACAGATGTTGTGGCAGGCAGACAATACCTTGCAACAGAGCTGTCTGCTTGGCCGAGTCTCCCTCAAAGCAGTACGATTGTAGATAGCGTAAAGGTGATTAATGAACATCCCGTTTGCCAGCGTTGCGGAAACGAAGATAACGAGCGTTTCGCAAGTCACATCTGTGCCTGCTGCCAACGACCAATCACTTACTGTCGAGCGTGTATTCAAATGGGGCGATGTGACACGTGCACCCCCTTGCTCCGCTGGTCAGCACGACAACCGGACAAAGAACGCCAGATTGTAGAATGTCGAATGACTTGGAGTGAATCCCTCTCACCTGCACAAGCCCATGCCAGTCAGCGCATTTGTGACACCATCTCCAGCAATAAAACGATTTGTGTGTGGGCAGTGTGTGGCTCTGGGAAAACAGAAATGCTATTTCATGGGATTCAACAGGCGTTACGTCTGCAGAAGCGTGTCTGCATCGCTACGCCACGATCTGATGTCGTTCGGGAGCTTGCTCCGAGGCTAAGAGCCGTGTTTCCTGATACACCTCTCGCTGCGCTTTATGCTGGCACAGAGGACCAAGCTGCGCAACACCCCCTCATTGTTTGTACGACCCACCAACTGCTCCGTTTTTATCATGCCTTTGACATCATGATCATTGATGAGATTGATGCCTTCCCTTTTTCATTTGATCAAAAGCTGCGGTACGCCGCAGAACATGCGGCTAAACTAGTCAGTTCGAAGATTTATTTAACAGCCACTCCTGACAAGGACATGAAAAAACAGCTGAAGGAAGGGCGGCTTGAGGCAGTGAAAATTCCAGCCCGCTATCACCGACATCCTCTCCCGCTTCCGACACCAGTATGGATGCTGCCAGCAGACAAGCAATTACGGGCAGGAAAGGTTCCTTTTCGCCTGAAATGGCATCTAAAACAATGGCTTCAGAAAAAAGTGCCTGTGTTTTTATTTGTGCCAACACGAGGCGATGTTCCTATGATGGTCAATGCTTTGCGCCAAGTCACGCCAAACGTCGCAGGTGTGCATTCCCAAGACCCTGAGCGTATCCCGAAAGTACAGCAGTTTCGTAGTGGGGAGTTAGACATATTAGTCACGACAACCATTTTAGAGCGTGGTGTCACAATACCGGGCGTAGCCGTCGTCGTGTTTAAAGCACATGAGGATGTATTTACAGAAAGTGCGCTTGTACAAATTAGCGGACGCGTAGGCAGAAGCGCTGACCGACCGAATGGAGACATTCTCTTTTTTCATGAGGGAACAACAAAAGAAATGGAGGCTGCAATCCTACACATCCATGAGATGAATCGGCTTGCTAAAGCAGAGGGGTTGATTGGATGAGGCAATGTGGATTCTGTGAAAAACGAGGCAACGCACTGCTTGATTGGAGCTGGTGGTGGAGTGCAACACCTTCCTTGCTTTGTGAGGACTGCCAGTCTTCTTTTGAAAAGGTGACTGCTGGCTGCATTCGTTGTGCGAAAGCGATCAATGAGGTTGGTGTGTGTTTGGAATGCCAAGATTGGGAACGACATTATCCGAACCTTTTAGAGAGAAATGTTTCATTATATCGTTACAATGCGTTTATGAAGTCGTATTTGTCTCAATGGAAATTTTCAGGGGATTATGTTCTAGGTCAATTGTTTGTATCTCAATGGAGGGACTTTTTTCATAGACAGTTCCCACAAGCCGAGGCAATCGCGCCTATCCCATTGACTGAAGAACGGAGGAAGCAAAGAAAATTTAATCAAGCATATCAACTTGCGGCGCTTTTGGAGGTACCTAAAATAATTGAAAGTGAACGATATAAAGAAGGGCAACAAAGTGCAAAAGGCCGAGTAGAGCGGCTAGATATGGACGATGGCTCATGGGTTAAGTTGCTCTCAGCGAACCTCCCGAAAAGCATTGTCATTATTGATGATGTCTATACGACCGGCGCCACCGTTCATCAATTTGCCAAAACTCTTCGAGGTGCAGGCGTTCTGGAGGTAGCAAGCTGCACACTCATCCGTGCATGAGCCGATGGTCCCTTTTTAAAAAACGAGAAGAGAAACGTTAAACTTCAATACAACATGGACGATATAATGATTAAGACTGGAGGGAGGTCCATGAACATTGACAATTGCCCAAGCTGTGGCGCACTATATTATAAAACGCTCACACAGGACGTATGTCGTTCATGTTTTCAATTAGAAGAAGAGCAATTCGATCGTGTTTATGCCTTTTTAAAACAAAAACAAAATCGATCTGCTAGCATGCAAGAGGTTGTTGAGCAGACGAGTGTGAAAGAAAGCCTACTTATAAAATATATAAAAAAGGGGCGCTTGAGGACATCGCAATTTCCCAATCTTGGGTACCCTTGTGCACGATGCAATACGATGATTAACCAGGATAAGCTCTGCAATTCATGTAGAGAAGACATTGCTAAGGATCTCGCTTCATTTGATATGCAACAAGCGCGTGAGGCAGAAAAGAACCGTCAGCCGACATACCATGTGCTGAGCAAGAAAAATGACAAACGTTAAGAGGTGACAAAGATGAAGGTCAATCCATATCAGGCGGCGCAAGCGTCCACCTATACAAAAAGGAGCGAAGGGACCTCCTCTGAAAAGCAAATACATCAACAGGAGGAGCCGAAGTCTGTGCACCGTGCGAAGGATACAATTGATATTTCGAATGAGGCAAAAACCATGCAAACACAGCGGAGTTATGATGATGAGCGTCAGACGAAGCTTGCGGATTTGAAGCAACAAATAGAAAAGGGTACGTACGAAGCCGATCTTTCGCTTACTGCCAAAAAAATGCTTGCATTCTGGACAGATAAATGATGATTTCATCGGTTCTAAAAGAGATGAATGAATTGCATTTGCAGTTGCTTGAGCTTGCGCAGCAAAAGCGAGTAGCTCTGTTAAACAATTCGATAACTGACTTGCAACGTATTACGGAACAAGAGGAACAGCTTGTGGGACACATCGCCAACCATTTTTCTGAGCTCTCTACGGGAGGGGTTGAAAAGGTGAACGAACTCATTGTTCCACTCGAGGAACCCGAACGAGGCCTTTCTAATGAAGCATTAAATGAACTACTAGGTTCCGTGGAGAAGCTAAAGCTGGTAAACAATGAAAATCAGCAGCTTGTGCAACAGTCCCTTTATTTTGTTCAACGCACATTAGATATTGCGGTACCTACGGGCAATGACTACAATTATGCACCAAATCAGCCTGCGTCTTCCTCTCAAGGGGCGTATCGTACGTTTGACTCGAAGGCTTAAGGAGGAACGGAAATGACATCCACGTTTCACGGACTGGAAACAGCGCTACGTGCCATTCATTCGCAACAAAGAGCGCTGCAAACGCTGAGCCACAATGTGGCAAATGCCAATACACCAGGGTATACACGACAACGAGTGAATTTCGAGGCGAGCAATGGCTTTCCGGCAGTTGGTCGAAATCAGCCACAAATTCCTGGTCATCTTGGGTCAGGTGTTGAGGTGGGAGACATCCAGCGTATTCGGAACGAATTTTTCGATTACCGTTTCCGCACTGAGCAAACAAAAGCGTCCTATTGGGGAAATCGTTTTGATTCGATTAGTCGTCTAGAAGGTTTGATGAACGTACAGTCAGACAATGGATTGCCTACCGCTTTTAATGAATTCTTCAACTCCTTGCAAACCCTCGCAAAGGATGCAAGTGACCTTGGCGCACGTAGCGTAGTGCGACAAAATGGGATGGCGTTAGCCAACACGTTCAATTACTTGCATGAAAACATTACAGAGTTTCAAAGACAAGCGAAGAATGAAATCAGTCAGTCGGCTGATGAAATTAATTCAATGCTCGAGAGGATCAACGGCATCAATAAACAAATTGGTGAAGTAGAACCTCATGGCTATGTACCGAATGACCTTTATGATAAGCGTGATATGCTCGTCGATGCACTTTCTTCATTAGTGAATATAAAAACAACAGAAATTCGTCCTGGTGGCAACGCTTCAAGCGTCGCAGAAGGGAAAATTTCGATCGAGATTGTCAAGGAAAGCGGCGCCTCTTATGACCCGCCGATACAGCTTTTAAATGGAAAATCGAATGAGTTTAATGAATTTAGTGTCACCTTTGATGGCGAGAATGGTCCAGTCAACGGCTTTGCTATCGGGGACACTACATTCTCGTTTAATGATGCGGCGGTTGACCTACCTGCTGGCACATTGAAAGCGAAGGTTGAGGCCTACGGATATACAAAGCAAGGGCAAGAGGCGGGGATTTATCCTGACATGATGAAAGAGCTGGACAAGCTGGCTTATACATTTGCAAAGGCGTTTAACACGCAGCATTCGGAAGGGATCTCCCTGGTTGAAATGGATTCGGACGAAGAAGATATCATCAATTTCTTTGTCGGTGAAGGGTTTACTTTCGCAGAGGATGAAAGCTTTGAAGGCTTTGCAGGCAAGATGCGCGTTTCACAAGAAATTATGGACAATGCTGACCTAATTGCGGCAGCGTCCAATGAGTTTTCAGGGGACGGCGGCAATGCCCAAGCCTTAGCAGATTTAATGAAATCTGAGCTGGATTTTGGCGATGGCAGTGAATTTACGTTTACAGACTACTACGAAAAAATCATTGGTACGATGGGCGTAACGGCAGCTGAAGCAGAAACCTTACGTGACAATTCACAGCTAGCCTTGCTTCAAGTTGATCTAAATCGCCAGGCTGTGAGTGGTGTGTCACTTGACGAAGAAATGACGAACATGGTCAAGTTCCAGCATGCATACAATGCTGCGGCACGCACAATGACGGCAGTCGATGAGATGCTTGACCGCATTATTAACGGTATGGGCCGCGTGGGAAGGTAGGGAGAGCTAAATGAGAGTGACACAATCAATGCTAGCTGGGAGCATGTTAAGAAACATCAATAACAGCTTTACACAGCTTGCTGAGCTACAAAACCAGCTATACACCGGCAAAAAGATTAGTCGTGCCTCCCAGAATCCTGTCGTTGCAATGAGGGGCATCACCTATCGTGAAAGTTTGTCAGATATCGAGCAATTCCAAAGCAATATTACACATGCTCAAAGCTGGTTGGACAATACGGATTCCAGCTTAAATCATGCCACGAAAGCCTTAAGTCGAATAAGAGACCTTGTCGTCCAAGCTAAAAACGGTACGATGACGCCTGAAGATCAGGAAAAGGTCGAGAAAGAAATCGAGCAGTTGCATCAGAATCTAATTGAGGTCGGCAATACGACGTTTGCAGGGCGATACATTTTTAACGGAACGGATACGGAAAATCCACCAATTGTCAAAGATGACGAAGGTAATTTTCAGTACGCGACAGGGCAAGCGCCATATTTGATTGAAGTTTCAAGTGGCGTCAAAATCGATGTTGCCACAAAAGCGGAGGACGTGTTCACGGGGGATTTATTTGCAATGGTTTCGAACGTCCGAGATGCCTTGAAGAATGTAGACGATGCTGATCTCGATGGGGTTCTAAACGACATTGATGATCATCTCGAAACAGTTATTTCCGCGCGAGCTGAAGTTGGAGCAAAAACGAATCGCATTGAGCTTGTAGGCGAGCGAATGAATTCCCAGCAACTTTTCGCAAAGACCGTCCTTTCGGAAAATGAGGATGTTGATATTGAAAAAGTCATCACTGAGCTGAAAACACAGGAAACGGTCCATCGTGCAGCGCTTGCCGTTGGGGCCCGTGTGATTCAGCCGAGCTTAATTGACTTTTTAAGATAGGTTTATGCTGCGCCCTCGTTTAAACGCTATTGACGTTTAAAAGTGGGCGTGTTTCGTATATGGAAAGGGGGACATGATGATGGAGATGCCACGACTGGCCATGCAGTCAACGCGAGCTGAGATCGGCATTCAAACGTCGGATGCAAAATTGTCGACGCGCCAACCTTCTGCGGACATGACAATACGTCAGCCAAAAGCCATCATGCGAATAGCGTCGGAGCCTGCAAGACTAACTATTGACCAAACGGCGGCATGGGAAAGCATGGGCTTGCTGTCTGCTAGGCGTTCTATTGAAAAAGCCGCATCTCAGGGGCTCCAGGCGGCTAAAGCTTTCGTTGGCAAAACCGCCTCTCAAGGGGATGCACTCATGAGAATTGAAAACAAAGGTGATGTCATAAGCAGACAAGCAGCGGCTTCACGGTTTATGCCAGAGTATGCCTTTACTATTGGTTGGATTCCTGCCCCTTTTAGTGTAAAGATTTCAGCTACCCGAGGGAGTTTAACCGTCGATGTGACCCCTCAAAAGCCTGTCATTAATGTAACACCAAGACCTCCGGAGAGCATTTATACCCCTGGAAAGGTTGAGATTTATGTGAAAAAAGAACCATCCTTGTCGATTTCTGTGGTACGCTAATCGTAAACGCAGAACAGAACGAAGGAGGCGCTTTTTTGCATATCGAAACAAAATACCACGGAGCAATTTCTGTTCCTGAAGCGGACCACAAACGATTCCCTAATGGCCTTCCAGGCTTTGAAACGGAAAAAATGTTTGTTCTTTTGCCATTCGCAGACAACACACCGTACTATATTTTACAGTCCGTCAAAACCCCTGAGCTGGCTTTTGTTTTAGTGAATCCATTTTTGTTTTTTGAAACCTACCAGTTTACGCTCGATGATCATACGAAGCAAGCCATGGATGTAAAAGCACGCGAGGAACTAGCGGTCTACACTGTGGTCACGTTAAAAGAGCCTTTTGAAGAAACGACGGTGAATTTAAAAGCCCCGATTGTAATTAACCAACGTACGGGAAAAGCAAGGCAGATGATACTTGAGGATCAGGTGTATACGACGCGCCAACTTCTGGTAGAACGGAATGAGGAGGCGTCAGAATGCTCGTCTTAACAAGAAAGCTGCATGAAGCAATCCAAATTGGTGACTCTATCGAGATTAAGATTGTCGCCATCGACGGCGATCAAATTAAGCTCGGGATTTCAGCACCAAGGGATGTTGAGATTCTGAGGCAGGAAATTTACGAGCATATTTTAGAGGAAAATACAGCGGCGGCAAATGTACCTGCACACTTGCTGGAGGCATTAAAACATAAAGCGTGATGATACCGATTCAGCAAATGAAATGACAGCAAAACAACCAAAGCGGCGGATCCTTCCAACCGCTTTTTTAAATGTCGAGACATGTTGAAGCCGATACTTATACAGCTTTATTATAGAAAAAAGTGACTATCGACCTGTGAAAACTACTCGGTTCTTGCCGATAGAAAGAATAGAGAGTTTTGTCAGAAAGGATGTGCTTGGATGGCGCATATTCAACAATTGTCGGTACTTGGGCAAACACCTGCAAATGAGAGTCGATCGAAAAAAACGATGACGGTCACTGTATTGGAAACCAAATCGGCGACTGAAGGCAAGGTGCGTTATGAAGGAAAAGACTACAACGTCGTTCTTCGTGAAGGGACGCTGGCAAAGGGAAAGGCTGTGCTTGTTGTTCATGGCACCGTTCAAGGCAAGCTTGATGCAAGTGTTGTGGAGACGGAAGAGAAGCCAACGGATAAAAGCCAATCGACAGCAAAACCGGGAAGTCCAGAGCTAGCGAAAGCAGAATCATGGCTAGGGGGCCGGGCGTTAACTCGATCTGAACGAGCCGTATTGGAACAGTATATTCAAAAACATCCAGGGTCTTTTTCTGAACTAAAAGACGTATTGCAGGCATTAGGAAGGAAAAACCTCCCTGTTACAGAAACAACGATTCAAGCTGTAGCTCAAGCGCTATCACCGACTTCGTTGAAATCATCTTCTGTGTCAACTGCGCTCTCACTATCGGACCGGACAGCACAGTGGCTTGCTTCGCAATCGATCGACGATTTGTCCACGCTTGAGAACGTCGTACAGAAGATCCAAAAGCTTCTCCTTCAAGGCAAAGAGGTCGAAGCGAAGGCATTGCTTGAAGCGGTCCTTCAAAAAAGCTCAGCAAGTGAGCAGGTGAAACAGGCCGTTCTTTCGCAGCTGTCTACTTTGGACAAGCTTATGCCCTCTGTAAGTGCACAAGGAGTGGATGTAGAACAAGTGGCAGAGACGCCGCTTTTGAAGCAAGCACTCCAGAACACGATGAAACAAGCCGATGTGTCGACGATACTCCAGCAATGGGAGACATTGCGTCAAGGGCAAAATGAGCAGACCGCATTAAGAATGACCGAAGCCATGCACGAAGCTAAAGCAGCAATGGCAGGAGGGCGTGAGCTTGCGGCGAGAAGAACGCTAGAAACCGCCATTCAACAGCTCCAGTCAATGACACCGTCCCCTGCTAGTGGCATGACGTATGCTCAAGACATGGTGACAAAAGTGACGGATCCGCTTCAACTATCGCCTCAAATCAAAACGGTGCTTGTGACCCGCGTCACACAGCAAATGGCAGAAGCAAAGGATACGTTGACAAACGATAGACGATTCATGCTTCGCCAGCTTGATGCTTTTCAGTCACAAGCTCGACCAACTGTGCAGCAGAGTGATGCATTGCTTGAGACGACGATACGTAGACTCGACCAGGTGTTGCTTAAAAGTGATGCAATGCTGTATGCGGATATGAAAACAGAAAAACAGCTGCTTCAAGCAAGCAGTCAGTTAGCGGAGGCACGCAAAGCATTGCAGCAAGGCAACTGGCAGCAAGCAAAGCAAACCGTTAATCAAGTACAAACGGTGTTGGAGCGGGTCCAATTTCATCCTTCAGAACAGAAGGTGCAGCGGATCGTAAATGGAGAGGCAAAACCGTATGTAGAGCCTTTCCCAAAAGCCATCCAACCGTCCGTTTCTGCCACATCTGCCAAGCAGCTCTTTGAGCATTTCAAAAGCATGGGCTATTCCCATGAGGCAGATTTATCGAGAGCGTTGTTGAGAAATGATGCGCAGGCTATAGAACAATCTCAGAGAACGACCAAGTCGATTATGCAGCAGCTTTTGCTGAAGGATGCCGATGCAGGGATGAAGCATAACGTCGAACAGCAGCTTTTGCAGCTAACCGGGCAGCAATTGCTAAACAAGCCTGATCCAGGAGCGCTGCAGCATCTGTTTTTCAGCCTGCCACTGCTTTTAGGCAAAGATGCGAATCAGCTTCAAGTCATGGTCAAGGGCAGAAACCAGGGAGAGCGCATTGACTGGGAGAATTGCAATTTGACCTTTTTGATGGAAACGAAAAAACTTGGCGATCTAGGCATCCATCTAATTGCAAAAAACCGTCAGCTCACTGTCGCCATTCATAATGATACAAAAGGTCTTGAAGAAACGCTGCGTCCATTTGTGGAAACGACCTCAACACGTTTAGCAGATATCGGATACAACGTGCAGTCCATTCGGTTTGAAAAGATGTTCTCAACTACGACGACCGAACAACAGCAGTCTGAGTCAAGCGTAGACCAACCAGAAAAAGAGACGACTTCGTCAAAAGGATTTGATTTTTCCGTATGACCTATTCTTATACTGACCTGAAAAAACGCGGCCCATCTGCAGCAGTATTAAAGTACGATGCACAATCAACGATGGGGCCTGAGGTTGTTGCCCAAGGGCACGGCCGAGTGGCAAAAGAACTTATTCGTCTGGCCAAAGACAATAATGTGCATATGGAAGAGAATGCGGGCTTGTTAGCAGAACTTCTTTCCATTGATTTGGGAGAACAAGTACCACCACAGCTTTATCAAGTCATTGCAGAGGTATTGCTTCTCATTGAAGAAATGGAAAAAAATCATTCATAGTCTGCTAGAAGAAGCCGATATACACCATAAGGAGAGATTCGGTTATGCTGAACGAGGATGTCATATACAAAAAAACACCTCAACAACTTACCGCATTGCTTTATGAAGCTGCTTCAGATCATTTAGCAACGGCAAAGGCAGCGATAGAGAATAAGGAATTTGCTTCCGCAAATCGTTCGTTGTCGACATGCACCGCTATATTTCGAAAGCTCTCCACAGGCATTGATTATCAAGGTGGCGTTATCGCCGAGCAGTTGGCTGCATTGTACAGTTATTTAATCGATTGCTCTGTCGAAGCGAACCTTTACAAAAATAGAGAACAGGTAGTTCTTATGATCTCCATAGTCAACGATATTCGTGAGGCGTGGCAGGAAGCAATCCTGAAAACGCCCGTTCCAGCTGAACCGTTAGGTCGGCAACGCCAGCAGTCTTATGAAGCACACGTCCGAACAGAGCCATACAAATAGGAGGCGCAAAAATGAGAATAAATCACAATATCCAAGCGTTGAATGCGTATCGTAATCTTGCTCACAATCAAAACCTGACGAGCCAAAGTCTTGAAAAATTGTCTTCTGGGCTGCGAATCAATAAGGCGGCGGACGATGCTGCGGGTTTAGCAATCTCGGAAAAAATGAGAAGTCAGATTCGAGGCCTTGAAGTAGCTGAACGCAATGCACTTGACGGGGTGTCGCTTATTCAAACGGCGGAAGGTGCAATGGCTGAAATGCATGCCATGGTGCAACGAATGAGAGAGCTGGCTGTTCAAGCGGCCAACGGCTCGAACACGAAGGCAGACCGAGAAGAGCTACAAAAGGAAATCAATCAACTCACCTCAGAGGTCAATAAAATTTCAGAGTACACCGAGTTTAACGGCATGAAGTTGTTGGACGGTTCGTTTTCTGGTGATGAGATAACTGATGGAGATGAAGATACCCCACCAACGTATAAAGATGTTCTCGTCTTTCAAGTCGGCGCCAATGAAGGGCAAACAGCTGAAGTCGCTTTGGCTGGCATGTCAGCCTTTGACCTTGGTTTGACAGCAAAAGCAGACGGCGAGACAAGAACATTGACCTTTGGGGACAAAACGGTCACCGTGACGTACGCATCATCAAGCGACATTGAGCCTGCCAAAGGAACGGACATGGAGTTTGGCTTGGACGTCTCGACGGTTGAAGGGGCATCAGTCGCCATCGAAGTGTTTGATTATGCAATTGCGGAAATATCGACACAGCGTGCTTCACTTGGAGCTGTGCAAAATCGGTTAGAGCATACGATTAACAATGTGAAAATTACGCGTGAAAACTTGACCGCGTCAGAGTCAAGAATTCGTGATGTTGATATGGCTTTGGAAATGACACAATTCACAAAGTCGAATATTTTAAATCAGTCTGCACAGGCCATGTTGGCACAGGCGAACCAGTTGCCGCAAGGTGTGCTTCAGTTGTTGCAATAACTACTAAGGCTAAGAGAACGATAGGAGGGTATCAATGGTAGATGTCCGTCGGATTCAAAGCACTGAGCTCCATCCTACGAAGGCAAAGCCCGCTTCTCCACAAGCCTCTGTTTCTTTTCAAGAGATTATGGCGAAGGGCAGAGTTGAAAAAACGCATGAGAAGCTTACGGGATTGATGAAGGATATTGAAGCTCAAGGCAAGGCATTAGCTGATACAAGAAGCGTTGAAGAGCTAAGAAAATACAAAGCACTCATTAAAGATTTTATGCGTGATGCCGTTGATGTTGGACTTCAGCTCCAAGAACATAGAGGGTTTACACGACAGGGTCGCACAAAGGTTTTTAAGATCGTTGAAACGGTAGATGCGAAGCTGGCCGAGCTGACAGCATCCGTTTTGGAAAAGGAAGCGTCCGGTCTAAAGATTTTAGAGCAGGTTGGCGAAATTAAAGGCATGTTGATGAATTTGTATACGTAATGCATTGAATATAGTGGGCAATCAGCGCATTGCTGGACAGCGCTCCTTTCCCCATTTCACGTGAGGGTAGGTTTTTATGTATGGATATCCATTCAATTCCACCAGTGTCAGTGCGCGGGAATGACTTCTCGCTTCAACAGCAATTTTCCGATGCCACAACGACGATGCAAGGCCAACGAGACATACTCCCATCTACAGAACAAGCAAAAGCCGTTGTGGACAGTTTAAATGAATTAATGAAACCGTTGCACACCCATGTTCAATTTAAAATGCATGACAAACTAAATGAATATTATATTACGCTGATTGATACTGCCACTGAAGAAGTGGTGAAGGAAATTCCGCCTAAAAAATTGCTTGATGCTTATTATGCAATGCTCGTTAGGTTTGGTGTGTTAGTCGATGAAAAAGTCTAGAAGGGACTGAATGAGATGACGTCAATGAACACCTCACGAATTAGTGGGTTGGCAAGTGGGATAGATACGGAGCAAATTATTCGTGATCTAATGAAAGCAGAACGTATTCCAATGGACAAGCTATTTCAGAAAAAAACCGTTCTGGAGTGGCAACGAGACCAATACCGTGAAATGAATACGAAGCTGCTTGCGCTAAGAGACGCGACTTTTGACATGAAGCTTTCGAGCACATTCAGTTCACGTAACGTGTCGTCTTCCAACTCAGAGTTCGTTAGTGCGACTGCAAATTCTACGGCATCCCTCTCTTCTTTTACAATTTCGTCTATTGAACAGCTTGCCACTGCTGCACAACGATTGAGTACAACATCGATTGAAAAGGATGGTACGACACTAGAATTAGATCAATCCCTTTGGTCACAAAGAAATTCCCTTGATGGGATGACATCTGGCCATTGGAAAGCAGGAAGTGTCGAGTTTGCCTCGCAAGTTACAGACGAAGCTGGCAAGACCTTTTCATTTCTAAAAGGGGACATCAAGGTCGTCGATGGGGTGGCAGAAGCGACAGTTGAAGCGAACGGGAAATCGTATACCGTCGTGACGGATAAGGCTGCGGAGGATTTAACAACTAACGAGGTTTTGCTTGATGCAGAAACAGGCGAGCTGACCTTTGGAGAGACGATTGAAGCGAGCTCGCAAATCTCTGTTAATTACGTTGTAAATGAACGTACTGACAGTTTTACCGCTGCAGAAGGTTCATATGAATTTCAATTGACGAAAAAGTCAATTGCCGGCGAAGCTGATGCCAATGGCGTGCTTTCATCTGTCACAGTGACGGTTGATGGGCAAGAGTACACGGTGTATACCGACCCAGCAGACCTAACGAATAGTGGGAACGAGGTCGTTTTAAATCAAGCGACAGGTGAGCTGACATTCTTGGACTCCGATGAAAACGTGAAGAAAGACGCGAAAATTGAAGTCACCTATCAACAAAACTATACTTCCGTTGGATTCGGTGTGCACGATGAAAAAGGCAATGAGCAGAAAACGACATTGTTCATACAAGGCAGCGACAGCTTTACTACTATGATGAATCAAATGAATCGTTCAGATACTGGTGTTCAAGCGTTTTATGATGAATTCACAGGACGTTTTTCTCTGAGCCGTTCCGTTGCAGGCGATTACAACAAAACCGGTGATGAGCTAAGCTTGTATGGTGGTTTTCTCACAGATGTGTTAAAGCTTGGTGTTGAAACGGGTGGCGTCAATGCGAAATTCACCATCAATGGAATTGAAACCGAGCGGACAAGCAATCAGTTTCTAATGAATGGCGTTGAATTTCAATTAAAAGGGACCTTTACGGAGACGGATCCAGCTGTTCGATTAACCGTTTCAAACAATACAGAAGATGTATTTACACGCATTAAAGAATATGTCGAAAAGTATAACGAAGTGGTCGACGCTTTAAATGGAAAATTGACCGAAAAACGCCATCGTGATTTCCAACCGCTCACTGACGAGCAGAAGGAAGGAATGTCGGAAAGACAGATTGAGCTTTGGGAGGAAAAGTCTCAGAGTGGTCTTCTCAGAAGTGATCCAATTTTTAGTGGAGCTTTGTCCGCGATGCGTATGGATTTGTATGGCAAAGTGTCTTCCATGAACATTGATTCGGCGTATGATCATTTATCTGAAATAGGCATTACGACGTCGGCCGATTACTTGTCAGGTGGGAAGCTTATCATTAATGAAGCTGAGTTAAAGGAAGCGTTGCAAACAGATCCTGAATCAGTCAAAGAGTTGTTTCTTGCGGACGGTGAAACCGATAGCCAACGCGGCATTGCACAACGTCTATATGACACATTAGACGGTTACATGAGCCGTATCACTGAAAAAGCAGGGAAATCGACGCAAACGAATGACCAATTTAGCTTAGGAAAACAGCTGGATGATATGGAAGATCGTATGATTCGTTTCGAAGATCGGTTGCAAATGGTCGAGAACCGATATTATCGACAATTCACGGCAATGGAGATGGCGATTCAGCGTGCGAATCAGCAATCGGCATACTTGATGAGTCAATTTAGTGGGGCGTAAAACAAACGTCCTAAAATAGAAAGGTGGTGGATCTGTTATCGACCTAATGTTTAGCACGTCGTTAAACATTGAGTCGACAGCAGAAGCAACGATGTCGATACAGAACCCATACCAAGCATATCAGCAAAATAGTGTAACAACGGCGTCTCCTGGTGAGCTGACACTAATGCTGTACAACGGATGTTTAAAATTTATTGGTCAAGCAAGAAACGCTATAAAAAATGGGGAGCAGGCTCGGAAAAATGAAGCGCTGCTGAAAGCACAGAAAATTATTTCAGAGCTAAGTGTAACGCTTCGTGGAAACGATGATTTGGCAGGTCAAATGCAGTCGATGTATGAGTACATCAATCATCAGCTCGTGCAGGCAAATACAAACAACAGCGAGGCTGCCTTAAATGAAGCAGAACAATATGTCACCGAATTTCGTGACACATGGAAAGAAGTATTGAAAAGCGTCCGCAAACAGCAATTTCAAAAAGGTGGTCAAGCCTAATGGAGGCCGTCATGACCGTTTACAATCTGACACAGGATCTACTTCGCGTCGTAGAACGAACTGTTAAAGAGGACCGGCGAGAAGTCATGATGGAGCATGTCGTACGTTTAATGGACGAAAGAGAGAGTGCCATGATGGAGCTATCTCCGCCGTTTACCAAAAAGGAACAAGAGCTAGGTCAAAAGATCCAGCAAATGAATACAGTCATTCAAGAGCAGCTGCAGAGTCACTTAACAAATGTTCAGCATGATTTACGCAAGGTGAAGCGTCAGCGAACAAACGAAAAGACATACGCATCCCCTTATGAAACGGCGGTTGACGGAGCATTTTTTGACCACCGGAAATGAGATAGACCTAGTCGAAAAAAATTTCTTCAGCGGCGTGATTTTGTAGATTATACCCACTTCAGCACTTTTATCGTTGAAGATGGTTTTTGCACAGTGAAAGTTGACTTTGTAAAGAAGAAAGCAGTTTATCCTCATTCGAGAGGGGACTGCTTTTTCTCTTTAAGCTTTATCATGAGTTAGTCTCATCCGACAGATCGATTAGAATTTGCAAGAACAGGACAATCTACCTCTGCATTTATCCTACGAAGCAGATGATCTCCGGGCACCAGGTAATATGGTCCTGCATGAAACGATGCACTAACTTGCCTTGAATAAAAACAATCTACGCAGAAACATACTTTAACATAGTCAAAATACGCAATCTCCTGCGGGAACAGCGCGAGCTGAAGATCCCGGAGGAAAGCAAGATTCCGAGGAAGCTGAAGCCGTGCCCGTGGAAAGCGAAGTATTTTGACGAAGTGGTCGTGTTTTCTTTTCACCTTGAAGGGCACAAGTACAACAGCGACTCAGAAGTGCCTCTCGTCGTGATTTCTACGCCATGTTTACGTGTTCTCGATGGTAAGAGGAGCCGTCTCTTTGATCAATGAGGATGAATAAATTCAACAGATTTTATTTTTTGAATAAATCCTATTTGACATTTTTTTTAGACTTCTGTTATAGTTGCTTTAGGATTTAACGATTCGTAAGTTGAAGGGAATGGGATAAATGGAAGGTAGAGTAAAATGGTTTAACGCAGAAAAGGGATTTGGCTTTATTGAAAGAGAAGGTGGAGACGACGTTTTTGTACATTTCTCCGCAATTCAAGAAGAAGGCTTCAAAAGCATTGACGAAGGACAAGAAGTTGAATTTGACATTGTCGAAGGTAGCAGAGGTCCTCAAGCTGAAAATGTTGTAAAAAGATAATAACGTACGATGAGGTTTTTAAAACCTTTAAGAAACGTGCCAGTCGATGAACTATCGACTTGGTGCGTTTTTTTTATTCATTTTTTCATCCTTGTAATGGCAATTTTAAGCGTACTTACATCTTAAGAGCACAAGCTAATCAAACCACAGTCCGGGCATGAGACAATGTAAGATTGTTATAGTCCACTATTTGCCATGTGTGAATTCATTATGGAATCGTCCTTTTTTAGTTTGATGAAGGGTTTTTTGTGGTATTAAAGAAATAGTAAGGTAAAGCATTAGAAGCAATAGATATCTAAGGAGGGGTTTATTCATGCAATATAATATTCGTGGAGAAAACATAGAAGTGACAGACGCACTTAAAACCTATGTAGAAAAGAAAGTGAGCAAACTCCAAAGATATTTTGAACAGCCAATCTCTGAAGTTCATGTGAAACTAAAGGTGTACAATGATGAACAGCATGTTGAAGTGACGATTCCAATGTCTCGCCTGCTTTTACGTGCAGAGGAAATCAATACTGACATGTATGCTTCGGTGGATCTCGTTGTTGATAAGCTTGAGAGACAAATCCGTAAGCATAAAACGAGAGTTAACAGGAAGTATCGGCAGGAAGGCTCTCCTAAGCATCTGTTTGCGGATAGTGAAGCCGCTTCCGACACCGCTTTAAAGGCGACTACAGAAGAAGAGCTGGATGATGATTTGTTTGAAGTTGTACGGACAAAGCGTTTTAATCTAAAGCCGATGGATTCAGAAGAAGCCATCCTGCAAATGAATATGCTAGGTCATACATTCTTTGTTTTTACGAATGCCATCACAAACGTGACCAATGTAGTGTACAAACGTAAAGATGGTCGATATGGCTTAATTGAACCGAATTAAAATAATACCTATTATAAAGCCCGCATTTTCTTCTTTAGGGGAGAAAATGCAGGCTTTTTTATCGCCTATTTTTATTGTGTCACTCATTCGTGCTAGCGAATGTTGCCTTGTTGGCACACAACGACAGAAAGTGGTAAGATAATGTGTATATGTGATGAACAGAGGAGCGTATGAACATGATAGGCATACTCAAAAAAGTATTCGGTGATGGAAACCAACGAATGATTAATAAACATCAGAAAGAAGTTGAACAAATCGAAGCTTTGGCTGACGACTTTAAACAACTTACTGACGAACAGCTGCGTGGAAAGACGACAGAGTTAAAGGCACGGCTTGAAAAAGGCGATTCACTTAGGTCGGTTTTACCTGAAGCGTTTGCGACCGTTCGCGAAGCAGCAACACGTGTGCTTGGTTTAACACCGTACCCTGTCCAAATCCTTGGTGCAATTGCCCTTCATGAAGGCAATATCGCTGAGATGAAAACCGGGGAAGGAAAAACGCTTGCGGCGACTATGCCAGCTTATTTAAATGCCCTTAGCGGTGAAGGTGTTCATATTGTGACAGTCAACGACTATTTGGCAAGTCGTGATGCGGAAGAAATGGGCAAGCTATTTGAATTTCTTGGTCTGACGATTGGGTTAAATAGAAATGGACTGTCTAAAGAAGAAAAACGAACACAGTATGCAGCTGACATAACATATGGGACGAACAATGAATACGGGTTTGATTACTTGCGTGACAATATGGTCATGTACCCCCATGAGAGAGTTCAACGCCCATTAAATTTCGCCATCATTGATGAAGTTGACTCCATTTTAATTGATGAAGCGAGAACACCGTTGATCATTTCGGGATCTGCACGAAAATCGGCCAATCTTTATCTTCAGGCCAATATGTTTGTCTCACGGTTAAAACATGAGGAAGACTATACGTATGATGTAAAAACAAAAAGTGTTCAGTTGACAGAAGAAGGCATTAATAAAGCAGAGAAAGCGTTCCATATCGAGAACTTGTTTGACATGGTGAACGCTCTGTTATTCCACCATATTAATCAAGCGATGCGTGCGAATGTGAGCATGCACCGTGACACGGATTATGTTGTTCAAGAGGGTGAAGTGGTCATTGTAGACCAATTCACTGGCCGTTTAATGAAAGGACGTCGTTATAGCGATGGACTTCATCAGGCGATTGAGGCGAAGGAAGGTCTCGATATTCAAAATGAGAGCATGACGCTTGCGACCATTACATTCCAGAACTACTTCCGGATGTACAAAAAGCTTTCCGGGATGACGGGGACAGCAAAAACAGAGGAAGAGGAATTCCGCAACATCTACAATATGCACGTCGTTGCAATTCCAACAAACCGTCAGATTACGCGGTTGGATCAGCCAGATGCTGTGTATAAATCAATCGAAGGCAAGTTCAATGCCGTCGTTGAGGAAATTGCCTTAAAACATAAGTCGGGGCAGCCTGTACTTGTTGGTACAGTGGCTATCGAAACGTCAGAGGTCATTTCAAAGCTACTAAAACGAAAAGGCGTGCCACACCATGTGCTCAACGCCAAAAATCATGAAAGTGAAGCCGAAATCATTGAACGTGCTGGTGAACGAGGAGCTGTGACGATAGCGACAAACATGGCAGGCCGTGGAACCGACATTAAACTAGGTGAAGGCATTTATGATCTTGGTGGACTTGTGGTGATTGGTACTGAACGCCATGAAAGTCGTCGGATTGACAATCAGCTCCGAGGCCGCTCAGGACGTCAAGGGGATCCAGGAGAAACTCGATTCTACCTATCCATGGAGGACGAGCTTATGCGTCGCTTCGGGTCAGACAACATGCGCAACATGATGGACCGCCTTGGCATGGATGATGAGTCGCCGATTGAGAGCAAGCTTGTAAGCCGTGCAGTGGAATCTGCGCAGAAACGCGTTGAGGGCAACAACTTTGACGCTCGGAAACAGATTTTGCAATACGATGATGTGCTCCGACAGCAACGGGATGTTATTTACAAGCAACGTAATGATGTGTTGTCTTCAGATGACCTTAATGAGATTGTGTTACGCATGATTCAATCGACGATCGAGCGCTCTGTTGAAGTCCACACGGCATCCGATATTGATGAGGAATGGAACCTGCAGTCGGTTGCAGATTACGTAAACGGTACGCTCTTTGAAGATGGGGCCATCTCTGAGAAAGATTTGGCTGGCAAAGAGCCTGACGAAATGGTCGAGCTACTGATGACAGAAGTGAAAAAACGTCTCCAAGACAAAGAAGAGCAAATGGAAACGGAGCAAATGCGCGAGTTTGAGAAGGTCATTTTGCTGCGTTCTGTCGATCAGAAATGGATGGATCATATCGACGCAATGGATCAGCTCCGACAAGGGATTCACTTGCGTGCGTACGGTCAAACAGATCCGTTGCGTGAGTATCAAATGGAAGGCTTCGCAATGTTTGAGCAGATGATCGCTTCGATTGAAGAGGATGTCAGTAAATACATTATGAAAGCTCAAATTCGTAGCAACCTTGAACGTGAACCAGTGGCTGAAGGACAGGCTGTACACCCTAAGCAGGGAGAAAACGAGAAAGCCAAGCCAAAGCCTGTGAAGAATGAGATGAAAATAGGAAGAAATGACCCTTGTCCATGCGGCAGCGGAAAGAAATACAAGCAGTGCTGCGGGCAAAATAGCCAAACACAGTAAAGACAGGTGGAATAGATGATGGACATGGCAGAAACGAAACAACTTCTCGAAAAACTTGAGGCAAGGCTTCAAGATTTCAGGGGGTCTCTTTGACCTCGCTGGCAAAGAAAAAAAGATCGCTGAATTAGAAGAGGTTATGGCGCAACCGGAATTTTGGAATGACCAGCAGGAAGCGCAAAAGACGATTAACGAAACGAATGCCCTTAAGGACATTGCGGGGAAGTTTAGCGAATTACAAGAGGTCTATGAAAATCAACAGATCTCCTATGAGCTTGTTAAAGAAGAAGATGATGAAGAGCTGCGTCTTGATCTTGAAAAAGAGCTCACACAATTGAATAAAGACTTTAATGAATTTGAATTGGAGCTTTTATTAAGTGAGCCTCATGATAAAAATAATGCCATTTTAGAGCTGCATCCAGGCGCTGGAGGCACGGAATCCCAAGACTGGGCATCCATGTTGCTACGGATGTACACACGTTGGGCTGAGCGACGAGGTTTTAAGGTAGAAACGCTCGACTATCTGCCTGGTGAGGAAGCTGGTGTGAAAAGCGTTACGCTTATGATTAAAGGCCACAATAGTTACGGGTATTTGAAAGCCGAGAAAGGTGTTCACCGCCTTGTTCGTATCTCGCCTTTTGATTCTTCTGGGCGCCGTCATACGTCCTTCGTTTCGTGTGAGGTCATGCCAGAGTTTAATGATGAAATTGAAATTGATATTCGAACCGAGGATATAAAAGTGGATACGTATCGTGCTAGTGGGGCTGGCGGTCAGCACGTCAATACGACCGACTCTGCTGTGCGAATTACCCACGTGCCTACAAACAGTGTAGTTACCTGTCAGTCCGAGCGGTCTCAAATTAAAAACCGTGACCATGCGATGAAAATGCTGAAGGCCAAGCTGTATCAATTGAGAATTGAGGAACAAGAAAAAGAGCTTGCGGAAATCCGTGGCGAACAAAAGGAAATCGGTTGGGGCAGCCAAATTCGCTCCTATGTCTTCCACCCATACTCTATGGTCAAGGATCATCGTACGAACGTTGAAGTAGGCAATGTGCAAGGTGTCATGGATGGTGACATTGACTCCTTTATCGATGGCTATTTACGATCACGTCTCGGTGAATAAAGACAATAAATCAAAAATCCGAACGACTACGAGATTCTATTAGTAGAATTCCGTAGATTCGCTCGGGTTTTTCTTTGTTTAAAAAATACGTTTGGCTTAAGTGTCCACAACGACAAAATAAATGGATAAAGAGTTTACTTTCATTCAAATGTTACATTTATGATACACAACTTTCGAATCGATGTTGGGCTATGCCCTTTAGGGTGCAAAGAAATACGACCGCTTCGTCAAAATACTTCGCGTTCCGCGGGCACGGCTTCAGCTACCTCGGAAAGCAAGCTTTCCGAGGGGATCTTCAGCTCGCGCTGTTCCACCCTAAAGGGTACAAGTGCAACATCGACTCAATAATACTTCGTCGTGTTTTCTTTGCCGCAGGAGTCTACGTATTTTGACTACGCTGATGTATGTTTCTGCGTAATTTGTTTTTGTTTGGTCCCGTTCTCGTCTAACGAGTAAGAAAGCGTGTTTAAAAGTTTCGCATCCAAACAAGAAAAATAGGCGCATCGTTTCATGCAAAGTTATATCACTTAGTGCAGTATTGATGCAGCGGTAACTTATGTTTAGAAAACTTGTGTAGAGCCAAAAATCACCTTCACATTGGCTGTGCTTGATTTAATGGAACGTGACATAGATCAATGGACCACTCCAAAACAACGCCTGCTGTATTCGAAAATATAGAGGTGTCAATGTTCGCGATTCTGTATTTTTAAAAGGTATTGAAGCTGCCTACTACAAGTTAGATCACTAAATAAGTCTTTTGTTAATTCATGTCACAAAAAAATGATTGCATCATTAAAAGCTATCACTAGCGAGACTGCAGCGGCAAAGAAATCACGACGAGGTCTTCTCGAGTCGATGATTCACTTGTGCTCTTCAGGGTGTAAGCAAGCTTATGCAGCTTGTATAAAAAGCAACCACAACAGTAAATTGCACGGTTTACCAAGTTATATCTATGGTGTTTGCCAAATGTAAGGTGCGAAAGTTGAGTAAGATAAAATAAATTTCTTTTCAGCGGTAACGGATTTTTATTAGGCATTCACAAAATTGAAACAAACCGTTAAAGGCAATGGTATAGCGCATTTATGGTGTTTTGAGTAGAGGACGACCAATCTTCATGGTTTTAAACAAACGGGAGTCGGTTATAATAAAAGGGTATAGTACTATGATTTGGAAAAGGGGAGCACAATGAAAAAAGAACTGATGGCATTGTTGTTTGGGACAACTCTAGTGTTAGCAGCTTGCGGCGGAGGAAGCGGCGAAGAGGATCAAGCACCTTCTGACGATACTTCGGACACGACCGAACAAGCAGACGACAACGATGGTGATTCTGCTTCAGGAGCGGATGCAGACACGACCGCTGTAGCAGAGGAAGTGTTTGCACAAAACTGTGCGTCTTGCCACGGCAGTAATTTAGAAGGCGGCATGGGGCCAGCCCTCTCAGAAATTGGGGCAAAATACAGCGAAGATGAAATTTTGAACATAATTAAAGAAGGTCCAGGCAACATGCCTAAAAATGCAGCGGAAGGCGCAGATGCTGAAGCTGTTGCAGCATGGTTGGCGGGTAAAAAATAAACTGCTGGCATAGATACGAATTTTCCAGACAAAACTGTCTCTTTTGAGGCAGTTTTTTTTGTGGTTTTCGCGCGCTGTTCCTGAATTTCTTCACTATTCTACAAAATTACCGAAATACCTTATATGAAATGAAAATGTAACAAATTACGACATTATTTTTCTAGTGATCAATGGTATAATGTAAACTGCATATCTGGTTAAAGAGTTGCGTTCGTCTACGGCGAGTTATTACAAGGACGTCATTGATGCATTTCTACATCAATAGACATTTCAGAGAAATTCAGGAGATGAACGATGATTAAAATGAAGGAAGTACATAAGACGTATGGCAACGGAGTCGTTGCACTTTCAGGGATATCTGTTGATATACAACAAAGCGAATTTGTCTATATCGTTGGTCCGAGCGGTGCAGGAAAATCGACATTTATGAAAATGATGTACCGTGAGGAAAAGCCCACATCAGGAACCATTGAAATTAATGGGGTCGACCTTAAAACAATTAAAGATCGCCAAATTCCTCAGCTGAGACGAAATATTGGCGTTATCTTTCAGGATTTTAAGCTTCTACAAACACTTACAGTCTATGAAAATATTGCTTTTGCTCTTGAAGTAACAGAGGAGTATCCGAAACAGATAAAACGTAAAGTGATGGATGTTCTTGATCTAGTAAGGCTAAAACACAAGGCGCGTTTTTTGCCTCATGAGCTTTCTGGAGGGGAGCAGCAACGAGTATCGATTGCGCGTTCCATCGTTAATCGGCCAAAAGTGGTCGTTGCTGATGAACCTACGGGGAATCTTGATCCTGCCACGTCCTGGAGTATTATGGACGTGTTAGAAGAGATTAATGACCGTGGAACGACAGTGTTAATGGCTACGCATAATAAAGAAATCGTAAACACCGTAAAAAAGCGCGTCATCGCGGTCGAAAATGGTCGCATTGCCAGGGACGAGCTACGAGGAGTGTACGGTTATGAAAGCTAGAACCCTAGGCAGACACATGAAAGAAGGCCTGAAAAACCTGGGGCGGAACGGCTGGATGACCTTTGCCTCCATTTCGGCAGTAACCGTAACACTATTATTGGTAGGGACATTTCTTATCTTCCTGTCCATTTTTAATTCGACAGCTGACTCGGTTGAACAGGACGTCACGCTTCAGGTGCTCATCGATTTGGAAGCGACGACTGAACAGATGGAGGTCCTGGAAAACAATATTAGGGAGCTATCCAGGGTTGGCTCGGTTGAGTATTCCTCTAAGGAAGAAGAGCTTGACCGGTTTATCGAGGATTTAGGTGAGCAAGGAAAAGCCTATGCAGGCATGAAACAAAGGGGTGAGAACCCTTTGAATGATGTCTTCTATGTAAAGCCAAACGTACCGCGAGATATAAATCTCGTTCAACAGTCGATTGACGAAATGGATCACGTGTTTGAAACGCATTATCGAGAGAGCACAGTTAACAGATTGTTTACGTTTATGGAGTATGCTCGCTATACAGGAATTGCTCTAACCATTGGTCTTTTATTTACAGCGATGTTTCTCATATCAAACACGATCAAAATTACGATCATCTCACGACGAAAAGAAATTGAAATTATGAAGCTTGTCGGAGCAACCAATGCATTTATAAGATGGCCGTTTTTCTTGGAAGGTTTGTTTTTGGGCGTATTAGGTGCTTTAGTGCCTATTTTAGCTCTTGGAACCGGGTATTATTACTTAGTCGGAATCCTCATTGATCAATCCATTATTGTTTTGCCAGAGTTAACCTCATTAATTTCTTCATTAACACTTATCTTAATTGGCCTCGGTGTAGTGATTGGTGTCTGGGGAAGCTTGGTGTCCGTGCGAAAGTTCTTAAAAGTGTAATTCAAGACGAAAGCCTGTCAACCATGACAGCACGTAGGTTATTTTCAAGGCATTTAGGACGTTTCTAAGTGCTGAAAGGAGCAGGGTGCACTCGTGAAAGTTTTGGTAAAAGCTCTCGCTATGATATCCATAGCATGTCTTATGATTTCCTCAGGACCACTAGACGTAGCCCATGCAGCAAATACCGAGCTGCAGAACAAAATGAAACAAAATCAGCAACAACAAAGTGAAGTTAATGATTCACAACAAAATACAGATGAAGATCTCAGTGAAAACCAGGGCGAACAATCGAAGGTCGACCAACAAATTCGTGCCCTCGATGAAAAAATCTCAGCATTGTCTAAGCAAATTCGTACAAAAGAAACGGAGATTGCCGATACAAAGGCTGCTATTAAAGCCTTGCAAGAGGAAATCGCTGAGTTGAAAGAACGAATTAAAGAACGCGATGCAATCCTGAAGCAAAAGCTACGATCTATTCAGCAGAATGGCGGACAGCTTAACTATTTGGATGTGTTGGTTGGAGCAAGTGACTTTTCCGAATTTGTCACGAGAGCCAATAATGTTAGTCGAATTGCAGAATTTGACAAAAACATGATGGATCAGCAAATTGCAGACAAAGAAGCGCTTGAAGTGAAAGAAAATGAAGTTCAGCTGAAGCTTGAGAATCTTGAAGAACAACTTGCAGAGCTTGAAACTCTCAACCAGCAGTTGAACGTGCAACGTGAAGAGAAAAGCAAGCTTATGGAGCAGTTGCAGGTTGAAGAGCATGCGCTTCATGAGAAAAAGCAATCCCTTGAAGAAGAAGAAGCGATTCTAAAAGCACAGGAAGCCGCTATCCAAACGGAGATTCAGAACTGGGAGCGTCAAGAACGATTGCGCAAACAACGTGAAGCAGAGGCGAGAGCAGCTGCTGAAAGAGCAGCCGCTGCAAGGAACTCAAACCAGCCGTCAGCGTATAGCGGTGGAGGAGAGAAACCTCCAGTAACATCTGGAATGTTCATGCGCCCAGCGAACGGCCCGGTGACTTCTGAGTATGGAATGCGTTGGGGAGAATTGCACGCAGGCATTGACATTGGCAAACGTGGCGGTCATGTTCCGGCAGTCGCTGTTGCAGATGGAACTGTTTTTCGCTCGTATTACTCAAGCTCGTATGGTAATGTAGTATTTGTCACCCACAACATTAACGGTCAGGTGTATACGTCCGTTTATGCGCATATGGAAAATCGAACGGTAAGCTCTGGAACTTCAGTATCAAAAGGAGATACGTTAGGTTATTTAGGAAATACTGGTTACTCGCTAGGCGCCCATTTGCATTTTGAACTGCATGTTGGTCCTTGGAACGGACGGAAGTCCAATTCGGTCAATCCGAGAAGCTACATTAACTTCTAAATGGAAGCAATCCTAGAATGAGATAAAGTATATCCGCATATAGTACAATCAATAGCTGTGGAAAGCATCGCACGACTGTGTGGTGCTTTTTGCACATCTGAAGAAATTTGAAGGTTTGGCAGATGTAAAAAAGGAGGTCTACCAATGAAAATCAAAATGAGTGCAGCGGTCGCTCTAATGATCCTGTGCCTCTTCCTTGGTGCAGGTGGTACATACTGGGCCGTAGGGGATACGATGAAAGAAAAAGCAGCTGCGTATGACAAGCTTGCCTCTAGTCAGGATTCTACGGCAACTGAGCAAGCCGATAATGGAGAAGACGCTGCCCTGCAATTTCAAAAACTACAGCAGGTGTACAATTCCATTGAAGCGAATTATGTAGAGGACGTGTCTGGCCAGGAATTAATGGATGGTGCCATCCAAGGTATGGTCGGTTCACTAGAAGACGACTTTTCAGCCTACATGGATGTTGAATCATCCCAGCAGCTCATGGAATCATTAGAATCCTCCTTTGAAGGAATTGGTGCAGAGGTCAGCATGATGGATGGACGTGTAACCATCGTATCGCCAATCAAAGATTCACCTGCAGAAAAAGAAGGGCTCATGCCTAATGACAAAATCATTAGCGTGGACGGTGAACCTTTAGATGGCCTGTCACTTCAGGAAGCAGTAAATAAAATTAGAGGCGAAAAAGGCAGTGTCGTGACCCTTGAGATCTTAAGAGCTGGGTCGAGCGAAACTGTGGATGTTGAAGTAACTAGAGATACAATTCCGATTGAAACCGTTTATTCTAGAACCGAAACTGTCGATGGAAAAGCTATCGGTGTAATTGAAATTACCTCATTCGCTGAGGAGACGGCAGCTGACTTCGCTGCACAGCTTGAAGCATTAGAAGCTGAAGACATTGAAGGACTTGTCATTGATGTCCGCGGAAATCCAGGTGGATATTTGCAAAGCGTTGTAGATATTGCGGGAGAGATTATTCCTAAAGATGACCCTTTTTTACAAGAAGAAAACAGAAATGGGGAGAAGACTCCGTATTTCACCGACTTAACAGACGCGAAGCCTTATCCAATTGTAGGCCTAATTGATAGAGGAAGCGCCTCTGCTTCAGAGATTCTAGCCGGTGCACTTAAAGAAAATGCGGGATACGAGCTTGTTGGTGAGTCTTCGTTTGGAAAAGGCACTGTACAAAAGGTTATTCCTCTTGAAGACGGCAGCAGTCTGAAATTGACGATGCAAAAATGGTTAACACCGGATGGAAATTGGATTCACGAGAAAGGCATTGAGCCAACGATTCCAGTTGAACAGCCAGCTTACTATTATACGCATCCATTGGCCATTGAAGAGCCACTGAAGCAAGATTCTACAGGTAGTGCGATTGAAAACGCACAGCTGATGTTAAAAGGTTTAGGCTTCGATCCTGGACGCACAGATGGTTATTTTTCAACGGAAACGACAAGTGCGGTCAAAGCGTTTCAACAGGAAAATAACATCGAAGCAAGCGGTGAACTAACGGCAGAGACAGGTGAACTGTTGCAACAAAGCCTAGTTGAAAAGATTCGTTCTCAAGAAGGAGACAAACAGCTGGACAAGGCGCTTGATGTGGTATCGCAATAAGCTTCCTCGTCACTTCAGGCTGTTGGCAACCGCTCGCGCCTAGCCTTGTCCGGAGCACATTGCCATCGTGGCAACTCCTCATTGGACAAGGTTTTGCGTTGTGTCAATTAGCTTTTTACAGAGAATAGAAGCAATGCTGTCTGCACTCTGATGTCTTTGCTCTTGGAGGTGCTAAAGTGGAATACGTAATTGAAGGTTTGTTCGGAATCGGCGGCTTTTTTCTTCAACCATTGCTTTATGTGCTTATCCTCGCTGCCGCGATCCAAGGGTGGTGGCGCGTTCAGCGAGAGCGACGAATGTTTAACACGCGTATACAAGACGCCATACACGAGCTCTTGCACTTGCTTTGGCCATCATCTCTAGCAGCTTTAGTCGTGAGTGCAGTAGTGTTGCTTTTTGGTGTTGGCGTTGAAACCAATGCATTATGGTTATTTTCCTTGCTTGTAGGCATTGTGGCGTTGTGTGGCGGAAGTGGATTTTTATCGGCAGCCTATACGTTCAGCGTACTGATTTTTTTAGGATGGACAGGGCAAGTAAGTGGTCTGGTACCAGACTGGATGTTTATTTCGCCGGCAACAACCCTTTCATTAGCGCTACTGATGGCACTGCTTCTTTGGGCAGAGTGGTGGCTCATCCGCAGGAAACAAACGGCCTCGGCCTCGCCTACGATCCATCGAAGTAAGCGAGGAAAATGGAAAGGGAGACAAAGCGTGAAGCGAGTATGGCTGCTCCCTGTCATGCTGCTCGTTCCTAGTGGCGAAGGCGTGCTTGCCTTTGGAGATTACTGGCCATTGCTTTCATTGCCCATTGTTCCTGATTTCCCAGTGCATTTTCTACTATTTCCTCTTCCGATTGGCTTACATACAAGTGTTGAAGGTGTCGCAAAGCCCCAACTCAAAGATGGGCTATCACAAAAGGTTGCTTGGTTGGCCTTATTCGTCAGTGCTTTGGCAATAGGTGCGCTATATTTTCCTCTTCTCAGCTTGCTCGCTGCCATTATTGCCATTGGTGGTCGCTTAACTATTACGATGGTTAGTCGAAACAATGACCGCAGGAAAAGCCCATATTATACAATTTCTAATGAGGGTTTGCGTGTTCTGGCTATCCTGCCAGGCACACCGGCAGAGGATATGGAGATTCTAGTAGGTGAGTTGATACAGCGCGTCAATGACCAGTCTGTGACGTCGGAAAATGAGTTTTATGACGCCCTACATATCAATCGGGCCTATACAAAAATGCAGGTGAGCGATCAACGAGGAGAGCCTCGATTCGTCCAACGCGCTTTTTTTGAAAACGATCATTACTCACTAGGTCTTCTTTTTGTTCCTGCTGACAAGGAAGTCCCTACTGATATCGATGAATAGATCCGAAAAGCAAAGCGATCACAACCATCAAGTAAGATGGAAACGATCGCTTTGTTTTTATTTTGTGCGTTAAGTTGTATACACAATAGAATAAAATTTCATTTTGCGATCCTTAAATGGGTATGTTATCCTTGGGTTTGAAAGCGCTTACTTAGAAAGGGGACCCAAAATGAAACGTAACTTTTTTATCGCAGCGCTGTTAATGATCAGTTTTAGTTTAGTAGCTTCTGGATGTTCTTCGGCGCCAACAGTGGGAACTGGAGGAGGCGAGATAAAGGAGCTAACCTTTACCGCGTGGGGCAATCCTGCAGAGCTTGACGTGTATCAACGTGCAGTGGATGAGTTTAATGAGCTGGAGGACGGTATTGAGGTCACCCTTGTCCCTTCCCCTTCTGGAACGTATGATCAGTCGCTCGTTACACGATTGCAAGGGGGGCAAGCACCGGATGTTTTTTATATAAGCGACACACAAATTGGCTTCCTTGTGAACAACGACACGCTGCTGCCACTTTCAGAGTTTTTGCAGAGCGATCAAAGCTATGTCGATTTGACTGAATTTCCAGATACAGTTTGGGGGCCAGCTAAAATGGAAGGAACCATTTACGCGCTTCCTCCTGACACGAACCCCAATCTGTTGTATTACAACGAAACGATCTTTGAAGAGCTGGGCATCCCCTCACCGCAGCAATTCTATGAAAATGGAGAGTGGACTTGGGACACGTTTACAGAGGTGGCAGAGCAATTAAAAGCTGGTGGGAAATATGCCTTTGTCCAGGATGCGAACGCCACAGGCATTTACAATTGGGTGTGGGCGAATGGCGGACAAATGTTTGATGAGGAAGGCAATGTTGTGATCGATAAAGACCCGAAAACAGAAGAAGCCTTTCACTACATGCGCTCTCTTATCGACAATGACTATGCGATGTTTGCTGGATCACTTCCACAAGGGCAAGGACAAGAAGCGTTGTTTTTGTCGAAACAGGTGGCTATGGTCGCGGCTGGGAGATGGCTAACGCCAATGTTTCTCGAGGCTGAGAATTTGGAATTTGATTATGTGCCATTTCCAACCAATGGTGATGTGGAGCAAAAATCGTTTATTTCAATCGCTTATATGGGCGTCAATAAAGACACGCCCTATCCAGAAGCTGCCAAGAAATTTGCGAGCTTTTACACATCGACTCGAGGACAAAAGGTGCGGCTTTCAGATAACGGAAATGCCGTTCCATCTGTAAACACATTAGATGACATTATTGAAGGCGCACCGCCTGAGCATGCTTACTATTTAAACCAATCTCGGAAACATGGACAAGTGCTAAATCATGAAGCGAGGATTCCCAGTTTGTCCGTAGAGCTTCAAGATATTTATGAGTTGATGTTCATACAGGAAAAAAGTGTAGAAGAGACATTAAAAGACGCCGGAGAGATGGCACGCTTTATGAAGAAAGCACAGGCTGAGGATTTAGAGGACTAAGGAGGAAATGTTATGCACAATCGATCGCGTCGAAAATGGGGGTACTTGCTAATTGCCCCGCAACTCATTGGGCTGATTGCTTTTTCATTTATTCCTTTATTGTTTGCTTTCGGATTAAGCTTAACGGATTGGAATGGTTTTGGTTCACCAGAATTTGTTGGCATAGAGAACTTTATTCTTCAATTTCAAAACCCAGCCTTTAAAACAGCACTTGAGAACACATTGTATTATTCATTACTCTATATACCAACGAGTATTTTTCTAGCCCTGCTTGTTGCGCTTGCTTTAAATAATAGTAAAGGCAAAAGCGTTTACCGTTTTTGCTTCTTCGCTCCAGTTGTCACGAGTTCTGTATCCATCTCGGTGATCTGGATGTGGATTTACAATGCAGAGATCGGCATTATCAATCAATTTCTAGCGAACTTTGGCATCAATGGACCCGACTGGATTTCGAGCACAACCTGGGTCATCCCTTCCATTGCCATCCTCAGTATTTGGTGGCAACTCGGCTACAACATGGTCATCTTTTTAGCAGGACTAAAAGGCATTTCCAAAACATACTATGAAGCCGCAGAAATGGACGGTGCCTCACCGATTCGCAAGTTTTTCACTATTACGCTACCTTTGCTTTCCCCAACCACTTTTTTTGTGGCGATTATGAGTGTCATCACATCGTTTCAGGTCTTTGATCAAGCTTTTGTTATGACGAATGGAGGACCAGGGAAGGGGAGCTACACGCTTGTGTTTCATGTGTACGATTCTGCCTTTCGTAAGTTCGACTTTGGAGCAAGTGCCTCCGCAGCGGTCATTTTATTTGTTTTCATTTTAATCTTTACACTCATTCAGTTTGCAGGGTCGAAAAGGTGGGTTCACTATGAGGGCTAAAACGACAGAATTGGATCGTGTTAACGAACAGACTCAGACACAATCACAAACGAGGCGTGTGCGCGGGGGACGCATTCTGCTACACATCATCCTTATCGTTGCGTCTTCCCTTATGGTCGCTCCATTTTTATGGATGGTGTTAAGTTCCTTTAAAACTTTTGCCGAAATTGTTTCTGTTCCTCCAACGCTTATTCCTTCCCAATTTATTTGGGAGAATTTCACGAATTCACTTCAGGCGATGCCTTTTGGTCGCGCCTATTTCAACTCGTTTTATATTTCTATCCTTGTTGTGGGGACACAGATGATCACGGCCTCAATGGCAGCCTATGCTTTCGCAAAATTGTCCTTCCCTGGTCGAGAAGCGTTGTTTTTGCTGTTTCTATCCACAATGATGGTGCCGATGCAAGTGACATTGATTCCGCTTTATCTAATTATGGAATGGTTGGGGTGGCTCAACACCCATCTTTCTGTCATTGTACCAAACGCGATTTTTAATGCCTTCGGTGTGTTCTTGCTTCGCCAATTTATCCGAGGCATTCCAGATGATGTCGAAGAAGCCGCTGTTATTGATGGAGCAAATCCAATGCGCATATACTGGCATGTGATCTTGCCGCTCGTTCGACCAGCGCTTGCCGCCTTTGGCATCTTTGCGTTCATCCAAATTTACAATAACTTTATTCAGCCACTCGTCTTTCTTTCTTCACCAGAGCTGTACACCGTGCCATTGCTCCTGAATTATTTTAAAGGGCTATACGCAGCGGATTGGGCTCTGCTCATGGCAGGGACGACAATCTCAGTCGTTCCGGTCCTACTGGTGTATGTCTTTGCGCAACGGCAGATTATTGAAGGGATAGCGTTAACCGGTAGCAAAGGATGAGCGTTTATAGCTAGGGGAATTTATTAAAGCGACGTAGCTTTCTTGAGAAGGAAGAAGAGAAGGAGACCAATCCAAAAAGTACCATGGGGATTGGTCTCTTTTTCATTTTCTTGGAAATCAACGGTATCGGGTTTGTCGAATCTCATCCACGGGCAAAATAAATGACAGAGCACGTCGTCTGGTTTGCCATAAGGATGGTCATCTTAACGAATGGATTCCCAAATTCACGATCATTGGGATGAACAAGAGACAATTACCGTGCTGCTTCTATACGAGTTCCAAGATTGAACCGTACAGTCTAAACTGAAAAAACAAGAACGATGAGACATTCATTTGAAGTGAAAAAATGGGTTTTTTTATACGAATACCCGTTCGTTTATTTTTGTTGTTATTCACTTTGTTGTGATACAATAGGTACATTATGAAGAGTTGAAATGGAGGGACATGCACTGTGCGTCAGCTTGAAGTCGTATCAAAATATAGCCCACAAGGGGACCAGCCCAAAGCCATTGAAGCATTAGTTAAAGGACTTCAAGAGGGAAAGCGGCACCAAACTTTACTAGGTGCAACAGGGACAGGTAAAACGTTTACGATGTCCAATGTCATTCAAGAAGTGAATAAACCGACGCTTGTGATCGCGCATAATAAAACCCTTGCAGGTCAGCTATATAGTGAGTTCAAAGAGTATTTTCCAAATAACGCCGTCGAATATTTTGTTAGCTATTATGATTATTATCAGCCAGAGGCCTATGTTCCTTCAACTGATACGTTTATAGAGAAAGATTCAAGCATTAACGACGAAATCGATAAGCTTCGCCACTCGGCAACCAGCTCATTATTTGAACGGCAGGATGTCATTATTGTGGCAAGTGTTTCCTGTATCTATGGTTTAGGTTCACCTGAAGAATATCGCGAAATGGTCTGTTCATTACGCGTTGGTCAAGCGATAGAACGCAATCAGTTGCTTCGTAAGCTGGTTGATATTCAATATGCACGCAATGATATTGATTTCCAGCGCGGCACTTTCCGTGTCCGTGGAGACATTGTTGAAATTTTTCCGGCGTCCCATGATGAGCACTGCTTGCGTGTAGAGTTTTTTGGCGACGACATCGATCGTATTCGCGAGGTTGATGCGCTCACAGGTGAAGTGCTCGGAGAACGAGAACACGTAGCCATTTTCCCAGCCTCCCACTTCGTTACACGTGAAGAAAAAATGAAAGTGGCGATTGAACGCATCGAATCTGAGCTCAAGGACCGGTTGGCAGCTATGCATGAGGCAGGGAAGCTATTAGAAGCGCAACGACTTGAACAACGGACGAATTATGACCTGGAAATGATGCGGGAGATAGGCTTCTGCTCCGGCATTGAAAACTATTCACGTCATTTGACGCTCCGTGAAGCAGGATCAACCCCATATACATTGCTCGATTATTTTCCTGAAGACTTTTTGCTGATGGTTGATGAGTCACATGTGACGTTGCCGCAAATCCGTGGCATGTTTAATGGAGATAAAGCGAGGAAGCAGGTGCTCGTAGACCATGGGTTTCGTTTGCCTTCTGCCATGGATAACCGTCCATTAACCTTCGAGGAATTCGAAGAAAAGTCTCATCAGCTCGTCTATGTGTCTGCCACTCCTGGGAATTATGAGCATGAGCATGCCCCAGACTATGTCGAACAAATTATTCGTCCAACAGGTCTGGTAGATCCACTCGTTTCGATTCGTCCAATTGAAGGGCAAATTGATGATTTACTTGCTGAAATTCGAATACGTACAGAGCAAAATGAGCGTGTACTCGTCACAACGCTGACGAAAAAGATGTCGGAGGACCTAACCGATTACTTAAAGGATGTGGGTGTGAAGGTTGCGTATTTGCATTCAGAGATTAAGACGTTAGACCGTGTAGAAATTATCCGCGATTTGCGTGTTGGCAAGTATGACGTACTCATTGGGATCAATCTGCTGAGAGAAGGTCTTGATATCCCAGAAGTGTCGCTTGTGACGATTCTTGATGCAGACAAACAAGGGTTTCTACGCTCTGAACGCTCGCTTATCCAGACGATGGGGCGAGCGGCGCGTAATGCAAACGGACACGTCATCATGTATGCTGACAAAATGACGGATGCGATGACAGTAGCGCTTGATGAAACTGCCCGTCGACGAAAGCTTCAGGAAAAATACAATCAGGAACACAATATTGTTCCACAAACGATACAAAAAGAGATTCGCGGATTGATTCAAGCAACAATGGTTGCAGAGGAAGACGCAAATTACAGTGCAGAAAAATCGGTGAAAAAGCTCACGAAGAAAGAAAAGCAGCGTGTCATTGAACAAATGGAACATGACATGAAGGAAGCCGCAAAAGCCCTCGATTTCGAGAAGGCTGCCGAGCTTCGTGATGCGCTTCTTGAGCTTAAAGCGGAGGGATGAGCCTGATGGCAACAGATAAAATAGTAATTAAAGGGGCGCGTGCCCACAATCTGAAAAACATTGATGTTACCATTCCGAGAGACAAGCTCGTCGTTATGACTGGTTTGTCTGGATCTGGGAAATCATCGCTTGCGTTTGATACAGTTTATGCAGAAGGGCAGCGACGGTATGTTGAATCGTTATCCGCTTACGCACGTCAATTTTTAGGACAGATGGACAAGCCGGATGTTGATTCTATTGAAGGTCTTTCTCCTGCAATCTCCATTGACCAGAAAACCACGAGTAAAAACCCTCGTTCAACGGTGGGAACGGTTACGGAGATTTATGATTATCTTCGCCTCTTGTTTGCGCGCGTTGGGCGACCAGTCTGTCCCAATCATGATGTTGAAATTACCTCGCAAACCGTTGAGCAGATGGTCGACAGGTTGATGGAATATCCTGAGCGGACAAAAATGCAAGTATTGGCGCCAATAGTCTCTGGCAAAAAAGGCATGCATGCAAAAGTGCTAGAGGATATAAAAAAACAAGGGTATGTTCGTGTGCGTATCGACGGCGTCATGATGGATGCGGATGAGGAGATTTCGCTTGAGAAAAATAAAAAGCACGACATCCAAGTGGTCATTGATCGTGTGGTTGTCAAAGACGGTCTTGCTTCGCGCCTTGCCGATTCTTTAGAGACCGCCTTACGTTTAGGTGAAGGTCAGGTGATGATAGATGTTATTGATGACGAAGAAATTTTGTTTAGCGAGCATCACGCCTGTCCCCTTTGTGGCTTTTCCGTTGGAGAATTAGAGCCACGCTTGTTTTCTTTTAATTCACCGTTTGGGGCCTGTCCATCCTGTGATGGTTTAGGCAATCGACTTGAGGTTGATGTCGATTTGATTGTTCCAGACCCTTCTAAGACGTTAAAAAAGCATGCTATTGCTGTTTGGGAACCAACAAGTTCACAATATTATCCGGAGCTTCTGAAGAGTGTATGCGATCATTTTGGCATTGATATGGACGTTCCATTCCATTCATTGACGAGCAAAGAAAAGGACATTCTTCTTAAAGGAAGCGGCAAAGAAAAAATTTATTTTCGTCATGAAAATGATTTTGGACGTGTTCGTGAGCAATATATTCATTTTGAGGGCGTCATTAAGAATGTCGAGCGACGCTATCGTGAAACGAGCTCTGATTACATTCGTGAGCAAATGGAGAAATACATGTCACAAAAGCCATGCCCAACTTGCAAAGGGCATCGTTTGAAAAAAGAAGCTCTTGCGGTCAAGGTGAATCATCGACACATCAGTCAAGTAACCAACCTTTCCATCCGAGAGTCGGCGGAATGGGTGGAGACGCTTGAACTCACAGAGAAAGAAACACAAATCGCCAAGTTAATCGTTCGTGAAATATCAGAGCGCTTAAACTTCCTCGTCAATGTCGGACTTGAATACTTAACAATGAGTCGGGCTTCTGGTACTTTATCCGGTGGAGAGGCTCAGCGTATCCGGCTTGCTACACAAATCGGATCACGCCTTTCTGGTGTGTTGTACATTCTCGATGAGCCATCCATTGGCCTTCATCAACGAGATAACGACCGGCTAATTACGACGCTTCAATCAATGAGAGACCTGGGAAATACGTTAATTGTTGTCGAGCATGATGAGGACACAATGCTGGCTGCGGATTATTTAATCGATGTTGGACCTGGTGCGGGCGTCCATGGCGGCCAAATCATCGCCAGTGGTACCCCACAAGAGGTTATGAAAATGGAGCAATCGTTGACAGGACAGTATCTTTCTGGCGATCGTTTTATTCCACTCCCAACAACGCGTAGGCAGGCTGATGGTCGGGTCATTGAAGTAAAGGGTGCGTCAGAAAACAATTTGAAGAATGTAGACGTCTCCTTCCCGCTTGGCATGTTCACGTGTGTCACTGGTGTGAGTGGCTCGGGGAAAAGTACGCTTGTCAATGAAATACTCTATAAAAATTTGGCTCAAAAGCTGAACAAAGGAAAAATTAAGCCAGGTGCCTTTAAAGAAATGACCGGTTTGGATCACCTCGACAAGGTGATTGATATTGATCAATCACCGATTGGTCGGACGCCACGTTCAAATCCTGCCACCTATACAGGTGTTTTCGATGACATTCGCGATGTATTTGCGGCAACAAATGAAGCGAAGGTGCGTGGATATAAAAAAGGACGATTTAGCTTTAACGTAAAAGGCGGACGCTGTGAAGCTTGCCGAGGGGATGGCATCATTAAAATTGAAATGCATTTCCTTCCTGATGTGTATGTGCCTTGCGAGGTTTGTCATGGGAAAAGGTACAATCGTGAAACATTAGAGGTCCAATACAAAGGGAGCAGTATTGCGGATGTTTTAGGGATGACAGTTGAGGATGCGGTCGCGTTCTTTACCAATTTTCCGAAAATCCATCGAAAGCTACAAACCATTTTAGACGTTGGTCTCGGGTATATTACGTTAGGACAACCGGCAACGACTCTGTCAGGTGGGGAAGCACAACGTGTCAAGCTAGCATCTGAGCTGCACAGACGATCTACCGGACGTTCCTTATATATTCTTGATGAACCTACGACCGGACTTCACGTCGATGACATTTCCAGGCTTCTTGTTGTGTTGCAGCGACTCGTTGATAATGGCGATACCGTTCTTGTCATTGAGCATAATCTTGATGTGATAAAAACGGCTGATCATCTGGTCGATCTTGGACCAGAAGGCGGCGACGGCGGTGGTACAATCGTTGCTACGGGGACGCCCGAAGAAATTTCTAATGTAGCAGAATCGCATACGGGCCATTACTTGAAACCTGTATTGAAACGTGATCAGGAGCGGACAGATAGACAAATTAGTACAGCTTCACAGAAAGAAGTGCCTGTAAATACAATGTGAAGTGGAGGACACTTTAAATAGACTGATTTCCAAAAGACTTAGTACGTCTAAGTCTTCAGTAGGATGCCAGCGAGTTGCCGTATTGCTTACAATGAAAAAAAAGCAGGAGGGTGTCCCATGAGCGAAGAGCAGCGTAAGGCGATATTGAACAAAGTCAAAGAAGGTACACTTACAATAGATGAAGCACTCGTATTGCTCGAATCTGAGCATCGGTCTGAAAAGCAGCAGCAGGAGCCATCATTTCAGGAAAAGCCATTTGATGAACCAGTGAAACCAAAAGCGGCGGATGCTCCGAAAGAAGCAGATTCTCCAAAAGAAGAAGAGCGGTTTTTGTCCCCTCATGTTCATATTGTTGAGGATGAGGATGAGCCTCGCTCGCATCATTCTTCAAAAAAAATGAGATGGTCTGATTATTTTGGAGAAGCCGTTGGTAAAATTCGTAACCTGGATTTGGATCTTAATTTTGGATCTTACGAAGAAGTTCACCATACGTTCCTGTATCATGATACGGCCTTACATGAATTTGACGTGTACTTGTATAATGGCGATTTTGAAGTTGTGCCAACGACGTCTGATGAAGTTCGAATTGAATGTCATGCGCGTGTGTACAATGTGACCTATAAAGAACAGGCAAAGCAGCAATTTATGAAGCAAACGCGTGTCGACTTTGAGGATGGACGTTTTACGTTCCGGCTTGAGGAAAAAACGATCAAAGCCGATTGTAAGGTGTACATTCCTTCTCATAAGCTAGATCGTATTTCAATAAAATTGTTTAACGGTGCTTTAAAAGGGAACAATATCGCTAGTAAAACCGCCTACTTTAAAAGTACGAATGGTGGAATAAGTCAAACCCAGATGGCATTTGATAACGTGGAAGTTGAAACCGTCAATGGCCATATTCATATGGAGGGACAGTCGGACTCGATTGATCTAGAAACAGTAAATGGAACAATCTTGGCTCGTGGAGCTTTTCAACGTGTCGTGTCGTCCAGCTTCCACGGAAACATTTCCGTAGCATTAGAAAATGAAGCGGAACATTTGAAGATCAATACGACGAGTGGCTCAATCGATATTCGACTGCCTGAGCATGTAGCCGTTACGGGGAAACTGCATTCAACGTTTGGAGATTTGAATGTGAACCTGCCGGAGGTTCGTGTTCTTGAGGATGTAAAGGAAGTTGTTAAGAAACGACTTGCCTTTGAAAAGGGAAACTCACCTACCCCGATGCTGCTTGTGGCGACGGCAAGGACAGGTGGAGTGACTGTCCACACCATAGATAAGGAACGTACTGTTTAACACGAGGCGGGTAAGGAGGAAAATGGATGAGATGGCTAGTGCAATGGCTTGTGACGGCCTGCATACTGTTGGCAATGTCCAGTCTACTTAACGGAATTGAAGTTGCCTCGCTTGGTGCTGCATTATTGGCCAGTTTCCTTCTTTCCATATTAAACTTGGTCGTCAAACCAATTCTCGTCATTTTAACATTGCCTGTCACGATCTTGACTTTAGGTTTGTTTTTATTGGTCATCAATGGCGCGACGCTTTATTTGACAGCGGCTATTATGGGAGACGCATTTGTGCTTAGCAACTTTGTCATGGCCCTTTTTGCGGCACTCCTCATTTCGATAGCGAACCTATTTATTCAAGATTCACTGCAAGCTGTGAAAAAATAAGGGCATTGTGGGCAGAAGGGACAAAGCCAAGATGAACGGGGCTCGATGGTAGATCGAGTTCTCGCTCGTCTTTTTTTGTATAAACACATACGATTAAAGCAATTTCTATGGCTTTCGTTTCATGGGGAATATAAAACGACATATCAAATCCTAAGAAAGAAGGGTATATGACTACTTATAAATCGGATAATTCGGGGCAAATTGTTGACCAAGTTATACCAGATCACTTGGAAATGGCTATTACACAAGTTTATGAACCTATTGGAATGTCAGTGACGAAGAAGGCGATTCGAGAACAAGAAAGTGCTGCGTATGGTGCTTGTCGTCTTGAACTTGAAGGAAAAGGGATCGTTTTTCGTGAAGCAAAGACAACACCAACGAAAATAGGTCAGTTTGTCACAGTATGGAAACGTCCTATCGATATCATTATCCCATTTGATAGCACTGATTCTGTAGATTATGTCGTTATAGGTGTAAGTGATTTTCATAACCATGGCCAGTTTGTGTTGGATAAAACAGTACTCATCGAGAAGGGAATTATGTCTCACAATAGCAAAAAAGGAAAGACGGCCTTCCGTGTCTATCCACCGTGGACGAAACCCGTAAACAAGCAGGCAGTGAAAACACAACAATGGCAACTCCGTTATTTTTATGCTTTTGGACCCCATGGAACAATTGACAAAGAAACGATACGTAAACTGTTTCATCTTTAATCTCAACTTTCGCACCTTACATTTGGTAGACACGCTTAGATATAGATGGATAAATCTGCAATTCATTGTTGGGGTTGCTTTCTATACAAGTTGCCATAAGCTCGCTTTCACCCTAAAGGGTACAAGTGCATCATCGATTCGAAAGTACCTCATCTGATTTTTTTGCCGCTGGGCGAACTGCGAGCCTCCTCGGCACTTCGTGCGCAGTGTGGTCTCGCTGGAGTCTCGCTAGTAGCTGCTTTTAATGATCCGCATTTATGATTTAATCACAGTTAAAAAAAGACTCTTTAGTAGAAGTCAGCTTCTTTACTGTAAGACGATCTTTTAGAAATACAGGATGTGAGCATCGACACCATTCTATTTACTGAATTCAACATGCGTTGTTTTGGAGAGGTCAATTGATCTATCTCACCTTGCTTCCACTCAAGCACAGCAAGCGTTGAAGTTGAATTCACACTGCGCGAGTTTTCTAAACATAAGTCCACCGCTGCATCAATACTGCACTCGGTGATGTAACTTTGCATGAAACGATGCACTTGCTTGTCTTGTTTGTTAAAGCAAATCGATTCAACTCGCTTTTCCGTTTTCTCCGTTAACGAGAGCAATAAAAAAAACAATGTACGCAGAAGCAAACGTCAGCGTAGTCAAATACGTAGACTCCTGCGGGAACAGCGCGAGCTGAAGATCCCGCAGGAAAGCTTGCTTTCCGAGGAAGCTGAAGCCGTGCCCGCGGAAAGCGAAGTATTTTGACGAAGCGGGCACCTTGTTTCTTCTCAAGCACAACCCAGCGTTGAAGGTAATTTTTGAATTAGTCAAAACTGTTCTATAGATTTGAAACCGCTATAAATGATTGAACCTATTGTTTTTTTACAAGCATGCCGAGAGAACCAACCACCATATAGATACCCTTTCATGAAATTGCGGAGGCGTCATCGCCATGCTACAATAAAGTGAGATTTTTGGAAGAAACCATTTAGAAATAGTATGAGCGAAGAAGGGATGGATGGGAATGCCTAAAGTCCGTACGAAGGACCTAATCGAAAAGTTTCAGCTTGAGCTCGTCAGTGGAGAAGAGGGTATTGACCGCCCCATCGTAACAAGTGATATTTCCCGACCAGGTTTGGAAATGGCGGGGTATTTTGCACATTATCCAGCAGAACGCTTACAGCTGCTTGGAAAAACAGAGCTCAGTTTTTACAATGGCCTCGATGATCAAGAAAAGCGTATTCGCATGCAAAAGCTTTGTACAGATATAACCCCAGGCATCATTGTGTCGAGAGAAATGGATATTCCCGAAGAACTGATTGAAGCATCCAAAAAAGATGATGTGCCTATTATGCGCTCTCCGGCTAAAACGACGCGTTTGTCTAGCCGATTAACAAATTTCTTGGAGAGTAAACTTGCACCATCGACCGCCATTCATGGTGTGCTTGTCGATTTGTACGGTGTTGGCGTTTTAATTATTGGTAAAAGTGGTGTTGGTAAAAGTGAAACGGCTCTTGAGCTTGTAAAGCGTGGCCATCGCCTTGTAGCCGATGATTGTGTTGAAATACGCCAAGAAGACGATGATGTGCTGATTGGCAATTCACCCGACCTGATTCAGCATTTGCTTGAAATACGTGGTCTAGGCATTATTAACGTGATGACGTTGTTTGGGGCAGGCGCCATTCGCAATTATAAAAAAATATCTATCGTCATTAATCTAGAGCTTTGGGATCAGAAGAAAGTATATGATCGTCTAGGGCTAGAAGAGGAAACGATGCGCATTATCGATATTGATTTGCCGCGTTTAACGATTCCTGTGCGCCCTGGGCGGAACTTAGCTGTTATTATCGAAGTCGCTGCTATGAACTTTAGACTAAAACGTATGGGTGTAAATGCGGCAGAGCAATTCTCGGCAAAGTTGACCGATGTCATTGATGACTCGGTGCATGAGGACCATTAAACGTCGCTACGTAGGTCCTGTAGGTTGGGATACATATTAGGAGGAAATAAAATGTTGTATGCAATAGAGCCGTTAAATCCGATTGCTGTGCAGCTCGGTCCTTTATCGATTCATTGGTATGGGATCATCATTGCCTTAGGAGCCATTCTAGGGCTTTGGATTGCCACCCGTGAATCGGTGCGTCATGGGTTGGATAAAAATGTGTTTTCTGATTTATTGCTGTACGCGATCCCAATTGCTATTCTTTCGGCGCGAGCGTATTATGTCATCTTTGAGTGGGGCTATTATTCCCAACATCCTGAGCAAATTATTGCAATTTGGCAAGGGGGAATCGCGATTCATGGTGCCTTAATAGGTTCCGTCATTACGGCGGTTGTTTTTTGTAGGAAGCGCGGGATTTCATTTTGGAAGCTCGCTGATATTGCAGCGCCATCCATTATTCTCGGTCAGGCCATCGGACGCTGGGGAAACTTTATGAACCAAGAAGCGCACGGAGGAGAAGTGACCCGTTCCTTTTTAGAAGGTCTTTACTTGCCAGATTGGATTATTAACCAAATGTACATTGACGGCATGTACTATCATCCGACATTTTTGTATGAATCCGTATGGAATATCGCCGGGTTTGCACTTCTGTTGCTGTTAAGAAAAGTGAATTTAAAGCGCGGTGAACTATTTCTCTCTTATATTATTTGGTATTCATTCGGACGTTTCTTTATTGAAGCAATGAGAACCGATTCGCTATTTATCGTCGCCAATTTACGCACAGCACAAGTGATTTCCATCGTTCTTATCATACTCGCCATCGTTCTCTGGGTGTACCGTCGTATGACGAATCGTGCGAATGTGCGTTATTTAGATGATGTAAAGAGGTGAAGCGCTTGAAACAATCCATAAAAAAAGGATTGATTGCTGGTGCCTCGACGACCTGGTCGTTAGGAAAAGTTATTTTTCCAGTCACATTGCTCGTGACCATTTTACAATTTACACCAGCGCTTGACTGGGCGGTCACCTTTGTTGCCCCACTTATGGGCTGGATAGGACTCTCAGGTGAGGCGGCGATTCCGTTACTTGTTGGTCAATTTTTGAATTTATATGCCGCCATTGGTGCGATTATCTCCTTAAGTCTTTCCGTTAAAGAAGTGTTTATCCTTGCAGTGATGCTCTCTTTTTCGCATAATCTGCTGATAGAATCGGCCGTGGCGTCAAAGGTTGGCATTAAAATATGGGTCGTGTTAGTCGTGCGGATCGGTTTGGCCCTTATCTCAGCATTTGTCATAAATCTTGCGTGGTCAGGGGGCAGTCAGCAAGCAAAGCCGCTTGGTGGTGTAGATGTCTTACATACAGAAGCCGTCAATGGCTGGTGGGACATTATACTTATGGCTTTGCAGGCTGCATTTATGGGTGTTGTGCAATTAGCGCTCATTGTTATTCCACTAATGATCGGTATTCAATTGCTGAAGGATTATGGATGGGTGCACCGGTTTTCAAAATGGATGGCTCCGGTGACGAAGGCATTAGGCATGTCACCAAATACTTCGACGACCTTGGCATCAGGGCTCGTCTTTGGTCTTGCCTTTGGATCAGCTGTCATGATTCAAGCAGCTAAGGAAGATGGCGTGTCGAAAAAAGATTTGTATCTTGCGTTTATCTTTTTAGTGGCGTGTCATGCTGTTATTGAAGATACACTAATTTTTATTCCCCTTGGGATTCCGGTTTGGCCGTTGCTTCTCATTCGATTGCTCACAGCTATCGTGTTAACAATGGTCGTTGCTTTCGTTTGGAATCGAACGACGCCCGCTCCTAAAAGAAAGGAAATGTCGTATGAGCATTAAAACGTTTTTGTTTGATCTTGATGGAACATTAATAAATACAAACGACTTAATCATTGCGTCGTTTATGCATACGCTTGAGCGTTACTATCCTGGGCAATACACAGAGAAGGATGTGCTTGATTTTATGGGTCCGCCTCTAGTGGATAGTTTTAAAGCGCTGGATGGTGAGCGTTACGAGGAAATGGTGCAAACGTACAGAACACATAATCTAGATCATCACGATACTTTAGTGACCCCTTTTGTAGGTGTGAAAGAGGCTGTCATCGCTCTTCACGAAAAAGGTGTTCAGTTAGCAGTCGTGACTACAAAGATGAAGGAAACAGCTATAAGAGGGTTAAGACTTATGGGTTTAGAAGAATATTTTTCAGTCGTTATCGCACTTGATGACGTCACGAATGCAAAGCCAGATCCAGAACCAGTGCTAAAAGCCATGGAAGCACTTGGTGCAACAACTGACGAAACGATTATGGTCGGAGACAATATGCACGATATAGAATCGGGTAAACGGGCAGGCGTTAAAACCGCTTGTGTGTCTTGGACGATAAAAGATCAAACCTACTTAAAATCGTATGCGCCGGATTATTGGCTTGAGGACATGTCAGAGCTCGTCCCGTTGGCAGATTAAGATGGGAAGAAAGACGACGCGGTATCCTGTCAAAACGGCAAACTCCTTGTGGCATGTTTACAAAACCATCCCATTTTGGAAGGTCATGAAAAATTTTATTTTTATCCAACTCGGTCGCTATATACCGATATTGCCGTTGAAAGCTTGGTTGTACCGAACGTTTTTGCGCATGGACATTGGCGATCAAACGGCCTTCGCCTTAATGGTAATGCTTGATATTATGTACCCGGAACGCATTCGCGTTGGTCGCAATTGTGTCATTGGCTACAACACGACCATTCTAGTACATGAATACTTAATTACTGAATACCGTCTTGGGGATGTTGTAATCGGGAACAATGTCATGATCGGTGCCAATTCAACCATTCTGCCTGGCGTCACAATTGGTGATGACGCCATAGTGTCAGCCGGTACACTAGTACATAAGGATGTGCCAGCAGGAGCTTTTGTCGGAGGAAACCCAATGCAAATCATTTCATTAAATAAGAATGAGTAAAAAGGCCGGCACCCGCCGGCCTTTTTTAACTTGCTAAATGTTACAACTATAAAACTCAACAAAAAGGGAATTCAGTCGATAGAACTGAAAGAATCAACTCTAATTCGACAGAAACAAAAATAGTCACTCGCGAGAAAAGCGAAGGTCGTCCCACTTGCATCAAAAATCAGCACAAATCTGTGTTTTTACATCCATAGGGGGTGGTAAGGTGAATCAAGCTCATATAGATTTGCAAGTCATCAACCGATTAAAATGGTCATTTGTAACGCTCATTATTATTGGGGGGAGTGTAGCACTCTTTTTCTTGCTGTTGCAGCGGCCCGTTCCTAACGACGGTTTATACCTTTGTGGCTTATGGGGAGTGGCAACGCTCTCTACGGCAGCAGGGTGGATATATTCAGTGCGCCATAAAAAGTCATCTTGAACAGAGGTTAAAAACCAGCAGCTATCCCCTTGACACTGAAATTGGGAAACGATAGACTTAAATCACTTCATCTTGATAGTGTATTAGCGAACTAAAGCGTTTGGAGGGATAAAATGGCCTCACTATTTATGTTTGAAAAACCGTTAGGCATGAGAGACTCCTTGCCTTCCTTATATGAAAAAAAACGTACGATTCGAGAATCGCTTGCCACGACGATACGGTCTTGGGGGTATCGTTATTTGCAAACCCCAACTTTAGAATACTACGAGACTGTTGGGGCGGAATCGGCCATTTCAGATCCACAGCTGTTTAAGCTCTTGGATCAGCAAGGCCATACGCTCGTGCTTCGTCCCGATATGACAGCACCGATTGCAAGAATTGCTGCATCTCGATTTCAGCAAACGCAGTATCCGTTACGACTCGCTTACGATGGGAATGTGTTTAGGGCACAGGAGCGAGAAGGAGGCAAACCAGCTGAATTTGAGCAGGTCGGCATTGAACTCATTGGTGACGGAAGTGTAAGTGCCGATGCTGAAGTGCTGTCTCTTATGGTGGAAAGCCTTCATCAAGCAGGTGTCAAAGAGTTTACAGTAGCTGTCGGTCATGTCGGTTTTCTAAATGGTCTTTTTGAAGAAATCGTTGGCAAACGACATGCCGCAGGAAAGCTTCTTCAGCTTCTGTACGAAAAAAACTTTGTTGGGTATAAAGAAGCCGTTGACGCTCTCAGTTGTTCCGTAGAAGACAAAGAAAAGCTGACCCGAATTTTGACATTGCGTTCAGCCGAGGATTGGTTTTCAGCGGCCGCGGCTCTGTCGACAAATGGGAAAGCAATAAACGCTCTCAGGGAACTGCAAACCTTGATGCAATACGTCAAAGACGACGGATTAGACGCCTATGTCAAAGTGGATGTGAGCCTAGTGTCGCACATGAGCTACTACACAGGAATCTTGTTTGAAGGCTATGCAAGAGATATCGGTTCCGTGCTTTGTAATGGTGGAAGATACAATGACTTAATGGGGAAATTTGAACGAGACACGCAGGCGACAGGGTTTGGTATACGTCTTGATCGCTTAGCTGCTGTTTCTGAGCTCGTTTCCAATGAACCTTTACCTATAATCATATTGTTTTCACCAAGTCAACGAAAAGAAGCAATACAAAAAGCGCGAGCTCTTCGAAATGAGGGCAAACATGTCATCGTTCAAGAGCAATCATCTTTAGAGAACATTGACGATATCGCAGACCAAGCTTGTGAAGTGCTGGACTATACGGATGGAAAGAAGGAGGGGTAAGATGCGTCAGCTCACCATTGCTATGCCAAAAGGCAGGATTTTTGAAGAAGCCTTGGATATGTTGCGAACGGCCTCCTACAATGTCCCGCCATCCTTCGATTTGTCGAGGAAATTGCTCGCAGAGGTAAAGGAAGAAGGGCTAACGTTTATCCTTGCAAAGCCATCGGATGTGCCGGTTTATGTTGAGCACGGTGTGGCGGACGTTGGCATTGCCGGTAAAGACGTGCTTTTGGAAGAGGATCGAAATGTGTATGAAGTCCTTGATTTAGGGATTAGCCGCTGTCATCTCTCTGTTGCAGGGCTTCCGGGGGCAGAGCCTGATCCATTCGCACCAAAAGTGGCCACGAAATACCCCCGTATTGCTTCGGATTATTTTCGTGAGCAAGGCGAACAGGTAGAAATTATCAAACTCAATGGATCCATCGAGTTGGCTCCTATGATCGGTCTAGCAGAAAGGATTGTCGATATCGTCTCAACGGGGAAAACGCTAAAAGAAAATGGCCTTGTCGAGCTCGAAACCATCCGCAGCATTACTTCTAGGCTCATTGTGAACCCTGTCAGCTATCGATTGAAGGACGAGGCTGTACGGCAATTAACTGAAAGGCTTCAGCTCGTCGTTCAGGGAGGGGATGGACTATGATTCAACCGAAGAACATGTCTTTGACGACCATGCCCCAGCAAAAAAGAACTGAGACGACGAATCGTGAGATTGATCGCCAAGTGCTAGAGATTGTATCTCGCGTCCGTGGAGAAGGAGATGCGGCTCTTATCGCATTGACAGAAGCCTTTGACAAGGTGGCATTGGACGCTACACAGTTGCGTTGCACAAAAGAGGAGCTTGACTTCGGCACTTCTTCTCTATCAGACGCTTTGAAGAATGTCTTGCAAAACGCAGCTGACAACATTCGTTCCTTTCATGAAAAAGCGATGCCTCGTAACTGGTTTTCAACGAATGAACAGGGCAGTGTGCTAGGTCAAAGACAGACGCCAGTCGATTCAGTAGGGATTTATGTGCCTTCGGGGAGCGCACCATTGGCTTCAACCGTGCTCATGACCGCCATTCCCGCAAAGGTTGCTGGGGTGAAAAACATCGTTGTTGTAACGCCTCCAGAAGCCGATGGCACCATCCATCAAGGCATCTTAGCGGCTTGTGCCATCGCTGGCGTGGATGAGGTCTACAAAATTGGAGGGGCGCAAGCTGTAGCTGCATTAGCCTACGGGACTGCGACCGTTCCAAAAGTGGATAAAATTGTCGGACCAGGAAACGTTTATGTTGCCACGGCGAAGCGGCATGTTTATGGAGACGTCGACATTGACATGATCGCAGGACCAAGTGAGATTGTCGTTGTGGCAGATGAAGGCGCTTCTCCGCGTGTGATTGCGGCTGATTTATTGTCTCAGGCGGAGCATGACCCGATGGCCTCTAGTGTGTTGCTGACTTCATCAATGGAATTGGCAACGGAGGTATCCAGCGAACTGGAAAGGCAATTAGCTGACCTTCCAAGAGCGGCGATTGCAAGAAAATCGCTAGAATCCTATGGCGGTTTATACGTGTTTCCAAGTCTTGAGGAAGCCATAAGTGCGGTCAATGTGCTGGCTCCTGAACACTTGGAGCTACAGGTTGCCGAGCCTTATGCATACCTCGATCAGATTCGTCATGCGGGAGCCATTTTTATTGGCGCGTATAGCGCAGAGAGCGTTGGCGATTATTTTGCTGGTCCTAGCCATGTGTTGCCAACAAACGGCACGGCACGTTTTTCGAGTCCCTTATCCGTGGAGGATTTCTTAAAGCGAACGAGCATCATTCATTATAGCCGCCAAGCACTTCAGGAGAATGCCAGTAGTATTGCCGCATTTGCCAGACTTGAAGAGCTGGAGGCCCATGCCAGAGCAATTGAGATACGAATGGAGGAAGATCAATGAGCACCCGAATTGGTTCAGTTGAAAGAGAAACGAAAGAAACATCGATCGCATTGCAGCTAGGCCTCGATGGCGAAGGAAAAGCAGACATTAACGTCAATGTCCCGTTTGTTGCCCATATGCTCGATCTGTTTGCAAAGCATGGTCATTTTGATTTAACGATAAATGCTAAAGGGGATGTGGAGATTGATGATCACCACACCACAGAGGATCTTGGTATTTGCCTAGGTGTCGCGCTGAAGGAAGCGTTAGGAACGAAAGAAGGGATTCGTCGTTATGGGCAAGCATGGGTGCCGATGGATGATGCGTTAGCGCAGGTCGTCATTGATTTGAGCAATCGACCGCATTTGGAATTTAGTGCGGAGATGCCTTCACAAAAAGTGGGGACCTTTGATACGGAGCTTGTCTATGAATTCCTTTCGAAGCTTGCTATTGAAGCGCGTATGAATCTTCATGTGATTGTTCACTACGGCCACAATACACATCATATCATTGAAGCTATTTTCAAGGCGCTGGCTCGAGCGCTCGATGAAGCGACGTCAATTGACCCAAGAGTTAAGGGTGTCCCTTCCACGAAAGGAATGCTTTAAAATGATCGGTATTGTCGATTATGGCATGGGGAACCTGTTTAGTGTCAGCAAAGCACTTGAGCGCCTTGGGTATGACTATGTCGTTTCATCGGCCAAGGAAGACCTTGCGAAAACCGATGGCTTGCTCCTGCCAGGCGTCGGTGCGTTCAAAGACGCCATGGTCGCATTGCGTGAGAATGGCATGGATCAATTCTTAAAGGAAGAAGTAGCAAACGGCAAACCGCTCTTTGGCATCTGTCTAGGCATGCAGCTCTTATTTGAAGCGAGTGAAGAAAAAGGAGAAACGAAAGGCCTTGGTTTGCTCACTGGACGTGCCATTCGCTTCTCAGGGCGCTCAGAGGAAGGGCACTCGTATAAGGTGCCTCATATGGGATGGAATCAGCTCGTCTTTACGCAACCCCAAGCGCCTTTATTGCACGATGTTCAAGATGGGTACGTGTATTTTGTGCATTCGTATTATATAGCAGATACGGAGGACGATGAAGTTTGGGCTACGGCTTCTTATGAAGAAACGGTTCCTGCCGTCGTAGGAAAAGGGAATGTGATGGGGGCTCAATTTCACCCGGAAAAGAGTGGTCCAACAGGAATGGCGATTCTTAAACGATTTGCTGAACAGACAAGCAGAGGAGGAGTTTGATGAGCACTCCATTTACGATCTACCCTGCCATTGATATTCTAAAAGGAAAATGTGTTCGATTATATCAAGGCGATTATGCTAAAGAAACAGTGTATGGCGATTCTCCTGCTCAAATGGCAGGTCAATTTGCGAACGCAGGCGCTTCCTGGGTACATATGGTTGATCTTGATGGAGCAAAAGAAGGGAAGCCAGTAAACAACGAAGCGATTCTTGCTGCAGCTGCGACGTCTGGTGCACAGGTACAGGTTGGTGGCGGCATACGTACTGAAGAGGACATTGACATGTACTTATCAGGTGGAGTTGCGCGTGTTATTCTTGGTTCAATAGCGGTAAAAGATCCGGTGTTCACAAAGAAAATGCTAAGTAAATATGGGGATCAAATCGTCATTGGCATAGATGCGCGGAATGGATTGGTGGCCACACAAGGATGGCTGGAGACCTCTGAAGTGACAGCCGAAGAGTTAGGAAAAACACTCGCTGAGGCAGGAGCCACGACCTTTATTTACACGGATATTTCCAAAGATGGAACGTTGACCGGTCCAAATACAAGCGGCATTGTCGCTTTAGCAAAGGAAACTGGGGTTGAGGTGATCGCCTCAGGTGGTGTAAGCTGTTTAGACGATGTGAAGGAGCTACAACGCTTTGTTTCTGACGGGGTTGGCGGTGTCATTATTGGAAAAGCGATTTATGATGGTCGCTTCAAGCTAGAGGAAGCTTTGGATGTGACTGCAACATGATTACAAAACGAATTATCCCGTGTTTGGATGTAAAGGATGGTCGCGTCGTCAAAGGCGTTCAGTTTGTTGAGCTTCGAGATGCTGGGGATCCCGTAGAGCTCGCCCGCTTTTACAACGAGCAGGGGGCTGACGAGCTTGTGTTTTTGGACATTTCCGCCTCACATGAAGGACGAGAAACCATGGCGGATGTCGTTCAACAGGTGGCCGCAACCTTGGCCATCCCCTTTACCGTTGGCGGAGGCATCAATACGTTAGAAGATATGAAAAAGATCTTACGCGCTGGTGCCGATAAGGTGTCTGTGAACACAGCAGCCCTTTTAAGACCAGAGCTCATTAATGAAGGATCAGATTACTTTGGTGCACAGTGTATCGTGACGGCGATCGATGCCAGGTATGAACAAGATGAAGATGACTTTTTTGTCTACACTCATGGGGGCAGGAAGCCTACTGGAAAACGGGCACTCGATTGGGCAAGGGAAGTTGAGCGTCGAGGAGCTGGAGAAATTCTTTTAACAAGCATGGACGCAGACGGATCGAAAGCGGGCTTTCACCTTGACCTAACAGCATCTATTGGAGAAGCTGTAGGAATTCCTGTAATTGCTTCTGGAGGAGCAGGGAAAGCTGAGGATTTTTTTGATGTTTTCTCGAAGGCTAATGCAGATGCTGCCCTCGCTGCGTCTATTTTTCATTACAAGGAAACATCTGTTGAGGAAGTGAAAGATTACCTGCGACAAAAAGGAGTGCATGTCCGATGAATAGTAATGAGCTGACTTTTGATGAGCAAGGGCTCCTGCCTGCGATTGTACAGGATGCAAAGACGTTAGAGGTGCTGACGCTTGCTTACATGAATAAAGAGTCATTGCAAAAGTCATTAGACACTGGTGAAACCTGGTTTTATTCCCGTTCACGCAAAGAACTTTGGCATAAGGGAGCGACATCAGGAAACACACAAGTTATCCAAGAGATTCGCTATGATTGTGATCAAGACGCCTTGGTCGTCAAAGTAGTGCCAGCAGGACCAGCGTGTCATACAGGGACTCGATCATGCTTTACGCAGTCTCTCTTTACGAAAGAGAATGCGGTTCAATCGGCTAGTGATGTGTTCACAGAATTAGAAGAAACGATTGCGAAGCGATTCGATGAAATGCCAGAAGGCGCTTATACCACCTACTTATTTGAGCAGGGTGTGGATAAAATCTTGAAAAAGGTTGGCGAAGAATCGGCAGAAGTCATTATTGCCGCGAAAAATCGCGATGCAAAAGAATTGTCGATGGAAGCCGGCGACCTTCTGTATCACTTGCTCGTGTTACTAAAGGAACAACAGCTCCCCTTGCAAGACGTATTAGACGTGCTGCGAGAGCGACAAGCGAAATAACCTTTTAGGCTGGAAGATAGAATCTATCATGATAAAGACCCGAACGATTCATTGAATTCGTTGGGGTCTTTGTTTATGTTTTTCGAAAGCTTCGTCAAAATACTTCGGGGTTGTCTCAAAAGCCTCTTAAAAGTAGAAAACCTCGAGACATTTGAACAGATGGAGTGGCGATTGATTTTATGCAGAGTCAGAAGATTAGCGTAGTCAAAATACGTAGACTCCTGCGGGAACAGCACGAGCTGAAGATCCCGCAGGAAAGCGATTTTTTGCTTTCCGAGGAAGCTGAAGCCGTGCCCGGCGGCATAGAAAACACGAGGAGGTCTTCTCGAGTCGATGTTGCACTTGTACCCTTTAGGGTGCAAGCGAAGTATTTTGATGAAGCGGTTTAATTCTATTACCAGAAAAAAATCTTGAAATTATTCTCATAAGGTCATTTTTTGACCTTATGGGACAGCCCCGAGCGTATGGCAGCTTGCCTGTAACAAGTCACCTTATTACTTAATATTCTTGCGGTTATTTTCTTGAACCCTGTCCCCTCTAACCTGGAAAGATAAGGGCACGGATAGAACATGTATCGAATTAAGCTGGAGTATGATATACTTTTCTATCGGACCCCTGGTTCATAGTCAGTCGTCAATCGTTAGAGAAAAAGAAGGGAGAGGCGTATGTATGTCGGATGTAACGTATGTGGAAAACTCACAACCTATGGAAACAACCGGAACAATTCTACCCTTTCATGCAAGCGGTAAAACCTTATTTAATATTGCAAGCAAAGCGATGCGCTTAGCAAACATACATAAAGCGGAACGGTACTTGCGCCTCGCATGTAAACGCGAACCACAAGAAACCTTTTATCAGTCACAGCTTGCGATGTGCCTATCAGAGCTAGGGAAATACAGCGACTCTAATAAAGTGCTGTTAGAGCTCTTGCAGGTCTCAAAGCAAGGGATGGAAGAAGCGTATTTTCTATTGGCAAACAACTATGCCCATCTTGGACAGTTTGATGAGGCGTTGAAATATACAAAAACCTATTTAGCAATAAGTCCTGTTGGAGAGTTTAGTGAAGATGCACAGGATCTTCTCGATGTGCTAGATGAGGATGAGCTAGAATTTAATGAAGATCCACTTGTGACGAGTCAAGAGGAAGCGAAGGAACTGCTCGCGAAGGGACGGTTCAAGGAAGCTGAGGAGAGTTTTCTTGAAATCATTTCCACGTACCCTTCCTTCTGGGCTGCGCACAATAACCTTGCCCTTGCGTTATTTTATCAAGGACAAAGTCGAGCTGCCTTTAAGCGCCTAGACACCGTACTCGAAAAAAATCCGGGGAATCTTCACGCCATATGCAATCTCGCCGTATTCTATAAGCATCTAGGAAAGCAGCAAAAGCTTCAGGAAAGCCTATGGCAGCTTCGCAATGTGTACCCTATGACAAGCGATTATCAATATAAGATTGGTGCGACATTGGCGATGCTTGGAGACTATCAAACTGGCTTTTACTGGCTAAATCATTTGTATTCACGGCACTTTGAAGGGGATGCCTTATTTTATCATTGGCTATCATTGAGTGCTTACTATACGGGCCGAAACTCCTTTGCACACAGTGTTTGGAAACTCGCTAAACGTATTGATCCATCCCTAAGTGACGCGGAGCAGCCTTGGGAAGCGCAGCATACTCAGGAACACAAAGGGCATATGGATCAGTATCAGGGAGAATTACTTAGTGGATTAAAGCATGAGGATTTGCCTGAGTGGCAGCTGTTTTGCGTCTATATGCTTAATCGTGAGGCAACCGTTGAACACCTGAACTTAGAGCAGTATCCTCTTCATCCTGTTGCGGAAAAGCTTCATGTCATGTTGAAGGAGAACGTTTTTGAGAACAGTGCGTTTTCAAAACGTGATCAGCTCATGCTCAGTGTCGCCCATTTATTTGAAGAACGTTTTTCGAATGGTCAACAAGATAGTGCCATGCTGCTGCACGATGTGCTTGCTCAATGGTTCCAATGGTATGTTTTAATTCGCGATTCAAAAACCCGTCGCGTGTCTGCACAGGTTTGGGCAGCAGCGGTTGAGGTGACAGCTGAAACTGGGCTTTCTGTTAAAGACGCGTGCACGTATTATGACGTGCCAGCTCAGACGCTAAAGAGTTATTTAACGACTATGCAAGAATGGAAAGAGCAACAGCTCCAGGGAGCAGAACATTAGACGTTATTGAGAAAAAATCGTATGATAACAGAGCATAGATCATTTGAATGTACGATGTTATTTTGTTGTGTTACAGATGGGAGGAAAGACAGACAATGACTGAAGAAAAAGTGTACGACGTCATCATTATTGGTGCAGGACCTGCGGGCATGACAGCAGCGGTTTATACATCTAGAGCAAACATGTCAACATTGATGATTGAAAGAGGTATTCCAGGCGGGCAAATGGCGAATACCGAAGACGTGGAAAACTATCCAGGATACGACCATATTCTCGGTCCTGACTTGTCGACAAAAATGTTCGAACACGCGAAGAAATTCGGTGCCGAATACGCCTATGGCGATATAAAAGAAATTACAGACCACAAAGAATATAAGCTCATTCAGGCTGGGTCGAAACAATACAAAGCAAAGTCAATTATTATTGCGACGGGAGCTCATTACAAAAAGCTTGGTGTGGTAGGTGAAGATACGTATAGCGGACGTGGGGTTTCTTACTGCGCGGTATGTGATGGTGCTTTCTTTAAAGACAAGGAATTATACGTTATTGGTGGTGGGGATTCAGCTTGTGAAGAGGGTGTGTACCTCACGCGCTTTGCGTCTAAGGTGACCATTGTACACCGCAGAGATAAACTTCGCGCGCAACCGATCCTTCAAAAAAGAGCTATGGAAAACGAGAAAATCGATTTTATTTGGAACCACAACGTAAAAGAAATTCATGGGACAGACGGCAAAGTGTCTGCCATTGAATTGTCGCAAGTGGAGACAGGTGAATCAGAGACGTTACCAGCAGAAGGTGTATTTGTTTATATTGGTATGCTGCCGCTAAGTGACCCGTTTGTTTCATTAGGCATCACAAATGAAGAAGGCTATATTCCGACAAATGAACAAATGGAAACAAGCATTCCAGGAATTTTTGCTGCTGGAGACATCCGTGAAAAGACACTCCGTCAAATTGTCACTGCGACTGGAGACGGGAGCATTGCCGCGCAAGCAGCACAAGGTTTTGTTGAAACATTAGAAGAAGAGAGCAAATCCAAAGAAGAGATTGTTTAACATTCGCACAATCTCTTAACATAATGTTATTCTCATTTAAACGTTGTGTAACACGCCTGAAACATCTGTGGGGTATACTATCAATATAAATTGACCCCCTTTTTTAACATACATGGTGTGGTGCGGATCCCCGTCCGCGCCCTTTTTTTGTTTAGATGTAGCTATTTTCTAGGCGTTCAAGCTTCTTGAAGAATTGAGGCGGGCTTAAAAACATAGTATACTTTGAAGAGAAAAACATGCAGCGTAGAAAAGAGGTGTCGTATGCAACGTGTCACGAATTGTGTTGTCCTACATGAAAATCATCTCCTTCTTCTTCAGAAGCCACGTCGCGGTTGGTGGGTAGCTCCTGGTGGGAAGATGGAGCCAGGCGAGTCTGTTAGAGATACAGTCCGTCGTGAGGTACGCGAAGAAACAGGAGTTTATGTGAAAAACCCAGAACTAAAAGGGGTTTTTACTTTTACGATGAAACAGGCAGATGCCGAAGCATCTGAATGGATGATGTTCACCTTTTTGGCGACTCAATTTGACGGTGAAGCCCTTCAAAAGTCAGAGGAAGGTATCTTACAATGGCATCCTCGTGAGACAATAGCCACGTTACCGATGGCTCCTGGTGATTATCATATTATTGATTACGTGACACAAGGAAGTGGCGTCATCTATGGCACCTTTACGTATACACCGGATTTTCAATTAATTTCATATCGTATTGATCCTTCGTGAGCATACATGTCTTAGGAAAAGAAGTGCCTTCTTTTTACATTACTCAATCCATTTGGAAGGCAAGGAGGAGAAACACATATGGTTTCAGCTCAACAACAGCTCGTTATTATTACCGGCATGTCAGGTGCCGGTAAATCAGTCGCAATGCGGAGCTTTGAAGACATGGGCTACTATTGCGTGGACAACCTGCCACCAGCACTATTGCCCAAGTTTTTTGAGCTTATTGAAGAATCGAGTTCAAAAATGACAAAAGCAGCCCTTGTCATGGACTTGAGAGGTCGAGAGTTTTTTGATCAGCTTTTTGAGGTTCTTGACAAATTCGATAAGGAAAACAGCATCCATCCGACGATTCTATACTTAGATGCCAAAAGCCAGGTGCTCGTTTCTAGGTACAAGGAGACGCGGCGATCACACCCACTTGCGGCGAACCGTTCTCCATTGGTCGGCATTGAGATGGAGCGTAAAATGCTTGAAGAGCTAAAGGGAAGGGCGCAGCAGATCATCGACACAACCAATCTTTCTCCACGTCAGCTTCGGGAGACCATTTTGGATCAATTTTTGCAGCACAAAGATGATTTGTTTACGATGAACATTGTATCCTTCGGGTTTAAATATGGCATTCCAATTGATGCTGACCTCGTATTTGATGTGCGTTTTTTGCCCAACCCCCACTACATCGAGAGTATGCGACCAAAGACAGGGATGGATGATGAGGTGTCTTCTTACGTGCTTAAATTTGCTGAAACACAGGCGTTTATTGAAAAGCTAACGGACTTATTGCACTTTATGCTTCCGTACTATAAACGCGAGGGAAAGAGTCAGCTTATTCTAGCCATAGGCTGTACGGGAGGCCAGCATAGATCGGTCACGCTCGCCGAATACATTGGCAATCATTTTGATAATGAGTATAAAGTACGTGTCAATCATCGTGATGCGCACAAGCGAAAAGCAGGGACGATTTAAATGAATACAGAAACACGTTTGCCAAGGGTTGTCGCCATTGGTGGAGGAACAGGTTTGTCTGTCCTGTTACGAGGCCTAAAGGTGTTCCCTGTTGATTTAACAGCCGTCGTTACGGTTGCAGATGATGGTGGAAGCTCAGGCGCATTACGACATGAGCTTAATATTCCACCGCCAGGCGATATACGTAATGTCATTGCTGCAATGTCGGAGGTTGAGCCCCTAATTGAAGGGTTGTTTCAGCATCGATTTCAAGGAAGCTCTCTCTCAGGCCATGCTTTAGGGAATTTACTGCTCGCTGCAATGACGTCTTTAACAGGTGATTTTACCACTGCGATTGCTGAAATGAGTAAAGTCCTTAAGGTGAAAGGGAAAATCCTTCCTGCATGTAATGAGAGCGTGGCATTAAAGGCGATGATGGAAGATGGCAGCATGGTTGAAGGAGAGTCTGCCATTGCGAGAGAAGGCAAACGAATCCATCGATTATTTTACGATCGTCAGGATGTACAGCCTCTCCCCGACACCCTTCAGGCCATCGAAGAGGCGGATCTTATTGTTATTGGACCTGGAAGCTTATATACGAGCATCATGCCGAATTTAATTGTCCCTGGCGTCTCAGAAGCGATTGAAAAAGCGAGTGCGCAAAAGGTGTATGTATGCAACGTCATGACCCAGTTCGGTGAAACGACAGGGTATACAGCGAGTGATCATTTGCGTGCAATTGTGAATCATATGAACAACAATAGCATTAATACTATCATCGTCAATGAAGAAATGGTTCCTGCCGTATCTCTGCAAAAATATGCAGAAGAGGACGCGGTACCGGTAATGTTTGATGAAGCATTGCTTACGTCAATGGGTGTTCAATTAATTAAAGGCAACTTTATTGATATTACATCAGGAATGGTTCGCCATGATACAACGCAAATTGCTGGTATTTTATATGATTTGGCTTCAAAAGGGGCTAAAGAGCAGTACCAAAGGCAAAACTGAGCGAGAATGGATCATCAAACGCAGACGGTAGAAGGGGGGCGTAGAGATGTCCTTTGCATCAACGATAAAAAAAGAACTAACGCAATGGGTGGCAGATCCATGCTGTGAAATGTCGGAGTTATCTGCTCTGATTCGTATGAATGGCTCGGTGTCCTTATCAAAGCAACAAATGATTTTAGACATACAAACAGAAAATGCCGCCATCGCCAGACGAATCTATACGCTGTTAAAAAAAGCGTATGAAATAAACGTCCGTTTGCTTGTACGAAAAAAAATGCGTCTTAAAAAAAACAATGTGTACATCGTTCGACTGGAAGAGCAGGCAACACACATTTTATCTGATCTACGCATTCTTAGTGAAAACCGCACGTTTGAGCATTCAATATCTGCTGAGTATCTTGAGAGAGACTGCTGTCGAAAAGCCTATTTAAGAGGCGCGTTTTTAGCAGGTGGCTCTGTAAACAATCCAGAGACATCATCGTATCATTTAGAAATTTTTTCTCAATACGAGGTGCATAACACGGCATTGATGAAGCTTTTAAATTGCTATCATTTAAATGCAAAGTCATTAGAAAGAAAAAAGGGTTTTATCGTCTATTTAAAAGAAGGCGAAAAAATATCTGACTTCCTCACTGTGATAGGAGCTCATCAGGCCATGCTGCACTTTGAAGATGTCCGCATTGTTCGTGATATGCGAAATTCGGTCAATCGTCTCGTTAATTGTGAAACAGCGAACTTGAACAAAACGATTGGTGCTGCTTTGCGACAGGTTGAAAACATTCATTTCATTGAAAGGACTGTTGGTCTGGATGCCTTACCTGATAAGCTTAGAGAGATTGCTGAGCTTCGAGTGAAGTATCAAGAGGTTTCTTTGAAGGAACTTGGTGAGATGACGTCGAATGGAAACATAAGCAAGTCTGGCATTAATCACAGATTAAAGAAAATAGATGATTTTGCCGAAAAACTAAGACGAGGGCAATTGCCCGAAAGAGTGTGACCACATAAATAGTAGACAGTGCTATTGTCTGTAAAGAATGTCATGTTTTTTAATGAGGCGGCGACCGGTCGAAAAATGAAACATTTTTTCTTCCGGTTGCATATATCTTAAATATAAAAGCGCTTTCAATAAAGGGGAGGAATTACATTGACACAACAACAAGTTACGGTGCAATTAAAAACAGGACTGCGTGCTCGCCCGGCAGCGATATTTGTTCAAGAAGCCAATCGGTTCATTGCTGATGTGTATTTGCAAAAAGGATCGAAGAAAGTAAATGCGAAAAGCATTATGGGGTTAATGAGCTTAGCCGTTGGCGCTGATCAGGAAGTCACCATTTCAGCAGAAGGCAGAGATGAAAAGGAAGCGGTTGAGGCGCTTGTCTCGTTTGTACAAAAAGAAGATGTGGCTTAAATATTTTTAAGCAAAAAAAAAGCGACTGGGAACCCAGTCGCTTTTTTAAATAGATGAGGCAACTTCATTGTCGCTTCATCCTATTTCTACTTTTATTTACGTGACATCACTGAGTCAATTATGCCATACTCTACGGCAGTTTCTGCAGTCATGAAGTTGTCACGATCTGTATCACGTTGAATGGTTTCGATCGGCTGTCCTGTACGTTCAGCAAGGATTTCATTGAGCTTTTCGCGCATTTGTATAATACGTCTTGCATGAATTTCAATGTCTGACGCCTGACCTTGTGTTCCGCCAAGCGGTTGGTGAATCATCACTTCACTATTTGGAAGTGCATAGCGCTTGCCTTTCGTTCCAGCTGCAAGCAAGAAGGCTCCCATTGATGCCGCCATGCCAGTACAGATGGTCGACACATCAGGCTTGATGAATTGCATCGTATCATAAATGGCCATTCCTGCTGTAATTGAACCCCCAGGGGAGTTAATGTAAATGGAGATGTCTTTTTCTGCATCTTCGGCTTGCAAAAATAGAAGCTGAGCGACGATTGAGTTTGACACATTGTCGTCAATGCCACTTCCGAGCATAATAATACGGTCTTTTAATAATCGAGAGTAAATGTCATATGCACGTTCACCGCGGTTGGTTTGTTCAATGACTGTTGGAATAAGATTCATTAACGATTCCTCCTAAAGTTACTTAAATAGTATGTAGTCATCATACTCATTTGGTCAATGAAGGTCAAATCATACGCTTCATTGAAGAGTACTCAAACATCATTGTATCATGTATTCGACGAAAGATACCTTTATTCATCCTTCCCGGGAACTTAAGTTGGTAAACAGAAGAGGAAGTGAGGAGTGGAGTGAATATGGGGTCTGCATTGTCCTAAAAGTGGTCGGAGTTAATTTCAGGAATTAAATTTTATGAAAAACTTTGGATCATCACCACGGTTGATTTAAATACTCGCGGTCATACGCTCGCTTTCACCCTAAAGGGTACAAGTGCAACATCGACTCAAGAAGACCTCGTCGTGTTTTCTTTTCCTGCTGCGATTTGTGATCCTCCTCTGGCGTGATATATGCATTGTGGATCGCATTGAGTGTTTATTGATAGGTATCAAAGTACATGGATGCATATGATCATCTGACCCCATCCCTTTTTCATTTCACTCTTGCGTCCAAACGTAGGATGCCGTATAATTACCTTTGTCACTTTATGAAAATACTCATGCGCTCGTAGCTCAGTTGGATAGAGCGGTGGTTTCCGGTACCACGTCAGTCGGGGGTTCGAATCCCTTCGAGCGCGTCAAGGTTGTTTTAATGGGGAATGTGGATGGTAAAACCTAGCAGTTATGGTTTTTTCGTCATACGAGGGAATCGGTCTAGGTCGATTCTGCCCCATTATTTTTTATTGGTTCCGAATCATTGAGTGCTAAGAGATTATAACATTCGTTTCAGTGAATGTAGTGTATTTCTTTATACTCCAGATCTTGCATTATTTAATCAGAAAGTTTACTATTGTTCATTAAGTTGGTATATATTATACTACAGATACCCCTATAAAATGGTATCTTTTATTTGGTTTCTGCGTACAATGATAAGACCTTTTGGGAGGTGTTGTTGTGCGCAAAAGAAAAAGTGAGGAGGACAAAGACATGTCTGTAACTAAGAAAGAATTGTCGGTAACCGAATCACTCACTGAAGCGTTTGAGGAAGTGGAAAGAATTCGTAGTGGCAAACAACCAAAAACATCTTGGCAAGAAATGATTGAACAAATCAAAAAAGATAGGGATTCAGGTAATCTATAATTAGATGAACCATTATCAAATAATACCTACTAAAAGTTTTGATAGAGCTCTACGTAATTTAACTAAAAAACATCCGAAGGCAGTAGACGATATTGGGGACGTATTAACGAGTTTACAAAATGGCGACTTGGTAGGTAATGCTATTCCTGGTTTAAAACATCCTAATAATAAAGCCTTTAAAGTTCGGTCAGCTAATGTAAGTGGGCGAACTGGTAAGCGTGGGGGATTCAGGATTATTTATTATCTGGTCACTTCAGATAATGAAATTTATCTATTAACCGTGTATTCTAAATCAGATAAACAGAACATTTCAACAAAAGAAATAAATGAACTAGTAAGAAAGTATGTGAAGCCACTGTAGAAATCTATACCGAATCCGTAAATTAGCGGTTCGGTATAGAAATGTTGATACACCGACGGTTATCGTACATAGTTTCCTGTGGTTTCCGGTACCACGTCAGTCGGGGGTTCGAATCCCTTCGAGCGCGTCATTCAAAAGGGGTTGTCTCAAAAGCCTCTTAAAAGTAGAAAACCTCAAGGCATTTGAACAGATGCCTTGAGGTTTTTCATGTTTTATAATTTGAGTGGCGATTGATATTATGCAGAGTCAGAAGATTAGCGTAGTCAAAATACGTAGACTCCTGCGGGAACAGCACGAGCTGAAGATCCCGCAGGAAAGCGATTTTTTGCTTTCCGAGGAAGCTGAAGCCGTGCCCGGCGGCATAGAAAACACGAGGAGGTCTTCTCGAGTCGATGTTGCACTTGTACCCTTTAGGGTGCAAGCGAAGTATTTTGATGAAGCGGTTTAATTCTATTACCAGAAAAAATCTTGAAGATATTCTCACAAGTTCATTTTTTGACCTTATGGGACAGCCCCTTTCTAATTGGTAAACGTAGTATACGCTTCGTCCAGATTACGGAGTCTTCTCATAATCTCTGAATTTTTTGTGAGTCGATCTTGAATTAGTGTCGAAACAACAGAGCGATAATAGGCATTCACAGCATCTTGCCTTTTTACGTCATTGTGCTTTTTGACATAAATCTCGAAGCTGTCCACAAAGTAGTCGACTGAAAACAATTGATGATTCATTGAACAACACCTTTTCTATAGTTACCTATCTGTAGTATAAAGCATGCGGAGCATTGAAACGAGAGAAGATTGCAACCTCGTTATTGGTGTAGGTCGGATGTAGCATTAATCTTCCTTAATTGTAATGGTTTTGTAAATGAGGTTGACAATAAGGGTTTAGGAAAATATGGTTATAGCAAGGAAAAGATCAATTGATTTGTATTCTTACATTTCACGGCGATTCATCTATATCATGCAATCAAGCGACTGACAGTTTGGAGGGAACGATGTGTTTTTTCTTTTATACGGCTTTCTCGTATGGTTAGGGGCATCGGTGATCTTCAGGCTTGCTGGTCAATTTTTCTTTGTACCAGGGCAACCGATACTTCTGATCTGGGCGTCTGTGCTCGTTATACCTTTGGTTGCTGTCCTAACGTTGCCACTATATCATAAGAAGAAGCTGAACTCGGAGGCGCAGTTGAAAGCGGCCATTTGTATAGCTCTTCCTGGGATGGTTCTCGACACAGTCGTGCTTCTTTCCTTTGACAGTATTTTCGTCAACTTGGATCAGCAAATGGATGGGACGTTTGGCTCTTGGCTATTGTTTGCGTATTCTTTAGTATTGGTCTCTGGTTTTTTGCCGCTAAAATTAAAAATATTTAAAAGGTCTCTATGAGGAGGTATCACGATGTTATCAATCATCCTTTACAGCCGACCAAGCTGTGCGTTATGCGAAGAAGCAGAAGCGATGCTGACCCTTCTCCAAAAGGAATACACGATAGACAGTCAGGTCGTGAACATTGAGAAAGACGAACGGCTGCACGAAGCCTACCAGCTTTCAATTCCAGTCCTTGAACTTAACGGTTCCATCATTGCGGAAGGTCGCATAAACTGGAATGACGTTGAGCAAGCTTTAACGAGTCAATCTGAGTGATGTATGCTCTAAGCAAATAGTTGTCGATCTGTGTCTAAAATGGTACAATATTAGTGCAACAAGATTTCTTGTTATTTTTTTGCCCGTCATGGGACGTTTTTTGACTACGTGGGACATTTTTCGTCCCTGTCAGCAGTAAAAGGGGATCTTCGATATGCGAGAACTAGTGGAAATGCAGCAAAAATTACTTCCCGATATGATGTTTGTTCTTCAACGAAGATATCAAATCCTACAGTACATGCGAGTCATGCAGCCCATTGGTCGCAGAGCGTTGGCGTCTAGCCTAGAGCTGACCGAACGAACACTTCGATCTGAAGTCTCCTTCTTGAAGGAGCAAGAACTCATTCACATTTATAGCCACGGAATGGTGTTATCAGATGAGGGTCTGCGCCTAGTCGATGAGCTGGCAAACATGATGAAGGAACTGACTGGCTTGCGTGAGCTTGAACAACACCTTAAGGAAACGCTGGATTTAGAAGGCGTTATGATTATCCCTGGGGACAGTGATGAGATGCCTTGGGTGAAGAAAGAGCTTGGGCGTGCTGCTGTACAACGTATGAAAGCTTCTTTTGGCGACAACAATATTGTTGCAGTTACCGGTGGGACGACAATGGCTGCCGTCGCAGAAATGATGAAGCCCGAGGGAAAGCACCATCAGATGTTATTTGTGCCTGCTCGTGGTGGGTTAGGTGAGGATGTTGAAAATCAGGCGAATACGATCTGTGCAAAAATGGCAGAAAAAGCGTCTGGGGAATATCGTCTCCTTCATGTTCCAGATCAGCTGAGTCAATCGGCCTATGACTCTATGATCCGTGAACCAGGGGTCAGAGAAGTTCTCGACTTAATTCAATCTGCAACAATGGTCGTTCATGGCATCGGTGACGCGCTTAGTATGGCAAAGCGACGGAACACATCCAAAGAGGATCTCGCAGATATTGAAGCGCAAAATGCGGTTGGTGAAGCATTTGGATTTTACTACAATAATTCTGGACAAATTATCCACAAGGTAAAAACCATTGGTCTCCAGTTGGAAGACTTGCATACGGTGGGTGCCATTATTGCCGTGGCTGGAGGCGCATCAAAAGCGAATGCCATACGCGCTTGTATGAAGGAACAAAAGCGTTCTTATCTCATTACGGATGAGGGTGCTGCTAAAGCTTTTATTAGAGGGTCATCCCTTTAATTCATAGATCTTCAAACACTAAGGAGGAATTATCATGGCAGTAAAAGTTGGAATTAACGGTTTTGGACGTATTGGACGTAACGTATTTCGCTCAGCGTTAAATAATCCTGATGTGGACGTTGTTGCGGTAAACGACTTAACTGACGCAAACATGCTCGCTCACCTTCTTCAATATGATACTATTCACGGCAAACTAGATCGTACAGTTACTGTAAACGGAAGCAATCTTGTCGTTGACGGCAAAGAAATCACCGTTCTTGCAGAAAGAGACCCTGCGAAACTTGGTTGGGGAGATTTAGGCGTTGAAGTTGTTGTTGAATCTACAGGGATCTTCACAAAACGTGCGGACGCTGCGAAGCACCTTGAAGCTGGAGCTAAAAAAGTGATTATCTCTGCACCAGCAAACGAAGAAGACATCACTGTGGTTATGGGTGTAAACGAAGAAGCTTACGATCCAGCAAACCATCACGTCTTGTCAAACGCGTCTTGTACAACGAACTGTCTTGCACCATTTGCAAAAGTATTGAATGACAAATTCGGCATCAAGCGTGGCATGATGACAACTGTGCACTCATACACAAATGATCAGCAAATTCTTGACCTTCCTCATAAAGACTACCGTCGTGCACGTGCGGCAGCGGAAAACATCATCCCTACAACTACGGGTGCTGCTAAAGCTGTATCTCTAGTTCTTCCAGAATTGAAAGGCAAATTGAACGGTATGGCAATGCGTGTACCTACACCTAACGTATCATTGGTTGACCTTGTTGCTGAGCTTGATAAAGGCGTTACTGTTGAAGAAGTGAACGCAGCATTCAAAGAAGCAGCTGAAGGCTCATTGAAAGGTGTGCTTGCTTACAGTGAAGAGCCGCTTGTTTCTACCGACTATAATGGCAGCACAGCATCTTCTACAGTGGATGCCTTGTCTACAATGGTTATGGAAGATCAAATGGTTAAAGTTATCTCTTGGTACGACAATGAAACTGGTTATTCTAGCCGTGTCGTTGATTTGGCTGCATACGTTGCATCAAAAGGCTTGTAAGCTATAAAAAAGGGGAAGGGCAATAAGGACACGGGCATGCAAACGTCCGTGACCCTTTTGACCTTTCCCTTTTATCCATGAACGCAGTGAAATCTTGAATGATGAAGGAGGCCCTCTAGAATGGAAAAGCAATCAGTGAAGGATATTCAGCTTCAAGGAAAAAAGGTATTTTGTCGTGTTGACTTCAATGTCCCACTTGAAGACGGCAAAATCAGTGACGACACCAGAATTCGTGCTGCTTTACCGACCATCCAATACATTTTGGATCAAGGAGGTCGTTTAATCCTTGCGAGCCATCTTGGCAGACCAAAGGGAGAAGTCGTTGAAGACCTACGCTTAACTCCTGTTGCTGAGCGATTGAGTGAACTGCTTGGACAACCAGTGACCAAAACAGATCAAGTTGTAGGTTCAGAAGTAGAAGCAGCTGTACAAAAGCTTGATGACGGAGAGGTCGTGTTGCTCGAGAATGTTCGCTTTGAAGCGGGCGAAGAGAAAAATGACGCGACCCTTTCGAAACAGTTTGCTGCATTGGCTGACGTTTACGTCAATGATGCGTTTGGTACAGCTCACCGTGCGCACGCTTCAACCGTCGGCGTGGCTGAGCATCTAAACGCATGTGCTGGTTTCCTCATGGAGAAAGAGCTTGAGGTTCTTGGCGGTGCATTAGAAAAGCCAGACCGTCCGTTTACTGCCATCATTGGTGGTGCGAAAGTGCGCGATAAAATTGGCGTCATTGAGCATCTGCTGAAAAAAGTGGACAACTTAATTATCGGTGGCGGTCTTGCGTACACATTTATTAAAGCGCAAGGTTACGAAATTGGGAAATCCCTTTTAGAAGAAGACAAGATTGATCTCGCAAAATCGTTTATGGAAACAGCGAAGGAAAAAGGCATTAAACTCTATCTTCCTACAGATGTTGTCGTAGGGGATGACTTCTCGAATGACGCCAATACAAAAGAAGTGTCGATTGACCAAATCCCTGCCGATTGGGAAGCAATGGATATTGGACCGAAAACACGGGCTTTGTATAGTGATGTGATTTCGAAATCAGAGCTTGTGATTTGGAACGGACCGATGGGTGTATTTGAAATGGAAACCTTCGCGAATGGCACTCGCGCCGTTGGTGACGCAATGGCAGCGACGACCGGTTACACGATTATTGGTGGCGGCGACTCTGCGGCAGCTGTTGAGAAATTTGGTCTCGCACAAGACATGGATCATATTTCAACCGGCGGTGGGGCATCGCTTGAATTTATGGAAGGCAAAGAACTTCCTGGCGTTACTGTACTAACAGACAAATAAGAAAGAGGTGAGGTCTTATGCGTAAACCGATTATTGCAGGAAACTGGAAAATGCATAAAACACTACAGGAAGCAGCTGACTTTGTCACAGCTGTAAGCAGTAAGCTTCCAGGCGAAGAAAAAGTGGATGCGATCGTTTGCTCCCCAAGTCTGTTTCTTCAAAACCTTGTAGAACAAACGAAAAGCTCTTCTCTAAAGGTCGGAGCACAAACAATGCACTTTGAAGACCAAGGCGCATTTACTGGTGAAGTGAGCCCAGCAGCTTTAGAGGATCTTGGCGTTACTTATGTTATCCTCGGTCACTCGGAACGACGTGAACTGTTTGCTGAGACGGATGAAGCAGTGAACAAAAAAGTCCATGCGGCCTTTGCACATCATCTTGTTCCTATCGTCTGTGTAGGCGAAACACTCGAACAGCGTGAGGCAAATGAAACAAGCGATGTTGTTGAGGGGCAAGTGATGAAGGCATTGGAAGGGCTAAGCCCAGAAAAAGCCGAACAAGTCGTCATTGCCTATGAACCGATCTGGGCAATTGGCACAGGCAAATCCTCTACTGCAGAGGATGCGAATGAAGTTTGCTCCGCGATTCGTCGCGTTATTCTTGATCAATTCGGTCAAGAAACAGCAGAAAGCTTACGTATTCAATACGGTGGTAGTGTAAAACCTGGGAACATTGCAGAGTACATGGCAGCATCAGATATCGATGGGGCCCTTGTTGGCGGTGCAAGTCTCGAACCAGACTCCTTTGTCCAGCTACTAGAGGCGGCTCATAATGGCTAAGCAACCAGTTGCGCTGATTATCCTTGATGGATTTGCTTTTCGTGATGTGACGCAGGGCAACGCTGTAGCGCATGCGAAAAAACCGAATTTTGATCGCTACTGGGATCAGTTCCCACATACGACGTTAACGGCATGTGGGGAAGAAGTAGGACTGCCTGATGGCCAGATGGGCAATTCAGAGGTAGGGCATTTAAATATCGGTGCAGGCAGAGTGGTGTATCAGAGCCTGACGAGAGTGAATAAGGCCATTAAAGACGGCGATTTCTTTGAAAATGACACGATTCAAGGGGCGATTAATCACGCCCATGAAAAAGAATCGCGTGCGCTTCACATTTTCGGACTATTGTCAGATGGCGGCATTCATAGCCATATCAATCACTTGTTTGCGATTTTAAAGCTTGCGAGTGATAAAGGCTTGAAAAAGGTTTACATTCATGGCTTTTTGGATGGTCGCGATGTAGCACCGCAATCGGCGAAAACCTATATTGACGAGCTACAGCAGAAAATCAAAGAATTACATGTAGGTGAAATTGCCACCTTGTCGGGCCGTTACTATTCAATGGATCGTGACAAGCGCTGGGATCGTGTTGAAAAATCGTATCGAGCGATGGCTTATGGCGAAGGACCTTCCTACAAAACACCAGAAGAATGTATCGAAGACAACTACAGCAACGACATTTATGATGAATTCGTGCTTCCATCTGTGATGACGAAAGAAGATGGATCTCCAGTCGCAACGATTCATGATGACGATGCAGTGATTTTTTACAACTTCCGTCCGGACCGTGCGATTCAAACATCGCGAGCATTTACAAATGATGATTTTCGTGAATTTGATCGTGGGGACAAGGCGCCCAAAAACCTTTTCTTTGTTTGCTTAACGCAATTCAGCGAAACGGTTGACGGTTATGTAGCCTTCAAACCTGTAAATCTCGACAACACGATGGGGGAAGTGCTTTCCCAGCAAGGCAAGAAACAGCTTCGAATTGCCGAAACGGAAAAGTACCCTCATGTGACCTTTTTCTTTAGTGGCGGTCGCGAACAGCCTTTTGAAGGAGAAGAACGCATTTTGATTGATTCTCCTAAAGTGGCAACATACGATCTCAAACCAGAAATGAGTGCGTATGAAGTCAAGGATGCGCTTCTTAAAGCGTTGGACAAGGATACATTTGATGCGATCATTCTAAATTTCGCTAACCCTGACATGGTCGGTCATTCAGGAAAATTAGAGCCGACCATCAAAGCCATCGAGGCTGTTGACGAATGTCTTGGGGAAATCGTTGATAAAATACTTTCTAAAGATGGCGTTGCCTTGATCACCGCGGATCATGGCAATTCAGATGAAGTTGTAACGCCTGAAGGCAAGCCGATGACAGCACATACGACAAATCCTGTGCCATTGATTGTCACGAAGAAAGGTCTTGCTTTAAACGAAGGTGGAAAGCTTGGCGACCTATCTCCGACAATGCTCGACATCATGAACTTAGAAAAACCTGTAGAAATGACAGGAGAATCACTGATCAAAGACGAAAAGTAAACGTATAGCTGAGGCTGTAACGCGAGAGGACGCTCTTGGCTTTAAGACTCAGTTTTACAAACAACACACAATGATGATAAAGGGAGGGACTCTCATGTCCTTAATTATTGATGTATTTGCACGTGAAGTACTAGACTCTCGTGGCAATCCAACAGTAGAGGTTGAAATTCATACAGAATCTGGCGCATTTGGTCGTGCGTTAGTGCCAAGTGGTGCGTCCACTGGAGAATATGAAGCTGTCGAATTACGTGATGGCGACAAAGATCGTTATCTTGGCAAAGGTGTTCTTAAAGCCGTTAGTAACGTAAACGAAAAAATTGCACCAGAGCTCGTAGGCTTTGACGTGCTTGATCAAGTAGCCATTGATGAAGCATTGATCGATCTTGATGGTTCTGATAACAAAGGCAACCTCGGTGCCAACGCTATTCTTGGTGTGTCTATGGCGGCGGCTCATGCAGCAGCTGACTTCCTTGACATTCCTTTGTACCAATACTTAGGTGGATTCAATGCGAAAACACTTCCAGTACCAATGATGAATATCATCAACGGTGGTGAGCATGCCGACAACAACGTCGATGTGCAGGAATTCATGGTTATGCCAGTTGGTGCTGAAAGCTTCAAGCACGCCCTTCGCATGGGAACTGAAATCTTCCACGCACTTAAAGGCGTCTTGAAGGAAAAAGGCTACAACACAGCAGTGGGTGACGAAGGTGGCTTCGCGCCAAATCTTAGCTCGAACGAAGAAGCACTGCAAACGATCATTGAAGCGATCGAAAAAGCAGGCTACAAGCCGGGAGAAGACATCCAGCTTGCAATGGACGTGGCAGCTTCTGAAATGTACAAGGATGGCAAATACCATCTATCTGGTGAAGGGGTGACAAAAACCTCTGAAGAGATGGTTGACTTCCTTGTACAGCTTGTTGAAAAATACCCAATCATCTCGATCGAAGACGGCCTTGATGAAAACGACTGGGACGGCTTTAAGCTCTTGACTGAGCGCGTTGGGAACAAAGTCCAGCTCGTTGGGGATGACTTGTTCGTAACGAACACGAAAAAGCTCTCTGAAGGTATTGAGAAAGGCATCGCCAACTCAATCCTCATCAAAGTGAACCAAATTGGAACACTCACAGAAACATTCGACGCCATTGAAATGGCGAAGCGTGCAGGGTATACGGCTGTCATTTCTCATCGCTCAGGCGAAACAGAAGACAGCACGATTGCTGATATTGCCGTCGCAACAAATGCTGGGCAAATTAAAACAGGCGCACCGTCTCGTACAGACCGTGTAGCGAAGTACAATCAGCTTCTTCGCATTGAAGATCGCCTTGCATTTACCGGCCGTTACGGTGGTCGCGCAGCATTCTACAATATCAACAAATAAGCAATGCATTCAACTCTCCTTCGCTAGGACCGCGAAGGAGAGTTTTTTGATTTCATTTTTAAAGACGCTGTGACATAGTTGAGTCAAGAAAGTGGACGCCTTGAATGTTTTCCTTAAGAGGCATGGTGAAGAAATCACGCGAGTTCTTTTCCGAATCGATGATGCACTTGTGCCCTTTAGGGTGCAAAGAAAATACGACCGCTTCGTCAAAATACTTCGCTTTCCGCGGGCACGGCTTCAGCTTCCTCGGAAAGCAAGCTTTCCTGCGGGATCTTCAGCTCGCGCTGTTCCCGCAGGAGTCTACGTATTTTGACTACGCTGATGTTTGTTTCTGTGTAAATGGTTTAATTTTTTATTGGTATCGTATAACGCGAGGATAAAAGCGTGGTAAGGCGTGTTGCTTACCAATCAAGTCAAGTTTATGCATCGTTTCAGGCAAATTGGATCACCTAGAGAAGTATTGATGCAGCGATGGACTTACGTTTAACTAACTTTCGCAGTGCGAAATCAACTCCAACGCTAAAAGTAGCCACTAGCGAGACTCCTGCGGTAAAGAAAACACGATGAGACGTACTCGCGAATCGATGTTGCCCTTATGCCCTTTAGGGTGGAAAAGCGAGCTAAGCGAGACCCCACAGAGAGCGCAAGCGATCGAGGAGGCTCGCAGTTCGCCCGCGGCAAAGAAAACACGACGAAAGTACTTGGAGTCGATGTTGCGCTTGTGCCCTTTAGGGTGAAAGCGAGCGTATGGCAGCTTGTATAATAAGCAACTACAACATTGAATTGTAGGTTTACCAAGTAATTTAAGTGTTCCTGCCAAATAAAAGCGAAAGTTGAGTTTAAAAGAAATTAATGACAATCATTTTATTGGAGGCGAGAAACGTGAGTCGACCTATTAAAGTTATACTAATCGTCTTGCTAGCTGTGTTGTTTTTATGGGGGGTTATGTCGATTTACGCTGCTTATTCTCTTGCTGATTAAGCCGTGAAAGACCTTGATCGTTTGACTTGCAAGCAGTTGTTGTCCTTCAAGTCATCTTATGGTACATTAGAGATAGATTTGACTCGGTTTAGGAGGATATAAAATGCATGCTATTGCGATTACGCTGCTTATTCTTGTAAGCATTGGCATTATTGCGCTTGTTTTGCTTCAGCCAGGAAAAAGTGCTGGTCTTTCAGGAGCGATCTCCGGCGGAGCGGAGCAATTGTTTGGTAAACAAAAAGCACGTGGAATGGACTTGATTTTGCATCGTCTCACGATCGTGTTTTCTGTACTCTTTTTCTTGCTCACAATTGCCGTGGCTTATTTTAATGTGTAAGAACTGACTAGCGAGTGGCAGACAGCTGCTCGCTTTTTTCATTTAAACTGGGAACAATACAATAAAGGAACGCCCACATGAAAGGAGAAATAAACGACATGAACGTTGTCAAACCAAAGCCGTTCACGTTCTCAAATGGAGACCGTGCCGTTCTCCTGTTGCACGGATTTACTGGCCATTCAGGCGACGTGAGAATGCTAGGACGCTTTTTAGAGAAGCAAGGCTATGCCTCTCATGCGCCGATTTACCCTGGTCATGGTGTGCCAATTGAGGAGTTGCTATTGACTGGCGCCGAGGATTGGTGGACCTGTGCACTAGAGGCATATGACCACCTTCAATCGCTTGGCTTTGAAAAAATTGCGGTTTGCGGGCTGTCGTTAGGCGGTGTGTTAAGCCTAAAGCTTGCTTCAGTACGTCCAGTCGCTGGCGTGATATCTATGTGTGCCCCTGTCGTCGCCGATCATCAGGATCGTTTAAAAGCAGGTGTTATTGCAAGGGCAAAAGAAATTAAACAGCTTGAACGCAAAGATGAAGAGACGATCCAGCAAGAATTGAATGCATTGCAGCAACAGCCATTCACCGTATTAGAGCAGTCGAAAACACTTATAAATGGCATTCGAGATGAGCTAGATCTTGTCTATGCACCGACGTTGATTATCCAAGCGCGTCAAGATAAGATGATTAATCCTGACAGTGCAAACATGATTTATGAAGGCATTTCATCAGAGCAAAAGGACATCCACTGGTACGAAAACTCTGGACACGCGATTACCTTTGGCAAAGAGAAGGATAAGCTACATGAGGACATTTATGAGTTTTTAGAGGGGCTCAATTGGGAAAGCTAACAATAACGTTTGAGACCCGGCAAAGGAGAAATGCAGAATGTCCAACGAAGATCAGTCCTACCAGCAACCGCTGTTAAGTTTTATGAAAGAAGAGGCCTATAAACCACTCACGGTGAACGAACTTGAAGAGGCTTTTCAAATTGTAGAGGCACCAGATTTTAAAGCGTTTGTTAAAGCACTCGTGGAACTTGAAAATCAAGGCCGTATCGTGCGCACCAGAAGCAATCGCTATGGACTTCCTGAAAAAATGAATCTCGTGAAAGGGAAGGTTAGTGCCCATTCGCGTGGCTTTGCTTTTTTATTGCCTGAAGCAGAAGGCGAGGACGATGTGTTTATTCCGCCGAGCGATTTGAAAGGCGCTATGCACGGTGATACGGTACTAGTTCGCGTAACATCAAAGGATGCCAAACAGAAACGTGAAGGCACAGTTGTCCGTATTCTAGAACGAGGGATTAAGCGTGTCGTCGGTACGTATGTCGCAAGCAAAGGCTTTGGTTTTGTCGAGCCGGATGACAAAAAAATTTCCGCTGATATTTTTATTCCAAAGGATGCGACCAATGGGGCCGTTGAGGGGCACAAGGTCGTTGTCGAACTGACGAGCTATCCTGAACGACGTATGAGTGCTGAGGGTCATGTCATCGAAATTCTAGGACATAAAAACGACCCTGGCATTGATATATTGTCGATCATTCATAAAAATGGCATTCCGATCGAATTCCCTGAAGATGCTCTTGCTCAGGCGAAAGAAACGCCAGAAAAGATCGCACCTGAAGACCTCCAAGGCCGTGAAGATTTACGTGACGACGATATCGTCACCATTGATGGGGCAGATGCCAAAGACTTGGATGATGCAGTAAGCGTGAAAAAGTTGGATAATGGGAACTACCAGCTTCGCGTTCATATTGCCGACGTCAGTCACTATGTGCAGGAAAACAGTCCAATTGATAAAGCGGCGCTAGAGCGTGCGACAAGCGTCTATCTTGTCGATCGTGTCATACCGATGATTCCACATCGGTTATCAAACGGCATTTGCTCCTTAAATCCACAGGTAGACCGTCTGACCCTTTCCTGTGAAATGGAGATGGACCAGCAAGGAACTGTAGTAAAGCATCGTATTTTTCAAAGTGTCATTCGTACAAACGAAAGAATGACCTATACAGATGTACGTGATATCCTCGTACATAGCGATGAAGCCTTAATGAAAAAGTATGCTCCGCTTGTGCCAATGTTTAAAGATATGGAGCAGCTCGCTTTGATCTTGCGAAAGAAACGTATGGACAGGGGAGCTGTCGACTTTGATTTCAAAGAAGCGAAAGTGCTTGTTGATGGTGAAGGTAAACCAACGGAGGTCGTCATCCGTGAACGATCAATCGCTGAAAAGCTCATTGAAGAGTTTATGTTGGCGGCAAATGAAACGATCGCTGAGCATTTTCACTGGATGGACGTGCCGTTTATTTATCGTATTCACGAAGACCCAGATCCAGATAAGCTGACACGCTTTTTTGAGATGATTACGGCATTTGGCTACAGTGTAAAAGGTTCAGCGAATGACATTCATCCAAGAGCATTGCAGTCATTGCTTGAATCGTTGAAGGACATGCCAGAAGAACCAATCATCTCCACAATGATGCTTCGTTCCATGCAGCAGGCCCGTTACTCACATGAGAGCTTAGGTCATTTTGGGTTGTCTACAGAGTTTTACACGCATTTCACATCACCAATTCGCCGGTATCCTGACTTAATTGTTCATCGCCTCATTCGAGAGTATTTGATTAACGGTAAAGTGGATGAAGGCACGAAAGGCAAATGGAATGCCAAGATGCCTGAAATTGCGAAGCATACGTCTGAAATGGAACGACGTGCAGTGGACGCAGAGCGTGAAACCGATGATCTGAAAAAGGCGCAGTACATGGAGGACAAAATCGGGGAGTCCTATGATGGCGTCATTTCGTCTGTGACGAACTTTGGTCTTTTCGTCAAGTTGCCGAATACGATTGAAGGACTTGTGCATGTGAGTTACCTCACAGACGACTACTACCATTTCATTGAAGGTCGAATGGCAATGGTTGGCGAGCGTACTGGGACTGAGTTTTCAATTGGCGATGAGGTTACTGTTACGGTCATTTCCGTCAATATTGATGAGCGTGCGATTGATTTTGCCTTAAAGGATATGGCCGTGAGAAAAGCGCCACGTAAAAACCATGGCAAAAAGGAAATATCGGTTGGTCGCTCAACAGATAAAAAACCGAAAAAGCGTGGTCGGCAAGGTCAGGGTCAAGCCAAAGGCAAAAAAGACGGTGATTCGTCTTCTTCTACAAGTAAAGGGAAGCGTCCATTTTATGATCAGGCACCTACAAATAAAAAGAAAAAACGTCGCAGAAAAAAATAACGTTTGGAGGACGTGGCACGATCGGTGTCCGTCCTTCTCACCGACGTGATGAAGGGGAAATGAACTATGCCTCGTGGCGACGGAAAGCAAATTGCACAGAACAAAAAAGCACATCATGACTTCTTTATTGAAGAAACGTTCGAAGCGGGTCTTGTCCTGCAAGGCACGGAAATTAAAGCGATCCGTGCAGCGCGAGTGAATTTGAAGGATGCCTTTGCGCGAGTGCAGCATGGAGAGGTCTTTTTACACAACATGCACATTAGCCCGTATGAACAAGGCAATATTCATAACCATGAACCGTTGCGTACAAGGAAGCTATTGCTTAAGCGTAAGGAAATTTCGCGCTTAATCGGTGAATCACAGCAACAGGGCTATGCCATCGTTCCGTTGAAGCTTTACATTAAGAATGGTTTTGCTAAAGTTCTCATTGGCTTGGCAAGAGGGAAGAAGAACTTCGATAAGCGAGAAACGTTAAAGCGCAAGGAAGCTAAGCGAGACATCGAACGGGCATTTAAGGAAAAGCAATTTTCCTAAGCAGTCAAGCAGAAATCTTTCCTTCAACAAAGGACTATGCTATACTAGTTTTTGCACATTAGCTGTGCGTTCCATACAACTCGGGGACGTTACGGATTCGACAGGGATAGGTCGAGCTTTGGTTGCGAGCCGAGACGGCACACTCGATAAACGGGCCATCGCCTATAACTGGCAAACAAGAAAACAACTTCGCTCTAGCTGCGTAAGCAGTTTTAAGCGGTCCCTCCCTCCATCGCCCATGTGGTAGGATCAGGGACTCACTCTAAGTGGGCTACGCCTAAGTTCGCCGTCTGAGGGCGAGGGAAGAGAATAATCAGACTAGCTACTGGAAAGCCTGTCGATAGGCCGCACTCGTAGCGAAATACCAATATGTCGACTACGCTTGTAGACGCTGAAGTATCGTTATCTCTGGACGTGGGTTCGACTCCCACCGTCTCCACCAATTATTTCCAAATTGGTGGTTTTTTTTATTTTTACAAATGTGCCATTCATGGCAATGAAACCACGGCACTTCGTCAAAATACTTCGCGTTCCGCGGGCACGGCTTCAGCTACCTCGGAAAGCAAGCTTTCCGAGGTAATCTTCAGCTCGCGCTGTTCCCGCAGGAGTCTACGTATTTTGACTACACTGACGTTTGTTTCTGCGTAAAGTGTTTTTATTTTGTCTCGGACTCATACAACAGAGAAAGTGGGGAAGAGAGTTGAGTTGCTTGCTTAGGCAAACAAGAAAAGTAAGCGCATCGTTTCATGCGGAATTTTATCACTTATGTAGATTCAGCTGTGGACTTCGGGTTTGTTTTTGATTTAGACAACTTTCGCAGTGCAAAATCAACTTCAATGCTAGCTCTGCTTGAGTGGAAGCTAGGTCAGATTGATCAATTGACTTTTTCAACACAACGCCTGATTTATTCAGTAAATAAAAGTGTCAATGCTCACTATCCTCCTAATAATTTTTTACTCTTTATCCTCTAACTGCTCAATTTTAAAAATATCTGTAAAGCCTGTTTTGTCGGTGAGTAATGTGATTGAAACCAAGTCACCTTCTGACAAATCAGAAAGCCGAATAGCAGCATCTTGTCGGTATATACGTACTTCCTCCCATACGTCATATTGAAACTCGCCTTGATACGTCTCATCATTGAGGGGAATACCTTCAACCAATAAAGAGTTCTCGCCCACTTCGATTACTTCTGCATAGAATGTCTGAATATCAGAAGCTGACATCACCCACGCGTCCTCATCGTACTCTTTATAGGCATTCACATAACCCGCATTATAACTAATAAACAGGCCAATGAGTAAAACAATGATCGTCATCACAATAACGACTTTATTTGGAGGAGCCATTGAAGTACGCTTGCTCTCGGTATCGCTTAGAGCTTTATTGATATGCCGTTTAAAGACTTGAAAATAGACAATAATGGTAGCGACAAAAATAAATACAATTGCAATCAGTACAAGAAAATAATTAGGAAAACTCATGGAAATTCCTCCTCTATATTCCGAAATAGTCTTTGAATATGTAGTAATAGCTCCTTGTCACATCAACTTTTTTACCATTACTCATCGTAAGGATAAACTTAGAAGAAAGAGTAGGTGTAATTCGTTTAACCTTATTTTTCGCAATTACGACAGAGTTACTTATACGCAAAAATTTTGATGGGTCAAGCAAACCGACAATACGATACAATCGGTCGGTCGCTTGATATCGTGCTTCATGTGTTTGTACTTCAACTACATGACCGAACGATTCGATACAAATAATATCCTCTATCGATAAAAGGATTCTTGCATTGGTTTCTTTTTCTCTCACAGTCAGATGATCTTTGAAGCTGTTGGTTTCACTTATAACCAAGTCGGCAGAATCATCTATTTGAATTCCTCGTTCTTCGAGTGCAAATTTGATTTCATCATAGCGCTCATCACTAATGTTAAGTTTGATTTTCAAATGGCAACCTCCTTTCGTAGAGCCGTTTGTGTAGTGCAAAACAATAGTGCATAACTTTGCAAGCCAATATTTCGTTGCAACTTTACACGGAGAGTTGGGCGTGCTAGCCTTTTTGGCAATGCCAAAGCCTTATGGCGCTTGGCTTCTTGGCGTTTAGTTCACGCCCATAGAGGCTCCGTGTCAAGTTGCATTACTATGTAGGTCCAATTGCAATGTTATGCATTTCTACATTGCCTAACACACCGTTTACCAAAAGTAGTATAACAATCGGATCTTCGTATCTCAATATAAGGAGAATACTTTACAGATATAGTCACATAGATTACACACCATGGTGTAGTAACAGTAGCATTTTTCTTTTCGCCATTGAATGCAAACTGAGTTGGAACGTTCTCATGTAGGAGGCGAGAAGTTAACGTATGGTATATAAAGCAATTAGTTTTGTAAGCACTTCAGGTGTTTTGAGAATATGTATAGTGCCCCATTGTAACTGCTAAAATAAAGTGAACAGTTTTTGCTCGTTTCCATTGAACACTTTTTCACCAAAAATCATTCTCTCCTGTAAACTGATTCTATCAGC
>NZ_SNYJ01000016.1 GCF_004363045.1 Aureibacillus halotolerans
GCCGCCAGCGTTCGTCCTGAGCCAGGATCAAACTCTCCATAATAGTATGGTCTGGCGTTCATCAGTTCTCACTGATGTTCCATTCCTGCGTTGTTTCCTGCGTTGTTGATTTAAGTAAAATCAACGGGATTTATTTTACATGTCTTTCAACATGGCACGTTTTTTTGCATTTGACTTCTGTTCAGTTTTCAAAGGACAATATGGTGGGCCTGAGTGGACTCGAACCACCGACCTCACGCTTATCAGGCGTGCGCTCTAACCGGGCTGAGCTACAGGCCCCCACAGCATAAAAAATGGAGCGGGTGATGGGAATCGAACCCACGACATCAGCTTGGAAGGCTGAGGTTTTACCACTAAACTACACCCGCAAAGGTTGTATTATTTCTATTTATCGATCAAATGTAAGGTGGCGCGCCCGAGAGGAGTCGAACCCCTAACCTTTTGATCCGTAGTCAAACGCTCTATCCAATTGAGCTACGGGCGCATATGGATGCGCTTTGGCACCGATAAACAAAAAAGGATGATGCGGTCGAGAGGACTTGAACCTCCACGGGATATAACTCCCACTAGGCCCTCAACCTAGCGCGTCTGCCGTTCCGCCACGACCGCAGAAAAAATGGTATGAAGTTAAAATTTCTGGCTGGGCTAGCTGGATTCGAACCAGCGCATGACGGAGTCAAAGTCCGTTGCCTTACCGCTTGGCTATAGCCCATTAAAATGGCGGTCCCGACCGGGATCGAACCGGCGATCTCCTGCGTGACAGGCAGGCATGTTAACCGCTACACCACGGGACCTTATAGCGCCGGCGTGACCGGCAAATATTCAACTGAATGACCCGTACGGGATTCGAACCCGTGTTACCGCCGTGAAAGGGCGGTGTCTTAACCGCTTGACCAACGGGCCATGCACAATGGCGGAGAAGGAGGGATTTGAACCCTCGCGCCGCGTAAACGACCTACTCCCTTAGCAGGGGAGCCCCTTCAGCCACTTGGGTACTTCTCCATGGCTCCACAGGCAGGATTCGAACCTGCGACCGATCGGTTAACAGCCGATAGCTCTACCACTGAGCTACTGTGGAATAATAATTCAACGAATGAAGCGACGTTCTATATTGTAATTGACTGCAATTCAATTGTCAACACATAGTTTGTAGACAATCGCGACCGCCTAATCTCTTTCGCAACGGCTTAATAAACTTACCATATACGTTTCGTGCCAGTCAACTGAAATTCGTGATTTTTTTCAATTTCCCTCGACATCTTCCGCATACGTATCGGTCCGTCCGTATTCTGCGTTTACGGACGAAACGTTCTGAACAATCTTTGCATTCATAAAGATGGCTTATCCCTTTATTCTCAGGCAGTGCAGAGCAGTGCCTCGCCCCTCCAACTTCGGCTAACAGCCTTTTGAATTCTTGATCGCGATGCTTGTATCCTTTCCCCTCTAAATGCAAATGATAGTGACAAAGCTCATGCTTTACTATGCTCGCAAGCTCTTTCTGACCAAACTGCTCAACATGCTTCGGGTTAATTTCAATATGATGGTCCCCTAATGCGTACCTTCCACCCGTGGTTCTCAGCCTTGGGTTAAAAAATGCCTTATGATGAAATGGTTTCGAGAAATACTCGAGGGATATGTCTTCTACATACGCCTGCAAGTCATTATTGTCCATACTGAATTCCTCACTTCCTTAAAGGAACTGGTACATCAACAAGCTATGCCGCATAAAATGAAAAACGATCTAAGAACATAAAATGTTCAAGGAGGGAGCGTATATGCCACACTGGCTTAAAAAACAGCTTAAAAAAGCATACTTAGAAAAAAACCGCTACGAAATACGTTTGTTGAATCAATGCTGGTATTTTTATCGGAACAAGTACTCACCATAATAAGGAGAACGCTTACTATTCTCCTCTTTAAGATGAACAGCATTGACTCCAAAACCAAACACCGGCAATGAGCCCCGAACAAGGCAACGCACCAAAGAATACAAAGCCTGAGGAGAATACGACCGTTGTATTCTCCTACACAAGGAAATGTGGTTAAGGTTGAATCATTGTCAAGCCGATTCGCCCCTTGGCCGAATCAATCACATCAATCCATACGGTGACAACATCCCCAACTTGAACCACATCAAGAGGGTGCTTAACAAACCCTTTTTTTAACTTCGAAATATGGACAAGGCCATCCTGCTTTACACCAATGTCAACAAAGGCACCAAAATCAATCACGTTTCGAACAGTACCTTGCATTTCCATACCTGCCTCTAGATCCTCCATTGTCGTAATGCCCTTCTTTAACAGTGGCTGCGCGACGTCATCTCGGGGGTCTCTCGACGGCTTTTTTAAATCGGCAATAATGTCTTCTAATGTTAATGTACCTATCTCTAAGCGACTTGCGACTTCTGAAACCTTAAGAGCGTCTAAATGTTTGGCAAGCTCCTGGCTTCCAATATCCTTTGTTGTCATGCCGAGTGTTTCTAGTAGACCTAAGGCGACTGGATAGCTTTCTGGATGAATGCTCGTCCTGTCCAATGGCACATCACCATCAGGCACTCGCAAAAAACCAATACATTGCTCAAACGTTTTATCACCAAGTCGTGGGACTTTTTTCAGCTGTGACCGTTTTGTAATGCGGCCTTTCTCTTCGCGAAACTGAACAATGTTTTTGGCAACACCTGAAGACAGACCTGCCACGTAGGACAACAGACTTGCTGAAGCCGTATTCACATTGACACCGACCTGGTTCACAGCGGTCTCAACGACGAACTGCAACGATTGCTGTAATTCTTTCTGTGATACATCATGCTGATACTGACCGACGCCGACGGACTTAGGATCAATTTTCACCAATTCAGCCAGTGGATCCTGCACACGTCTTGCAATGGACACTGCACTACGTTCTTCTACTTGTAAATCAGGGAACTCTTCTCTTGCCAACGCAGAGGCTGAGTAAACGCTGGCGCCGGCCTCATTAACGATACAATACAACACAGGTGCATCATACTCTTTGAGAAGCTCAGAAACGAATTCCTCCGTTTCGCGCGATGCTGTTCCATTGCCAATAGCGATGAGCCCTATCTCATATTGTTTGAGTGCTTTTTTGACGGTTGCTTTAGCTTCAGCAAATTTCCCCACTGGTTTATGAGGATAGATCACATCGATATAGAGAACTTTGCCCGTGTCGTCGACTGCCGCGAGCTTGCATCCAGTCCGATAGGCAGGATCTACCGCAAGCACATGCTTGCCTTTTAATGGAGGCTGAAGCAATAGGTTTTGCAGGTTTTTTGCAAACACATTTATGGCCTGCTTCTCCGCTTTCTCAGTGAGCTCATTGCGAATATCACGCTCGACAGCGGGCTGCAACAATCGCTTATAGGCATCCTTCATGGCATCCTCAAGATAAGGAGTCGTCGGAGACGCAGGCTTTTTCACAACGTCTCTTACAAGCTTTTCAACAATGGTTTCGCTAGACGTGACAATAGAGACACGCAAAACACCTTCATTTTCCCCACGGTTGACTGCCAAAATGCGATGGGCAGCTGCCTTTTTCACCGCTTCGTCATAGTCGTAATACATCTCAAAGCGTTTTTTCTCATCATCCGCTTCATTTTTCACCTTTGAAGAAAGCAGTCCAGTGTCGAACGTTTTTTGTCGAACAAACTGACGATTGTCTGGGTCATCCGCTACTTGCTCAGCAAGAATATCAAGTGCACCATGAAGTGCTTCCTCAGTTGTCGGTACATCATCATTCACAAAGTTAGCTGCTTTTGTTTCAGGGTCCTCGGCGTTTTCTTCAAGCAGCCATAAGGCGAGGGGTTCAAGGCCTTTTTCCTTCGCTTTGGTTCCACGTGTTCTTCGCTTTTGTTTATATGGACGATACAAATCCTCAACCTTTTGAAGCACGGTTGCTGCTTGAATATTCTCTTGAAGTTCCGTTGTAAGCTTGCCTTGTTCATCAATGAGGCGAATGACGTCCAGTTTTCGTTCTTCCAAATTCCCTATATATGTAGCTCGTTCAAGAATATCTTGAATTTGCACTTCATCCAGACTTCCAGTTTGTTCTTTACGGTATCTTGCGATAAACGGCACAGTGTTGCCTTCTTCTGTTAATGAAAGCACACTCTTTACCTGTTTGCTACTAATCGTTAATTCTTTTGCGATGAGATCAATGTGCTTCTGTTCTAGATTGCTCATATAACTCCTCCTCGTCCATGGCTTTATTCAACATAGCATTATTGCAAAACAAAGGGCAAGCCATCCTCCTCTTTTATGCACAACAAAAAAACTTTCAGTACGCCTGAAAGCCTTTCATTCATGCTATTATCGTGCAAATGTGCCGATAAGATACGTCACATCATCTGTTGGCTTTTCTTCAATCGATGTGGCCAGCTGCTCGAACGCGCTCTTGGTTGACTTCAATTGCCATCCTACATTTCGAGGTGATCGCAACTCCAACCCATCGGAATGAATTAAAAATGTGCTCCCTTGCTCACAAGGAAAGGTTTGGATCTTGAGCTTTTGCGGTCTTCCAGATAGATATCCCGATTGCGGCAATGGATAGGTGAGCTTCCCTGTCGCTGAATGAAAGAACAAGCGAATGTTCCCTATTGATGCACAAGTAAGTTCTTTCTTCACATAATCCACGAAAAATACCGTGAGCACGGCGCCGCGCTTATCTTTCATCGCATGGTTGGCACGCAAGAATAGCTGCTCAATATTTTCTAAAGCATGATGAGAACGAATTTCTGAGATCGCCGCATGAGACGCCTTATTCGCGTCAACTCCACTCCCAAGGCCGTCAGCCAAGGCACAAACAAAATAGTCCTCAGTTTCCTCAAAGAAAAAGCTGTCACCACACGTCTCTTGGCCGCCTTTTGCTCGTTGAAATGAAAAGACGTCCATCCGACGAAGCTGCTGATTTTTTTTCATACTTAAAGGCACTCCGTAGATTCCACACGCATTGCCTCTTTTAATTTCTTAAGAGCACGGCGTTGCAGCCTCGACACATGCATTTGTGAAATACCTAGAAGGTCGCCAGTTTCTTTTTGACTCATATTTTCGAAATACGTGCACTTTAAAATCTCTTGTTCCCGCTCGGACAAGACATGGAACACTTTTTCAAGCAGCATACGCTGATCCGTTGTCTCATACCCACTCTCTTGCTTCCCAACAAGATCTAGCAATGTGACTGTGCTTCCTTCAGAATCAGCTTCGATCGAGCTATCTACGGATAGAGCTTGATAACTCTTTCCCATCTCCATCGTTTCCAGCACATCTTCTTCTGAGACCTCTAAATACTCCGCAATTTCGTCAATTTTTGGCGACCGCTGAAGCGCTGTTGTTAATTCTTCAACCGCACGTTTAATTTTCGGTCCAAGCTCTTTGATTCGTCTTGGCACGTGTACACTCCACGTTTTATCACGAATAAATCGCTTGATCTCACCGATAATCGTCGGTACAGCAAAAGACTCAAAGCTTTTTCCAAAGGTGCTGTCGTATCTGCGGATGGAGGCAAGCAACCCGATCATTCCGACTTGAACAAGATCATCATGAATGCTTCTGCCTCTTGAATACTTTCGAGCAAGTGAAACGACAAGATCATTGTATTTCAGAACAATTTTTTCTTTGACTTCTTCATTCTCAGGATCTTCCTGAGATTGTTTGATCCATTCGTACACTTCAGTTGATTTAGTTTTGTTGTGGGGCCGAGATTGTGTCGACACTATCCTCCACCTCATCTCTTTCCAGAAACTTAGTCATAAGAACGACGACACCCGCTTCACTGGTCAGCTCAACTTTGTCCATCAATGTATCTATGAGGAACAAGCCGAGACCACCCTCCGTCAAATGATCTACAGGAGTATCTGTGCTTACTGGACCTAATTTCTTTTTAATTCCATTTAGGTCAATGCTTTTTCCGCTATCAGATACCATAAGCTCAAGACGGTCCTCGTAAACGCCAAAGCCGATTTTTATTTCACCGTCCTCATCATCCTGATAGGCATGATGAACAGCGTTTGTACATGCCTCGGAAAGCGCCACTTTTACATCTTCAATTTCTTCATAGTTAAATCCCATACGGTTCGCAACGCCTGAAACCGTTAGACGAACGACACCTACATACTCAGGCTTTGCAGGAATTGTCATTTCAACGAAATCGAAGACCTCCTTCATTGCAATTCACCCCTCATTGAATTGTCTATCTCTAACACTTCCGTAAGACCGGTAATGGTAAACAGACGTTCAACCCGCTTGTTCATACCAGTGAGCTTAATGTTGCCATTGTTTTTCTTGGCTGATTTGAGTGCTCCAATAAAGACGCCAAGACCCGTGCTGTCCATATACGACACGTCTGTGAGATCGACAATAACCTCGGCACCTTCCTGTTCGGTCAATGGAAGTAGAGCCTCACGTAGCTTTGGTGCTGTAAACGCATCTACCTCTCCAGTAAGACGAACTAGGTGGGTAGATTGTGTTGTATTTTGATCTATTGTTAAGTTCATAAAGTACACCTCTTTAATTGTCATTGTGCCTTTTACAAGTACCCACAAATGGAAGCAGTTAAACGTCTCTACGTAATATAATTAGCGTAAAATCGTCTCTCAGCTCAAATTCTTGCAACCGAGCAAGTTCATCGTACACACCTTCAACAATTTCCTGTGGACACTTATCCATATTCTTCTGGATAAGCTCTGCGATGAATTCCCGCTCAATAAATTGATCTCCTGCTCGACATTCTGTGACACCATCTGACAAGAGGACAATCATGTCGCCTGGCGCCAGATCAAGACGATATTCTTCGAAGGTCGCCGTACGCGTCACACCAAGAACCAATCCTTTTGTTGATATCTCAGTAAAGCGGTTTTCTTTTGCATTGTAATAAAATCCAGGCTCATGGCCAGCAGAAGAAAAAAAGAAGCTATGAATGCGCGGATCATAAATGCCATACAACATCGTAATAAACATACTTGGATCAACATTATGTTCGACAACACGATTTAAATTTTCCAAAACCGCTCCCGGCTGCATCCTTGTCTCTGGAAGGCTGTCCATTGAGTATTTGATCATCGACATGCATAAAGCAGCAGGCATTCCCTTCCCAATCACATCGGCAATGGCGACTCCTAAACAATCGTTTTCGTCTTGAGCGAAATGGTAATAATCCCCGTTCATTTGTTTTGCAGGCACACTTTTCGCTCCAACCTTCACGCCTGGTAAGTTTGGTGTCTCGGTTTGCAGCAAGGTCGTTTGCATGTTCGCTGCAACTTCTATCTCTGTTTTTAGTTCAAGCTGTTGGTGGCGTAAGCTTTGATGCTCACGATACGCAAAGCCATAACCAATCATAACCTCTAGCAGAACATCAAAAGATTTCCGGATTTCTTCAGGTACGTCTGGATAGATTTCTTCAAGCACACCTACATGCAGGCTGACAATCTCTTCTGGAGAAATGCGCTGTTCAATTGCTTTTCGGCTCAATTCTTGCCCTTTGTAAAGCGTTTGTTCATCTTGCTTTTGTAAATAGTGAATTAATATTTCTTTGTATTTTTGCTGAACGAGGTCTCTCATTTCCAAAACCTTACGCCCTCCTTATCGGAGCCATTTCTTCGCCGTAATTTCTGTTCCTTCTCCTTCTTTCGAACGTAAATCAAACTCATCCATCAAACGTTTCACTCCTGGAAGCCCTGCACCTAAACCACCTGATGTTGAATATCCATCTTCCATGACTCGTTTAATATCTTTTATCCCTGGTCCATTATCAATAGATGAAATCACAAGACCTCTTTTTCCAATTTCTTCGATAGGATAAATGCATATGCGTCCTGTCCCTGCGTATAAATAGATGTTTCTAGCTAACTCTGATACAGCGGTTGTGATTCTGGCCTGGTCGACGTTTCCAAAGCCAATGTCCTTGGCCACATTGCGTCCCAATTGCCTTGCGGCCACGATATCCCATTCTTTTACTACTTCTACACAGGATTGAATGTTCATGCTAACTCCCCAGCTCCTGCTGCAACTTATCCAATCCTTGTTCTAAATCCAGTGCAGTCGGGACGGTCCGCATGGATATACCGAGATCAATAAGGGTGATAGCTACAGCAGGCTGAATTCCAGTGAGCACGACTTTTGCGCCCATTAAATTTGACATATTGACAACATCACCAAGGACCTTGGCGATAAAAGAATCAATCATATCCACAGATGTCAGATCAATCACAATGCCTTTTGCACCTGTTTCGTGGATCTTGTCCAACAGATCCTCCTGAAATTGAAGTGCTGTCTGATCGTCCAGCTCCCATTGGATGGTAATAAGCAGATAATCATGAAGCTTTAAAATTGGGATTCTCATAGTTCCCCCCCTACTTCTTCATCCACACTTACAAGTTTACGGTTCGTGCTATGGAGTGCAGATTCAATCCCTTTGCGAAGTGTGCTTTTCGTCGGAAACTGACTAAGGTCAATACCAAGAGTAACAATGGTTTGTGCGATTTCCGGACGAATGCCTACAAGGATACACTTCGCTCCAATGAGGCGCACGGCATCTGCTGCCTGAATAATATGATGCGCCACCATCGTGTCGACGACAGGTACACCCGTGATGTCAATGAGGACAACCGCTGAACGGTGCTTAATGACACCTTCTAAGAGATTTTCCATAATCAATTTGGCTCTTTCGGTGTCAATCGTTCCGATGAGAGGCATGATCGTAATATTCTCAAACACAGGAATAAGCGGAGCGGACAGCTCCTGTAAGGCAATTTTTTGCAAGGATACGGTCGCCTCCCACGACCCAGAATAATTCCGAACAATTTCATTGATAATAGGATCAATCCAGTTTTGAATTTGGTCCATAATTTCAAATTGATTGGTTGTATCCATATGAAAGAGCGTGTCTAAAACCGTACGACGAAATGCTTGCAGCCCTTCTGTCATGTAATTTAACGACCAGCCCATTCGAATAATACGATCAGAAAAATGCTTTAACTCCTCGACAAGCTTAGCTTGCGTATGCTCAATATTAGAATAAATGGTTTCTAAAAATTCTCGATTCGTCGTTTTATAAAGATCGTCTGACATTTTTTGTACTTGCCATGATGATCGAACTGTTTCCAATTCATTAAGCCATTTTTCGGCAATAACATCCTTTTGTTCTTCAATCGCTTCTACAATATAAGCTTTCACAAACAGTGCCCCCAATCAATTATACATCTTTCATGGCGTCAATTTAGATTACAAACGCCACCATGCTCCCATAGATCACAAGACATAACTATCCATATTATTTCATGTTTCACTATCCCTTGCAATTTTGTCTATTTCCTAGCATGCATAGTTAAGGAATCATAGTATAATTTTACTTCATTTTAATACACTCAAGCGATCTGTAAAGTAAAAATAGGTTGAAAATCATTACATAACGAAAAAAGCTGCCATCGTTTAGAGCAACTTTTTTGAGTCAATCGTATTGAGTTAAAAATCTTTCAAGAGGCCTAAGCTAATCTGAACAGCATCATCCACACGCTGCATCATCTCTTCATTGAGGTGAGTAATTTTGTCCGTGAGACGTTGCTTATCAATTGTACGGATTTGCTCCAATAAAATGACAGAATCACGTTCGAATCCATACCGTTTTGCATCAATTTCGACATGGGTGGGCAGCTTTGCCTTTTCAATTTGCGCTGTAATGGCTGCAACAATGACTGTAGGGCTAAAACGGTTTCCGATATCATTTTGAATAATCAAGACCGGTCTGACACCGCCTTGTTCTGAACCAACGACTGGTGATAGATCGGCAAAGTAAACGTCTCCACGTTTGACAACCAAACCCTACACCCCGCTAACTAAGCGGTCTAAGGTGTGATCGGCTTCCTCCTCGGCAAGAAAGGCTTCTGAAGCGATATGCAGGTTAATTTTCGCCATCTCCATATACCCACGACGCATCGATTCACGAATCTGACGTTGTTTTCTTTCCCGAAGATACATTTTAGTCGCTTGATAAATGAGATCGTTCCGATTTCCATTTTCTTGATGCACGATACCATCCAGCTCATGCAAGAGCTGCGAAGGCAATGAAATCATAATGTTTTCCGAATCAGACACAAACTCCACCTCCACGATCATTTGACACATAAGCCTCACCGACCTATTTAGCTACAACCCTCATCTTAACATGTGGGACAAAGGTTTGCATAGTTGCCTGTGTGTTACTCCCAAGGAAGAATATTCGCCATTTCAGGGCAAAACCCTTTCTGTTTTTCAAAAAAAATGTAGAAAAATGTTGAGGGTCAGGAGGCAACGTATTTAGTAGATCGTCTCATTATATGTCGAATACCAAGAAAAATCCCCGACAGAACAGTATAGAGCAGATCATTTGTCGCCTAATACTTTATTTCTTATACCAATTATTCTCTTGTTTCTCAAAAAAATACGCGGAACGCGCAAAGACAATAAACAAGGGATTTCATAATTTATTGTTCCTGCATAATTCGCAACATCATCCGCTGTGATGGAATGGCCACCTTGATTACCGATTAAAGTGACGTCTGTGCCGATATCTATCTTTTCTGGCACAGCAACCATGCATTGATCCATGCAAACTCTCCCAACAATCGGTGCTTTTTGGTCATCCACAATCACATAAAAGCCTTTCATGTGTCGCAGCCAACCATCCGCGTACCCAATCGGCAATGTGGCGATATATTCTTCCTTTTCAGCCATGTATTCTGCGCCGTAGCCAACCGTATCGCCTGCGGAAATCTTTCGTACCGCGACCACATTTGTACGTAGTGCTAGCGCTGGCTCTAAAGGAAAAGGGCTGTTGTCCAGTACCCATTTTGATGGCGCCAAACCGTACATCGCAATGCCATAACGGCAATAGGTGACCGCCCTCTCAGGAGCCATCATCCCTGCAGCACTATTTTCAGAGTGAACGAGGCGAGGTGTGATACCTGCCTTTTCCAGCTGTGCCAAACGTTGTTCAAACTGTTGCTTTTGTTGATCAAGCAACCTTGTATCCGCCTGATCTGCGGCTGCAAAATGAGTAAAGCAACCTTCTATATCAAAAGAAGACGACCACGTGTGCAGTGCCTTCACAAACGCATGGAATTCATCGGACGTACGTATCCCAAGACGGCTCATCCCCGTATCAAACTTAATGTGAAGCTTGCATGTCTTTCCTTCCAGAGACGCTCCTGCTGCTTCGATCCAATCGGCTTGAAATGCGGTCAAAGCGATATCCAGATCTACCGCGATAGAAACAAAATTTGGTGGCGTCCAGCCTAAAACAACCAAAGGTGCTTGAATACCTTTTTCTCTTAAAGACACAGCCTCATCAAGTGTCGCAACAGCAAGATGATCAGCCCCTGCCTTCAGTGCCGTTTGAGCAACTTCAACATCCCCATGACCATAGGCGTTTGCTTTTACAACGGCCATTACTTTTGTTTGATCTCCAAGATGGCGCACCATCCGGGACACGTTTGCTTCAATTGCATCTAAATTCACTTCAGCACGTGTTTGTCTGTACATTCTTTGTTCGTTCGAGTGCTTCATTTTTTCGCCTCTCTACTTTGGCTGTTTCATTCTTTAATTAGACCTAGTGTAGAACATACGGGATCGTCATTGCAATACGCTGATGAGAAACGTTCGCTTTCTTTGTTGCTTTGCCTTGTCCGGTGCTCATTGCCCTTACGGCAACTCCGCGCCTCGACTTGGTCCACACTCAAAAACCCAGGGAGACATTTCCCCCTGGGTTCTGTTCGTTCCTTATTTAGCAGAGTGGGCTTGAACGGACTTTGCAACGGTGACAAGGTCTTCGGACTCAAGGTCATTGGAAGCGATAAAAAATTGTACGCCATCCTTTGTCCATGAGATGGATCCTTCGTTTAGTGCTGCAAACGTCGTCCCAATGCTTACTGGCTCTCCTTCAGGCATAAAGACGGGTCTCTCTGCCTCTAAATCTACCTCGACTTGTTCCTGAATGAGCGTAAAGGAGCCGCTTTCTCCTTGATAGCTTAAGATCCGTCGCTCCCCTTCATCTAGATCAATGGTGCTTTCCTCTGTTAGCTCAAAACCTAAAGATTCATCCACATACATGACAGGGAAAGTACCAATCGCTGCTTCTTGCCCGTCGACTTCCATGTTTTCTGCCTCTTCAGCACCTTCCACTGTTGATGCAGGCATTTCTAACAACTGGGCAGTTGTTTCGTTTTTCTCCATATCAAATGCATCTTCTTCAAAGGTCGGATCAAACCCAAAGGAACTTACATCCACTTGGACCAATACTTTTCCGTTGCTGTCTAGGGCCTCCACCTTTGTTAAGGAAAGATCCTTATTCAGGTAGATTCTTTGTGCCGGAATCGTTTGGTGAGATTTATAGTTCGTTTTTGTCTGAAAAACATATTGATTGTCAACCTTTTCAAATGAAGCATCAGGGTCCATCAATATATCCTTAATTAAAGACCCATAAAGATACGGTTGACTGCTGTTTTCCGGCCATTCACTCTGAAACTTAAATTTCTTGTTCAGAGCAGGTGTGAGAACAAACACACCTTCTTCATTCCGTAAGATAATTTGACTTGGCTCATCTTTTCCACGGCTGAGCAGCACTCTATAAAAATCAGGGGCTTTGTGCCAAACTTCCACGTCATAGGATTGCGGCGCCTCACCAGATTGAACCGTCATGGTTGCTTTTGCTTTATAGCCCTCCATTGTTTCAAGCTTCTTCTCTAAATCAGACATCACATCTTCCTGGCTTTTAGTACCGCAACCAGCGAGCGCCAAGAGGAAGAGTGACAGCATTAAGATGAATATCGACTTTTTCAAATCTTCAACCCCTCTGTCTTCGATTCGACGACAAAGGAGAGAACAGCGGCATCCACTTCTACTTTTCAACAGTACGAAGCACACTGGGCAAACCATCAATCACATCACTGGCAGTGACATCTGTTAGTGAATGTTTCTCTTCAACAAGCACCTCAGCGACTTTGCCATGCAGCCAGACCGCATTGCAAAGGGCAGCTTGTACGCTGCCATGGGACATCATAAAGGCCGTAATCACGCCCGTGAGCACGTCTCCTGTCCCTCCTTTCGCTAAGGCCGCATTGCCTGAATGATTGACAAATTGTTCACCACTAGGTGTAGTGACGACAGTATGAGGACCTTTTAAAACGAGAAACACACCATACTCCTGGCAAAAACGCCTAGAGAGATTTAAACGCTCCGTCTGCACATCTTGCACCTTTACCCCGCATAGCTGTGCCATTTCCCCCGGATGCGGCGTCAATATCGTCGGGCTGCCTCGTCGCTTGAGCCGAGAAACGTCCTCGCTTAAATGATAAAGTGCATCTGCATCCAAAAGAAGAGGTACGTTTTCCGCCTCAAGCAGTTGGTCCACAAGCAGAGCACTTCCCTTCCGGCGACCAATCCCAGGTCCAACAGTGATCGCATCAAACGAACCGAGCGCAGGAAGCTCCCCTGAAAAGTGACCATCCTCGTCACTTGCTGCAACATACGTGGCCTCTGTAAGACTAGGAGCAATAAGCGGCAAGGCTGACTTTGGTGTGACAATTGTCGTCAATCCCGCCCCTCCACGAATTGCTGCTTTGCCTGCAAGAACAGCCGCTCCGGGCATTGTGAAGGAGCCAGCAAACACGCATGCTTTTCCAGCAGTCCCCTTATGGGCATCTGGGGCACGCTTAGGGTACGTCCTCCGAACTTGCTCTTGACCCCAAAGCTGCCTTCGAACTTCAACTTTCTCAAAGGCTTTATCAGGAAGACCAATGTCCACCACCTCTACCTGTCCATAGAAGGAAGTCCACCTCGGATGGAACGCCGTCGTTTTTGGCGCTTGGAGCGTGATTGTCCTCGTTGCTTTAAACACCTCACCTTGGTGGATGTCTTCAGACACTCCGCTCGGCACGTCAATGGCGATTCGTATTGCCTGGGAATGGTTCGCCCATTGAAGAATCGTTCGATATGGCTCTCTTGGTGCCCCTTTTGTCCCTATGCCGAGCATCCCATCGACGATTAAATGAGCGACGTTGAGCTCTTCTGCCAGGAGCTCCTTAGTGTCAGGTGCAAGGACCGTGAAAGAATGTCCGGCCGCGACATACGCATTTAGGTGTTGACGTGGAGCTGATCGGAGCTTTTCTGGTGGACAAAGTAGCCATAAAGAGAAGGGGATCTTCTGTTCAGCCCACCTTCTTGCCATCACGATGGCATCTCCGCCATTATTGCCTTTGCCAGCCAAAATGACCCGACCGTTTCCTTCGCCTACCTGGATACTGCTAGCGAGTGCCGCACCTGCATTCTCCATAAGCACTATCTCGTCTAAGCCTGCCTCTTCCATGGTCCAGCGGTCTGCTTCGTACATGTCTTTGACTGTGATGATCTTCAAAACGGTTCCCTCCTGACCGCAATATATCCTATGATAGGGGTTGTCTGATTATGCAGACGAGCTTCCTCAGATATTTGTTTTCTCATCATTTCTACTATCCTTTTCCTCATTCCAATAAAACGAAACAGCTTCAGTCATCTTCCCTTCTCCGTTGATCGTGAGACATCTTACTTTTTTTCGTGAAAATGTAAACTGCATAATAAAAACAGCACTGCTGTGAGGGTTTGCTGTGAAAATTAGTGATTCTTTCTATTATAATTTCAGGCATTGCGTCTATTCTTTGCAAATGGATCATAGTACACTAGAAATGCTGGTACTATTTTCATAGAAAAGCCAACCGAGAGGTGACAATTTGGACACGTACCAAACGATATTTTCAGAACGCATACGCGTACAAGTAAATTCATGGGGAAAGCAAAAGGACCTTGCCCAAGAAGACCTATATCATCTGCTACACACAATTAAAGGAACTGCTGCGACCATTGGTCTTGAAGGCCTTTCTGTCGAAGCTGAACGTTTGATTGGCCTTCTTTCACAAGAAAACAACCAACGATGGCCAGAAAGCAAGTGGAGGGAGTTCGTTACCCCGCTTCTGTTGCTGCTTACGTCTGGCGTCATCCCACGGAAAAGGACACTACCTTCTGCAAAACTATTGCTCATAGACAGGGACCCTGAGTTTGTCAGCCTTTTCAAAGATTATATGGAAGCAAAAGGCTACACCGTCCTTATCGCAGCTTCGTCGAAGCGAGGCATTCCGCTTTTTTATGATGAGAAACCCAATTACGTCTGTTTTTCGATTAGAAAAGACGCTGACGATGAGATGCATTTTTTTGAAACGATTAAAGAAGCGACGTTTGGTTTGTTGTCACCGACCCTAGGCTTAATTGATCCATTTAGCGATGACACACAGCAAAAGCTGTATCGACTTGGCGTGACAGATGCCATTCCGAAGCATACGGCACTTGCAACAATTGATGCTTTGATTGAAAACAGGCTACACCTCGCCTTTCGTTTGCGAACCCAGGTGACAACAGATCCATTAACGAAAGTTTTTAATCGCGCCTTTCTTTTCGAAAACTTAGAGCAACAAAAGCAGCAATGGCTGACACATACCATTCCTTATTCCATTGCGATGATTGACCTTGATAACTTTAAACAGGTAAATGATACGCACGGGCACCTCGTTGGCGATGAAGTCCTCATACGCGCGGCTGAGCATTTAAAGGAACATTTACGGCAGGAAGATCGAGTCTTTCGCTATGGTGGGGAAGAATTTACGATATTGTTGCCCATGACGACAGCCAAAGAAGCAAAACAGGTCATTGAACGCGTTTTGTTCCATTATCGAAATACACTCTTTGAATCTGCTCATGCATCCTTTTTCTCAAGCTTTACTGCCGGCGTCACTGAAATGACTTCAGGTTCGACAACCTCTGAGCAGCTGCTTGCTGAGGCGGACGCTGCATTGTATCGCGGCAAGCATACGACAAAAGGCTCCGTTAGCATTTTCCAAGCGGATATTGACAGTCTTCAACCTGAACAAAGTGATAAACACGTTGTGATTTCTGTCGTAGACGATGATCCTATTATTCGAAGGTTGCTGACGTCTAAGCTTTCGCAGTTGTCCTTGCAACACCATGGGGTTGAAGTACATTCGTTTGACAGTGGCCCTCGTCTTTTGCGTGATCAGCTGCTAGACCGCAATGCCCAACATATTGTGTTGCTAGATGGGGTGATGCCGGAAATGGATGGTGTAGAAGTATTGAAAACATTACGCCAACGCCCTAACAGCGCCACCATTGCTGTTGTTATGCTCACTGGACGGAAGACCGATACGAGTATTATTCAAGCTCTACAGTTAGGGGCTGACGATTACATGACAAAGCCCTTTAGTCCCGATGAATTGCTTGCTAGAGTCCAACGGTTAATTCGACGAACAAAGGAGAGAAAATAACATGGGCAAAATTTTAGTTGTTGATGATGAAGAGGTTCTGCGTATGCTTATCGTCGATACGTTATCAGATGAAGGTCATGTTCTCTACGAAGCTGCTGACGGCATTGAGGCACTTGAAATGATTCAAGAGCACTCTTTTGATCTCATCATCTTGGATTATATGATGCCAGGAATGACAGGAATTGAAGTTGCAGAACAACTATCGGATGAGTGGAAAAAGAAAAACAACATTCTCATGCTTAGTGCCAAAACACAACAACAGGATATCGCGCAATCGAAAGCCGCTGGCATTCATTACTATTTCCCAAAACCCTTTAGCCCTATTGAGCTCGCATCTTTCGTAAATGAGCTGATCAACGAATGATCGATTTTTTCAAACGCTCCATCCGCAGACAGTTTTTTTTAATGATGAGTGTCGTGTTCATCGTCGGTTTTTTAGGAACCACCTTCCTCTATGCGTCCCAAAAGGACAATCAGGCTGAGCATTTGGTACAAACGGGGCAGTTGCTAGATCGGCAAGCCCTTTTAAGCTCCATAGACAGTAATTTGGCTTCAATGTTAATGCATTCACGTGGGTACATCGCCTTCAATGAACCGACAGAGCTGGACATTGCTCGCCAGTATGGTAATAACCTCGAAAACCAGCTCAACTCGTTGGAGACGAAACCTTTCGCCAATGACATGCGACCTTTAATTCAGAAATTACGTGCCTTTTTAGATGTATTTTGGGATGAAAAAATTCCTGAGGTTGTTGCGATTGTTGAAACCGGAGATTACGAGCAAATTCAAGACATGCAAACCGCTCAATCCTCGGCTACGGTGGCAGAACTTTTCACCTTGATTCAAGCGGGGGAAACAGAGACAGAAGAGCTGCGAAGTGCTAATACAGAATCGTTTCTGGGCATGCTTGACCGAACGCTGTTTTCGCTTTTTGCCTTACTCTTTCTCATTTTTGTTGTCTTATTAATCGCCTCAAGATCGTTAAGTTCACGCATTGGCAGACCCATCATTTCCTTGACTGAGGCATCGCAAGCACTTGCCAATGATCAATCCATTCAGCTTTTACCAAAAGATACAAAACGAACCGACGAAATCGGTGTGCTCTCTCGTTCGTTTTATCATATGAGTGAAAAAGTGCAGGAGCGCCTTGAGCACTGGAATGTGCAAAATGAAGAGCTACGTGCGCAACAGGAAACTTTAAGTGATTATGTGAAGGATCTCCGTCATCTTACGACTGCGTTGCATCAATCTTCAATGGTTGTTGAGTTGGATCAAAACGGTCAAATTCAAAACGTGAACGCCAACTTTTCAGAGGTTTCTTCCTTTTCAGCGGAAGAACTTGAAAACACTCCGTTTATTAATCTCGTGACACCAAACGAAATAGACGACATTCGCGACTATTTTTCAACGACACGTGAGGGACGAGTATGGAACGGCGAGTTATCATGTATCGGAAAACACGGCGGCATTTTTTATGCAGATACGACAATTGTTCCTTACATGGACGCAAATAAAATCACACAGTATGTTGTCATTCAAAAAAACAATACAGAACGAAAGCAAGCACAACAACAATTGCAAAAGTCGCTTCAGGAAACAGAAGCAGCACGGACAACCATTGATCATTATAATCAAATGAATCACGCTCTCTCTGTAGGGGTAGACAAAAAAACGCTGTTAACTTCCGTTCTCTCTCGACTGGGCACGTTGTATTCGTTTACTTATGGCGTATTATTTTTAACCAACGGAGATGAGTATGCAACGTTAGGAGCTGGGCATTGGGATTCGGTTGATATGCTAAAGCAATCCTATACAACGCATGTCTTAAGACTGGAACAAACACGACAACCCTTCACGTTGACTAGACCTGCTCATGCATCAGAAACCGGTCACTTGCCTTCAAATGAAACAACGTCTGAAGAGCTGTACGTCCCTGTACTGAGTTCCAATGGTCAGTTATTGGGAGGGTTAATCCTTACTCGTGTTGGGGACTCGTTTTCAACCGCTTTACAGGAGGAATTGTTTGATGTAATGAAGCGCCTTTCCCTATCCATCGAGCGGATTGAAATTTTCTATGAGATGGAGCATAGCCGACAATTAAACCAAAACATTTTGGATACGATTGATGAGGGTATTATTCTCTTGGATGCAGATGGTGGGCTTCTTCAATGCAACAGACGATGGCTTTCGTTATTTCAGATTGAAGAGCATGAACCGAAGCGTTGGAGATTTGACGATTGGGTCCATCGCATCGGTCAGCTGACAAATGAGAAAGAAAGCTTTCATTCGTTTTGTGAGGCGATCATATCGTCGTCGACAACAGATAAAGCCTTTCAATTAACGCTTGGCGATCAAGACACTGTTCGCGTAATTACGGTTTATACCGTACACATTACACTGCACTCACAAGCGGAAGGCGTGCTTTTTGTTTTCCGAGATATGACTTCACAGCACGAGATCAACCAAATGAAATCCGACCTTGTCAGTACGGTGAGCCATGAGCTTCGCACACCACTCGCCAGCGTACTTGGCTATACAGAGCTAATGATTCATAAAGATCTCCCCGTTGAGCGACAACAGAAATATTTAAAAACGATTCATGGTGAGGCTGAAAGGCTGACTCATTTAATCAATGATTTTCTTGATTTGCAACGTATGGAGTCGGGGCTGGAGAATTATCGCAAGGAGCATCTGGCTTTGTCTCCAGTGATTGAAGAGCTTGTCGAAACCTTCCAGCTTCAATCCACTGAGCATCATTGGCACATCGTCAACAGTGCTACAAAGGATACGATCTATATGGATCGTGAAAAAATGATACAGCTCTTCACTAATTTGCTTGGAAATGCCAAGAAATTCTCGCCGGATGGTGGAGAAGTCACGATTGCATTGTCGAATGACGAGCATCAGCTTTTCACTCAGATTTCCGATGAAGGCATAGGAATTCCTGAGCAGGAAGTACCAAAGCTGTTCTCTAAATTCCATAGAATTGACAATTCAAGCCAACGAAAGATCGGTGGAACAGGACTTGGCCTTGCCATCTGCAAAGAAATTGTTGAAGCGCATCATGGGATGATTAGCGTTCAATCAATTGTAGGAGAAGGTAGCGTGTTTACCATCGCGATTCCGTTTGAGAAAATTACTCGTAAAGTAGCACCAGAGGATGCTCCACGTATCGTCCTGCTTGAAGATGACGCCAGCTTAGCTGCGCTATTAGGCGATGAGCTGATGGATACAGGCTTTTCTATTCTTCACTATCAAGGCGGGCGGCAGCTACTAGAAGAACTCGAATCCGTCGACGCAAGCGCGTTTGTAATTGATCTAACGTTGGCTGATGACACGAGCGGCTGGGACATCGTACAGAAAATTAAAGAGAATCACAGATTAGCCGACGTCCCTATTTTTATTTCAAGCGCTGCCGAAAAAACAGCAGAAACGGACACGCTAGGTATTACAGATTACTTAGTGAAGCCATATCCACCACATAAGCTATCCATGTTGCTTTTACAAACATTGCTCCATGAGAAGAAAAAAGGTCAGATCTTTATTGCCCAGGCGAAAAATGCCTCTTTACCTCAAGGAGACGATCACAGCTAATGGATCACTTCGAAACAAAATGTTTCAAACGACTGAGCATCACTTCGCTTTAATTAAAATACTGCTCAATAAACTATGGCGTGTCTGAGAACTCAGAAGGGAGCAGATGTTGCCGAATTTTTGTTCCAAGCAAGGCGCTTTTTCGCAGGCGTACCGGATGTACGTCAAGGAAAAGGAACGCAGCAAGGGACGAAAAGGCGGTGACAGATGCCTCTTAGCGAGTTTTAAGACACGCCCTAAATATCAGTCTGTAAACAAAAAGTACGCCATCGGATCGACAGCTATGATCTGATGGCGTACTTTTTGTTATCTTTCTTCAAGAATCACTTGCGCAACAGCAGAGCTCTCACTGTGAGAAATCGACACATGGACAGCGTGTGGCGTTTTGGTCGTATAAAGCACTGGTGCCCCTCGTTCAGAACGCAAAATTTCAACATCTAAAAACCCACAATCTCGACCTATGCCTGTACCAATTGCCTTTGAGAAGGCTTCCTTAGCAGCAAATCGGCCAGCGACATATTCGCTTTTCCGGCGCCCTTGCAGCTGCATGTACTCTGCTTTTTCACGGTCCGTTAATACCCGATCTATAAAACCGCTCTGACGCGACATTACATCTTCAATACGTTGAATACTGACGATATCGAGGCCTATGCCCTGAATCATTTCTTCATCCACCTCTTTTTGAATGCACGATTTCTACTTGAAGGAGACTTTTCATAAAGCCTACGACCTATGCTACAACGACAGCAACAAAATTCACTAGTGCCTTTTCAGGTAATGTAGATCTTATTCTATTTAGAAAAAAAGATGCGCGTGTTCTCTTACAAATACCCATTTTGAAATCATTTACTCTAGGCAAACGGCTATACATTCGCGTTCAGCCTGAAAGGGCACAAGTGCATCATCGACTCGAGAAGACCTTGTCATGACTTCTTAGTCGTGGAGTCTCACTAGTCGTCGTTTTTGGTTATGATAAAGGGCGAATCAAATGAGACCGACCTTTCATGGAACTTGCCTTATATTGGTTGCAACATGGCTTTTTACCCTCTATACGAGACCAAGCCACAATAAACAATGTGCGCAGAAACAAACATCAGCGTAGTCAACATACGTAGACTCTAGTGGGATCAGCGCGAGCTGAAGATCCCCTCGGAAAGCAAGATTCCCAGGAAGCTGAAGCCGTGCCCCACAGAAAGCGAAGTTTGTTGACGGAGCGGTCGTCATTCCCATGCACCTCGTCATGTTTTCTTTTCACCCTTCGGGTACAAGTGCAACATCGACTCGAAAAGACCTCGTCGTGTTTTCTATGCTGCTGGAGTCTCACTAGTGACCGTTTTTGGTTATTGTTAAGAACGAATGAAATGAGATAGACCTTTTATGGGTTCACTTCATTCCTTTACCAAACGACATTCCTGTAAAAGGCACCAGGTCATCTACCTTGAAACAATGCACTGACTTGCCTGATTTGGTTGCAACACGGCTTTTACCCTCTTATACGAAACGGACCCACATGAAAACAATGTACGCAGAAACAAACATCAGCGTAGGCAACATACGTAGACTCTAGTGGGATCAGCGCGAGCTGAAGATCCCCTCGGTAAGCAAGATTCCCAGGAAGCTGAAGCCGTGCCCCACAGAAAGCGAAGTATGTTGACGGAGCGACACATAAAGACCTCGTCATGTTTTCTTTACTGCTAGAGTCTCACTAGTGACCACTTTTGGTTAATGTAAAGAACGAATGAAATGAGATAGACCTTTTATGGGTTCACTTCATTCCTTTACCAAACAACATTCGTGTAAAAGGCACCAGGTCATCTAACTTGAAACATTGCACTTACTTGCCTGATTTGGTTGCAACACGGCTTTTACCCTCTTATACGAAACGGACCCACATTAAAACAATGTACGCAGAAACAAACATCAGCGTAGTCAACATACGTAGACTCTAGTGGGATCAGCGCGAGCTGAAGATCCCCTCGGAAAGCCTGCTTTCCGAGGAAGCTGAAGCCGTGCCCCACAGAAAGCGAAGTTTGTTGACGGAGCGGTCGTTATTCCCATGCACCTCGTCATGTTTTCTTTTCACCCTTCGGGTACAAGTGCAACATCGACTCGAAAAGACCTCGTCGTGTTTTCTATGCTGCTGGAGTCTCACTAGTGACCGTTTTTGGTTTATTATAAAGAACGAATGAAATGAGATAGACCTTGTTGGTTCAATTTCGACCATAACCAACAAGGTAGTGGAAATGGCACTAGTAGTGTTGTTTTTCCTTTTTCAAGGGGGCTCATTATGATATCCATTTACTTCTATGGTACACTACCTGTATCTATGCCTAGAGCAGTGAAGGAGCTAACAAACAATGTTTATACGGACAGAATCGTTTAAAGGCTTTACAAGATTATATCCTGTCATTACTGCCCTTGTTGGGCTTCAGCTGTTTCTTATGCTTTACATAGAACTAGGGTTACCTTTTTCAAATACCATCTATACTTTTGGCCTTGGTTTTAATCCCGCCATTGTTCTGAACAACGAATATTGGCGCCTTCTAACCCCTATTTTTCTTCACGCAGGTTTAATGCATGTCATTTTCAACTGTTTTTCATTAGTGCTTTTTGGTCCAGCGCTGGAAGACATACTTGGAAAATTCCGGTTTCTCGTCCTCTTCCTTGGCTCAGGCGTTCTTGCAAACCTTGCATCCGTCTTTGCAGATCCAAATTTGGTTCATGTCGGCTCCTCTGGTGCTGTCTATGCGTTGTTCGGTGCCTACGTATACATGATTTTTGATCGCAAGGACTTGATCGATCGCCAAAATGCCCAAATCGTGCTGATTATTCTCGTTATCGGTGTCGTGATGAGTGCGTTCAGTGAGAATGTGAACCTTTATGCGCATATGTTTGGGTTTGTGGCAGGGGCAGTGCTCGCGCCTTTATTGCTCATCAATCGCCCTAAAAACAAACGTTTCTAGGTTTGCGGCTGTATTTACAAACAGCCTTAACATGTGAAAGCGGCCATCACGGCCGCTTTTTCTTTTTCGTCCAGTGCCCAAGCGTTCACTCCGTTTCTCTTGAAAACCATTTGTAGGCATGACCTCCTGTTTCAACTTCCAAATCCTTCACTTCAAAGGTCTTCCCAGACGTATTTGACATAATCGCAAAGGACATATTGGTAAGCTCAGGCCTTTTTTGAAATAGGGTTCCTTTGTTTGTATACGATTGGATGTGGCGTTTTCTAACGGTGACATAGTTTTTACTGATCCCATGATAGCGAAACTGCATCGTATCCCCATGAATCCTCACAGCTGCTGCTGAATGACAACGGATGCCATACAAAACTGCACCTATAAAAACAATCAAGGCCAACAAACCATATGGATATAACCAAATGCTGAAGGCTATTGAACCGAGTGCAGGAAGCCAAGCTGTGCGCAGAATATATCTTCCTACTGCTCTTTTAGGACTACGTTCCCAGGCTGTTTCGTCATGAACCACATGGGATGGAAGCCAATCTTGCAAAAAGGCTTGAACGTTATTTTCATGAAGAAACGGAACGAGGATCGTTGACACATTTTCGTCCTTGCTAGACCCACCAGCACTTTCTACATATACCGTTACGAAGCCGAGAAGCTGACGAATTAAACTTTGCTGCACACGAACCGCCTGTATTTTATCGATATCAATGGCTTTCGATGTCTTATTGAGCAGCCCTCGTGAGATTTTAAACTGGCCATTGCTCTCCTCAAGCACAAACTGCGAGTATTTTAAGAAGGTTCCGATCATCGCCGCACCGTAGAGCACGATGAACAGCAAGATCGCCAATAGCCCGATAAACAGATAACTAAGACGAAGCACGTAGTCGAGTGTTTGCTGCGTCACATTCGAATTAAAAAATTGATCGAATTGAGATAAGAAACCAAATGCCCCTGTAATGATTAACCAAACACCGCCAGAGGTCGCTGCCATCATCCACAAATGTTTGCTTGGCAATTTCCAACGTCGAGCAGTTTGCTGTGTCGTTTCGGCTTGATTAATACTTTGCCCGTCATCCGTTTCTGGAGATCTCCTCACACCATCATCAAGGACCGTCTGTATGCGCACAGCTTCTTCTTTCGAAATGGCGGTCAATGCCACTTCTGGTTCGCCCTTCCCACCAGCTGTTTCAATTTTGAGTTTGACGACCTTAAAAAATTGATGGAGCACTGTTTCGGAAATATCCGTGCTATGTATTCGCTCTCTCGAAATGTAGCGCTCTTTGCGAACAAATACCCCTTGCTTAATGTGAAGCTGTTGGTCTTCTATCTGATACGTAAACCGCCACCATGACAGCAAGTGTGATAAGGCAATGAGGATAATGACAACAATAACTCCTAAAACGGTCCACAGAAAATAATCTCGCCATAAAAAACCAAGAGCAATGACCGGTATAATCAAATCTTTAAGAGACTTGAGCAAACCAAAAAGAAGGGAAAGCGGATGAACGCGGCGTGCATCATTCATAGCGCTCTTCCTTTCGCGCCAACCTTGCAATTTGATCCCGTAGTTGCGCCGCTTCTTCTTGGGGAAGTGCTGGGATTTCATGAGTTGTTGCGGCCGTTGAAATCGTCACAGTCGACAATCCATACCGTTTTAGAAATGGTCCTTGGGACGTATCGACATGCTGAACACGTACCATTGGAATTAATGTCCGCTTTGTAATGAACACGCCTTCCTGAAGATCCACCTCTTCCTCCATGACTTCATACCTCCACCGTTTCCACCGAACGCTCGGAATAATCACAACGATGGCGATGGCATAAAGAACGAGTAATCCACTAGCCGCCCAAGCAATCCACATTGGCCACCCCAGCCAAACTGACATGACCACGTACGCTCCAATGAATAACGCTTCAATGAGCACCTCAAGCATAGCCGTCATCCGCCATACGGTTAGAGCACTTTTGGCAATTCTTTGTTTTGGCAATTGACGCATTTTGCTTCCTCCTAAAATTACATCTCTGATTTATTATATAGTACTTTGTTTGCCACTAAAAAGTTTCAATACTTCAAGCCGGTTTCGCAGCTTAGCTTTGCCATTTGAACGATAAAAAAGCTGGTTCATGCCACACAGAGCAAAAGCACTGTCGGATGAACCAGCTAATTGTTTATTATCTAGATGATTGTGAATCTCTATAGGAGCTGCGTTTGTTCGACGAACCACCGCTATTGCCACCGCTACCACTACGACGACGACGGTATTCGGGCTTGCCTCCACGGTTTTGACGGTTTTGGCCGCCACTTCCGCCTCTACGATTGTCACGGAAATTTTTCCGTGATGCCGATGGAGCCTCTGCAGTCAAACGAACTGGCGTCTCATCTGGCTCTTTTGTAAGAAGCTTAATAGCTGCAGAAAGCAACGTGATTGAATCATGATCTTCAAGCAATTGTTCTGCATGCGTTTTGTAATCATTGAGATTGGACTCAGTTGCTGTTTCTTTCAACTTGTCCAACGCCATTTTTTGCTGGTTTTCCAACGCTTCAGTAGAAGAAGGAACAGGCTTGCGTGTCATACGACGTTTTGTTAAACGTTCGATGTTTTTAAGCTGACCCATTTCTCTAGGTGTGACGAACGTAAAGGCAACACCTGTTTTCCCCGCACGTCCTGTACGTCCAATACGGTGAACGTAGCTTTCCGGATCCTGTGGAATGTCAAAGTTATACACATGAGTGACACCTGACACATCAAGACCACGAGCAGCGACGTCTGTTGCAACAAGAACCTCGATCGTTTTATTCTTAAATTGCTTCATTACACTTGTTCGTTTAGATTGTGTTAAATCACCATGGATACCTTCAGCTGAATAGCCACGCGTAGCGAGAGCTTCTGAAAGCTCATCAACACGGCGCTTTGTCCGTCCAAATACAATCGCAAGCTCAGGGTTCTCCATATCAAGCAAACGCGTCAACGCATCGAATTTTTTCCGCTCATCGACTTCAATAAAGTTTTGCGTAATGTTTGGTACAGTGACTTCCTTCGATTTGACACGAACAATTTCAGGGGAACGCATAAATTTCTCTGCGATTCGGCGAATTGGATCTGGCATCGTTGCTGAGAACAGCAACGTTTGTCGTGCTTCTGGTACTTCTTTTAGAATCGACTCAATGTCTTCAATAAAGCCCATGTTCAACATTTCATCCGCTTCATCCAAAACGACGGTATGAATATGCTGCAAACGCAACGTTTTGCGTTTGATATGGTCTAACAAACGACCAGGCGTTCCAACCACGATTTGTGGATATTTTTTTAGGGCGCGAATTTGACGAGTGATGTCTTGACCACCATAAATAGGAAGCGCACGAATGTTTTTAAAACGACCAACTTTGTTTAATTCTTCAGCAACTTGCATCGCAAGCTCCCGTGTCGGTGCGATAACAAGCCCTGCAACACCACTGTGTTGTTTCGTTGTTTTTTCAATCATCGGCACACCAAATGCGGCTGTTTTTCCAGTACCCGTTTGCGCTTGACCAATCACATCAATACCTTTTAACGAGAGAGGGATTGATTCAGCTTGAATCGGCGTCGCCTCTTCAAACCCCATGTTGCCAATTGCCTCAAGAATTTCTTTGCTTAAACCTAGTTCACTAAATTTTGCCAATACAGATCCTGCTACCTGTCACATATACCATTCTTCTTCTATATCGGTGAGGCTCGGTAAAACCTCTGCATGCAACTTTTTGCAAACATTCAATAGATATCAATGAGCGTTCAAAGGATGTCATTCCTTGACCTGCTCTATATGTTTTAAGTAGCAGAGTCACCACCTTTCTGATTTTCGAATAGACAAAGCACTGTCCGTCAATCGGACAAACAACCTCTGTCACTATCCCCATAAAGCATGAGCATGCTCTAAGCCTTTTTCAGGTTGACGAGTGCAAACAATTTTATGCTCAAAGAAACGCTGAGCTCTTTAGTTTCAGATGATTCTTTTTCTCCTCGTTTTGCAGCTACAAAGTGAGCAACAATGTCATAGGAGCCTCAACACTCAAACTCTAGAAGAAAAACGTGGCTTGCCGTCAACCAAAACGATCGACGGAAGACTTGTCTGCCAAAAAAACACTCTCCGTCGTAAAACGGAAAGCGTAAGAGTGCTGATTGAGCTAAATTAACAACATAAAAAAGACCGACCTTGTTTGCCCGTCACTTTTTGGACGACAGCATTACTTACCTATGTTAGCATTATTGATCGCGAATGACAATATGATACCTCTAAAGCTAAACTATTTTTGTTTGGTAAAAAATTATTGAAGCATATTATTTTAATGCAGTTGTCCTACGCATAGCTAGAGCGGGTAACGACAAGCTGCCATACGCTCGCTTTCACCCTAAAGAGTACAAGTGCATCATCGACTCGAAAGGACCTCATCGTGATTTTTTTGCCGCTGGAGTCTCGCTAGTGGCTGCTTTTCATGATGCACTTGTTTTTTTAAGGTGTGACATGAATTAAAAAGGACTCATCTCGTTATACGAGACCGAGACAAAATAAAAACCATTCACGCAGCAACAAGCATCAGCGTAGTCAAAATACGTAGACTCCTGCGGGAACAGCGCGAGCTGAAGATCCCCTCGGAAAGCTTGCTTTTCGAGGAAGCTGAAGCCGTGCCCCGCGGAACGCGAAGTATTTTGACGAAGCGACCGTATTATTTGCACCCTAAAGGGCAACGTCGACTCAGAAGTACGTTTCGTCGTGATTTCTTTGCCGCTAGTTATTTAGAGCGTAGAGATCCGCTTAGTTACTAAAAGACGCTTCACTGCCAAAGTCGTCTCATTAAAAAGAAGCTGTGGTTTTTTTCATCTTGATAATAGTATCCATTGCCTGCTTTACCGTTCCGCATGTTTTAATCGATGCCAATGTAACACCCATCGAAACAATGGTTTGTGTAACGGCTGGTCTGAGCCCTGTTAAATAGCTTGAGATACCTATCAAGTCAAGGGATTGAATGACTTGATACAAATGATGGGCAACCTTCGTATCAATTGAATGAATACCAGAGACATCAATAATCATATAGTCTAGTTCCATCTGAGTAGCAGTGGCCAGTGTCTGCTCCATGATATATTCAAAACGCTGCGTATCAACTTCTCCGACTAACGGAAGGATTGCCACTCCTTCTAACACGGGTACCACTGGGGTGGACAACTCTAGGATTGACCGTTGTGCTTCTAACAATTGCTCTTCCTTAACATGCAAATATGCCTTTGAGAAAGACGTCATGGCCGTATCCATTGCCATGTCCACATGTTGTCCCAAAACGATCACGTCCTCATGCAGCAACCGTGTTTCTTTGATTTCGGTATCCATGAGGTCCCATATGGCTCGCCGTGTGTATTTCATGACTGTCAGGGCAGCTGTTATATCTTGTCTAGACATTGCTAAATATTGTCCTGCTTCTTCTCCCCACCGTAATATGGCTTCTTCGTTAATGAGTGGAACATCGGACGAAATGCTCTCTGCTGTGACGTAAAGCAATCGATCAAACAGTTCAATTGCGTTCTCCTCACGATGATCACTAGGCATCGACACATTGCCTGTATGTATGAACTGCATTTGGTCTGCTTTTTTTCGAAGTGAAAGTGTGTTTTCTTTTAGTAATTTCTTTATATAGGATATCGATTGAGACATGAAAACGCTGTCAAGCTGAGGTTTTTCGGAAAATCCTCATCTGAACAGCCGCACCACCTTCCTGCCTGGATTTCTCCGCTAAATTCCATCAATCGATCGGTAATTCAGCAAAACATTAATTCTTTCCCTTATTATCATTAATTGAAACATTTTAACTCAACTTTCGCACCTTACAATGGGCAGACACACTTAGATATAGCTGGAAAAACTGAAATTATTGTGAATGGTTGCTTTTATATAAGCTGCCATACGCTCACTTTTAGTCTAAAGGGCACAAGTGCAGCATCGATTCGAAAAGACCTCATCGTGATGTCTATGCCACTGTAAACTCGCATCAAGTACGAATGAGAAGGATGACTACGATTTAGATGATTGCCTTGACGACAAGAACCCCTTTTTGTGTTGGAGCTATTTTTCCAGCCTACTTTTTCTCATTATAGGGAATACCATCAAAGAAATCCGTTTGATGTCTTAAATAAAAGCACGTCACTCACGCCTTATCATGAAAGGAACACCTTATGAAACAATCTCGCCAAACTATTTTGCTCATTGCTTTAATTGCCACCTTTTTTCTCGGCATCAGCTCTTTTGTCTCCCCTGTTGGGCGAATCGTTTGCTGGAGCTTATATATGGTCATCGTGTTATCGATTTGTCTTGCTATTATGTTGGAAGCTCGTAACCCGTATAAAACGCTTCTCTGGTTTTATGCCATTCTCTTTTTTCCGATCATTGGGTATTCATTGTATCTCGTAACCGGTCAACTTGAAGTAAAAGGACACTTGTTTAGAGAAAAACGTCAAGATGATCGTTGGTATTTTGAACGCTTAGAAAAAAACAAGCCCCGAGACACGTGGCGAATGCTTACTGAAATGGAGCAGGCGTTGTCTGATTTTATCCATCACACAACCAAAAGTGAGATTAGCTTTTTCTCTTCGGCTACGGTTTTAACCAACGGACAGGAAAAGTTTCCTAAACTTCTATCCTCATTGAAAAAAGCAGAGCGTTTTATCCACCTTGAATATTATATTTTCCGTTCAGATCATATTGGTACAGATATTATTGATGTGTTATGTGAAAAAGCAAAAGCAGGACTTGAGGTCCGTGTCATTTATGATGGCATTGGAAGTTTGTGGCTAAAGCGAAAAGCAATTAAACGTATGAAAGATGCTGGTGTAGACATCTACCCCTTCCTTCCGTTAAGAGAGGCGCTAAACACACAAAAGCTCAATTTTAGAAATCACCGTAAGATTGTTATTGTAGATGGTCACGTCGGTTTTGTTGGCGGACTGAACATTGGCGATGAGTACTTAGGGCGCTCTAAAAAGTTTGGTTTTTGGCGAGATACTCATTTAATGATTACTGGAGAGGCATTGCAGCGCCTTCATACCATTTTTTTAATGGATTGGCATTATGTAAGTGGTGGTGAAAAGCTTGCCATTGAAACCTACTCCAGCACAAAAGCTCCGTCCACTCAAGTCGATGGTGCCATGCATGTCGTCTCCAGTGGACCAGATTCAGAGCAAGGAACGATGGCGGATATTTATTTTTCAATGGTCACGAGTGCAAAGCAATCGGTTTGGATTGCAACCCCTTATTTTATTCCAAACAAAGCTATGCGCACGGCGCTTGGCACCGCAGCAGCCAAGGGACTTGACGTTCGCCTCATTGTTCCAGAAGAGAATGATGGCTTTTTTACTCGCTACGGGACACAATCCTATTTTGATGAACTCCTCTCAAAAGGGGTCTCCATCTACACTTATAAAAAAGGGTTTTTGCATGGAAAAGTGATTCTCATTGATGGGCTAATCGCATCTATAGGTACGGCAAATGTTGATTTACGTAGCTTCAACTTGAATTTTGAAGTAAACGTCTTTTTGTTCCGTTCTAGCGCTGTCCACAAGCTCGTCCAGGATTATCAGAAGGATTTAGAGGATTGCCATCAACTTTCTATTGCTGAACGCCAAAAGCGCGGACTGGGCATTAAACTGAAGGAAGCCTTTTCCCGTCTTTTCTCGCCTGTGTTGTGATGAGTAGACAGAAAAAGCATTGGAATGCTATAGTTATACCACTTGAATACGCTGCGGGGAGCCTAACCAATGGCTGAGAGGGTGCGCCAGTGCACCGACCCACGAAACCTGCTCTGGATAATGCCAGCGAAGGGATGTCAGCAGAACGTCGGTTATTCCGACTGTTTATGCATTTTCTTTGTGAACATCGCCCTTGTTGGCGATGTTTTTTTATGCTCTGACACATTCACGCACGCCTGGTCATCGGAGCGCTCACATTCAAGAGGCAAAAATAAACGACCTAAAAGAGAGGATGAAGTTGTATGTCAAACGTTAATCTTGGCTTCCAAGTGCTACCAAAGGTAAGTGGAGACCTCAAGAGCTATGAGGTCGTCGATCGTGCCATTGAAGTGGTTGCCAATTCAGGCGTTTCCTATGAAGTAGGTCCAATGGAAACAGTCATGGAGGGCGATTTGAACGAGCTATTGGAGATCGTTAAAAAAGCGCAGGATGCGTGTATCGCAGCAGGGGCGTCAGAAGTAATGACCCATGTCAAGATTCATTATCGCCCTGATGGAGGCGTCACCATTGATGAGAAAATCGGGAAATATAGAGATTAACCGTGCTTTTACTCGTGGTGTCCTTCTGCCTACTTGTTTTATCCTTATGCTCCTTCTGTGTTGGGAGGTCGGTGTCTGGCTGACAGGGATTGAGCATTGGATTCTCCCACCACCGAGCGTTGTCATCCAAACGTTCTTTCTATCATGGCCACTTCTTCTCACACATATAGGTCCTACGGTGACAGAAACCTTGATTGGTCTTGGCATCGCAATCGTTGTAGCTGTTTTAATTGCCACGTTAACAGACCTGGCATTTTGGCTTAGGCAAACCTTGTATCCTCCACTTGTGATATCACAGACCATCCCTATTATTGCGGTGGCCCCATTGTTTATGATTTGGTTTGGCTATGGGCTGACGCCAAAAATCATTGTTGTCGCGCTCGTTTGCTTTTTCCCGATGACAATTAGCTTGGCTGATGGCTATCGCCAGGTTGATCCTGCGATGATAAAGCTGCTTCGTTCAATGGGGGCAACTCGTTGGCATATATTCAAAATGGTCAAACTTCCTGCCGCATTGCCAGCGTTCTTTTCAGGATTACGTATTGCGGGGACGTACAGTGTAATGGGGGCTGTTATTGGAGAATGGCTTGGTGCGAGCAAAGGGCTCGGCGTCTTTATGACAAGGTCTTCACAATCCTTCCAAACCGACCGTGTGTTTGCCGCCATTTTAGTGATCGTTTTGTTAAGCCTCCTCATTTACGGGCTGATAGAGTGGATCTCGCGCCTCGTGATGCCATGGCAATCACAACGTGTGCAGCAGAAAACAAGTCATCGTGACAAAAAAACGATTTCAAAAAACAAGGAGTGATTTCCTATGAACAAACATTGGCTTTTCGCACTGCTCTTAAGTTCTCTATTTCTGTTGGCTGCTTGCACGAATGGAGCATCCCCTGAAGAACAAGATGAAAGCAAAGCTGGTTTAACCGACGTAACGGTCATGCTCGATTGGTTTCCAAACACGAACCATACTGGGCTTTACGTGGCACAGCAAAAAGGTTTTTTTGAAGAGGCTGGCATTAATGTGACTATTCAACAGCCTGGAGAAGGAACGACTGCCGACACAATGGTAGCCTCAGGAACGGCTGATTTCGGCATAAGCACACAGGAAAACGTGACGCTTGCACGTACAAAAGACATCCCTGTAGTTTCTGTAGCTGCAATTATTCAACACAATACCTCTTCTTTTGCGTCTCTTGCCGAGGACAACATCACGACAGTAAATGATTTTGAAGGCAAACGGTATGGAGGTTGGGGATCCGAAAGTGAAGAAGCAACCCTTCGAGGCGTGATGCAAAATGCCGGCGCTGATCCTGACAACGTGGAAATGATTACACTTGGTGCGACCGATTTCTTGAAGGCGATTGGTCGTGACGCAGATATCATGTGGATTTTTGATGGCTGGGATCTTGTCGGCGCAGAGCTTGCCGGCAAAGACATTCACACCATTCCTTTAAGAGAAATTGATCCCGCGCTCGATTATTACACACCTGTGCTCATTTCAAATGAATCGCTCCTATCAGAACAACCTGACCTGGCGAAGTCGTTTATGGATGCTGTATCAAAAGGATACACATTTGCTATTGAAGAACCAGAAGAAGCTGCCGATATTCTTCTTGAAGCTGCTCCTGAACTCGATGCGGAGCTTGTGAAAAAGAGTCAAGCATATTTAAGTAAGGAATATCAGGCGGACGCGTCAGCCTGGGGTATACAAAATGAAGACGTTTGGCAGCGTTATGCAGATTGGATGTCAGAACGCGGATTAATTGAAGACTCCTTCACTGCTGTGGACGCGTTTTCAAACGACTTTTTACCATGAATCAGCCATTAATTGAAGTCCAGGCGGTGGAAAAAGCATTCGGTGAGACCGTCGCTTTAGCCTCTGCAGATCTCACTGTCCATTCTGGAGAATTTGTGTCCATCATCGGGCAAAGTGGTTGTGGAAAAAGTACATTGTTGGATATCATTTCCGGTTTGGTGGGGCCAGATCGAGGGGACATTTTCCTTGATGGGCAGTCTGTGTTACATTCCACTGGTCATGCTGGATATATGCCTCAACAGGACGTGCTCCTTCCATGGCGTACCATTATTGATAATGTCATTCTCCCGTTACAAATTGACGGAACAACCAAAAAGGCTGCACGTAAAATCGCGCAGGAACAACTACCTAAATTTGGTCTGGAAGGGTTCGGGGATCGATATCCTGACGCATTGTCAGGGGGCATGAAGCAACGTGCCAGCTTCTTGCGCACATGCCTTACAAAGAAAAAGCTGTTGTTGCTTGACGAACCATTCGGCAAACTAGATGCCCTCACACGTCTTGAAATGCAGCAATGGCTTGTAAAGCTTGCTCATTCTATGTCATTAACGATCCTTTTCGTTACACATGATATAGACGAAGCTCTCCTGCTGTCTGATCGCATTTATGTCATGTCCCCACGACCGGGACGAATTGTTAAAGAACTCCACGTGGAAGGAGAGCGTCCTCGTTCGATGGAAACTCTCTCTTCCCCTCAGTTACAAGAACAAAAACAAACATTGCTAAAAATGCTATTTGATCAGGAGCGGTCGTAAATGACCCTCCTGTGAATTAGCTCTGCTCTAGGAAAAGGGTACATTGAGCAAAAATCAAGCCCTTCTTTTTTCTTTTTTTCATGTATAATAACATCTGTTGCTCCTCTCTTCCCTTCAATTTTTCACTTCCGGAAACCCAATGTGTATTTCTTTTATTTCTTCATAAACATGATTGTTTACAACCACCCTTCCAACAGTTATACTTATACTCACCACAACATTTAGTGATTACATAAACGAAAACACACTACATTTAGTATCATCAGTGTTTTTACGATAAAATGTGGCATTCTACCAAAAGCAGAAAAACGTAGTGGATGCCGAGCAAGCTGATTAGATGGACCGGGAGGAATGTATGATGTTGGCAATTGATAGTCATGAAAAAGCATATGCGTATGTACAAGAGGTAGCAAAAAATTTTCCAGAACTTGATACAAGCGAATTAATGGAGAAAATAGAACGTTACCTAGAGCATCGAGACGATTTTACAGATGAGCAGTTCGAGCACTACTTACGATTGAGCGCTCTAGAAAAAATTACAGCGGAAGAACCCGACTGGACGTATTTCGCAGCTAAGGTGTATTTGGACGGGCTTTACAAAAAAGCAGCCGTCAGTCGCCAGTACGATCCAGAACAAAAATACGGTTCATTGCTTAAGCTACTAAAAGTGCTTACAGCGATGGATATCTACAACAACGATCTCCTTAAATCATACAGCGCCGACGAAATTCAACTGTTGGAGCAGGAAATCACTCCAGAACAGGATGAGAAGTTTACATACATCGGCCTCCTGACCCTGGCCGAACGTTATCTAGCCAGATCTCATGCAGGCGATGTATATGAGCTACCTCAAGAACGACTAATGATTATCGCCATGACTCTTATGCAAAAAGAGCCTGCCCAGCATCGTTTAGCCCTTGTTAAGGAAAGCTACTGGGCGCTCTCTAATCTTTACATGACAGTTGCCACTCCAACGCTTGCCAATGCCGGGAAAACATATGGTCAGCTTTCTAGCTGCTTTATCGATACAGTTGATGATTCACTCCGCGGCATTTATGACACGAACACGGATATTGCAACACTTAGCAAGCACGGTGGAGGCATCGGGGTTTACATGGGCAAAATTCGTTCCCGCGGCAGTGACATCCGTGGATTTAAAGGGGTTTCCTCTGGTGTTATTCCTTGGATGAAGCAATTAAACAATACAGCTGTCAGTGTCGATCAGCTTGGGCAGCGTCAAGGCGCCGTAGCTGTTTATCTTGACGTTTGGCACAAGGACATCTTTTCGTTTTTAGACACACGCTTAAACAACGGTGACGAGCGTCAGCGTACGCATGATTTATTTACTGGCGTTTGCCTGCCTGATTTATTTATGGAACAGGTTGAAAAACGTGAAGACTGGTATTTATTTGACCCACATGAGGTTCGTAAAGTGATGGGCTTCTCGCTCGAGGATTACTTTGATGAAGAGCTTGGCAAAGGATCTTTCCGCGATCGCTACTGGGCATGTGTCGAGCATCCTGATTTGGACAAGCGTCAACTTCCAGCGATTGAAATTATGAAATCCATTATGGTCTCTCAGCTTGAAACAGGCACGCCTTATATGTTCTACCGTGACACTGTCAACCGTGCGAACGCCAATTCACACCAAGGCATGGTGTACTGTAGTAACCTTTGTACTGAAATTATGCAGAACATGAGCGCGACGACAGTCACTGAAGAATATACAAAAGATGGAAAGATAATTACAGTCAAAGCACCTGGTGATTTTGTTGTCTGCAACCTCTCTTCCATTTCATTGGCTCGTGCTGTGCAAGACGATGTTGTCGAACGACTCGTCAACATTCAAGTGCGCATGTTGGACAACGTCATTGACCTAAATGATTTGCCTGTCCATCAAGCAAAGATAACCAACCAGAAATACCGCGCTGTCGGTCTTGGCACCTTTGGTTGGCACCACCTTCTCGCTGTCAAAGGAATTGCATGGGAATCCGAAGAGGCGGTTCATTATTGTGACGAGCTTTATGAAGACATTGCGTATTACACCATACGCACAAGCATGGAGCTTGCAAAGGAAAAAGGTCACTACCCAGCATTTAATGGCTCAGAATGGGAAACTGGTGCCTACTTTGATAAAAAAGACTATACCGGCGATCGCTGGGACACATTAAAACAGGATGTCCATGTAAACGGGGTACGCAATGGCTATCTCATGGCGGTTGCACCGAACTCATCTACAGCGTTAATTGCTGGTTCCACAGCAGGCATTGATCCGATCTTCCGTAAAGAATACTCGGAAGAGAAAAAGGACTATAGAATTCCTGTCACAGCGCCTGACTTGTCAGCAAAAACAACATGGTATTACAAATCCGTGTACTTGATTGACCAGCATTGGAGCATCCGTCATAACGAGAAGCGCCAACGTCATATCGATCAGTCCATTTCCTTTAACCTGTATGTTCGAAACGACATTAAAGCGAAAGAACTTTTAACACTGCACCAGCAGGCTTGGGAGTCTAATTTAAAGACAACGTACTATGTGCGCTCCACTTCTGGTGATGTTATTGAGGCTTGTGAGAGTTGCGAAAGCTAGGCTGTTGACAAACGCTTGCTTTCTTTGTTGCTTTGCCTCGGGGAGGTGCTCATTGCCCGTGTGGCAACTCCGCGCCTCCCAAGGCTTCGCGCCTCGAAAGATAAACGTTTTCAATCAGCCTAAATACGGCTGTTGATAAACACTTGCTTTCTTTGTTGCTTTGCCTCGGCGAGGTGCTCATTGCCTGTGTGGCAACTCCGCGCCTCCCAAGGCTTCGCGCCTCGAAAGATAAACGTTCATCACCTGACTTGACTGCTTTCCAATTATATCTACACTCTGTGCGAGGGTTCATTCTCTCGCCTTTCTTTTTCTCTAAAACGCTCAGAATGTGGAACACGTCGAGTTTTATTGTGTACCTACCTATTTAGGTTTAGTGACTCTATAGTATTTATTGAAGCCAATAGTAGATGAATGAAATGATTTAAATCACACTAAGGTAAGAATTTTGAAAGGATGAGCACAAGACAATGACAACTTCTCATCAGCTTGAAAAACGTAAGCTTATGGATCCTGAGGCACCAAACAGGTCCACTGCTATCATCAATGGACAAAGCTCGAACATTTTAAACTGGGATGATGTCCGTTTTTCATGGGCGTACCCAAAATACAAACGTATGTTATCCAACTTCTGGACACCATTCGAAATTAATATGTCTAAAGACATCCGCCAATTTCCACAGCTCTCTGAAAATGAGCAGGACGCATTCCTGAAAATTATTGGTTTACTCGCTTTGTTGGACAGCATTCAAACCGACTATGCAGGCAAGGTTGCAGATTACCTTACCGATTCTAGTCTAAACGCATTGATGATTATTCTTGCGCAACAGGAAGTCATTCATAACCATTCCTATTCCTATGTCCTTTCTAGCGTTGTCTCCAAAACACAACAGGACAAAACCTTTGACTACTGGCGTACCGAACCAACGTTGCGTAAACGCAATGACTTTGTGACAAACGGGTATGCAAGTTTTGCAGACGAACCTACAGTATCGAATTTGCTTCGTTCCGTCGTGTACGATGTCATCTTGGAAGGTCTCTTTTTCTACTCTGGGTTTGCATTCTTTTACAACCTTGCCCGCAACCAAAAGATGGTCGCCACAAGCACAATGATCAACTATATCAATCGTGATGAGCAGCTTCACGTTGATCTGTTTGTGAAGATCTACAAAGAAGTACTGAATGAATACCCTGACGAAAACACAGCAGAGCTAGAACAATTCGTCATCGATACATTCAAACAAGCGGCTGAACTCGAGATTGCTTGGGGACGAGAAATTATCGGCAATCGCATGGAAGGCATCGAGATGCACGAGCTTGAAGACTACATTAAGTTTATGGCTCAAAAACGCGTTAAACAGTTAGGTTATGAGGGGCCGTACCCTGAACATACGAAAAATCCGATGCGTTGGATCGTTGCCTATCAAGAGGTCGATCTCGGTAAAACAGACTTCTTTGAACAGAAGTCGCGTCAGTACACGAAAACAAATGATGCCAATGGCTTTGATGATCTTTAAAAACGAACAAAAACACCGACGTGCTTTAATGGGCATCGTCGGTGTTTTTACGTTGATATAAAGGTATGTTGAGGGTCATTGGTCATTCGTTCGCTGTTTAGGGACAGCAATACGATAAAAAACCCCTTCGTCCACCTGATTTTCTATTGAAATGACGCCGTGATGTAAATCCACTATTCGTTTAACAATGCTCAGACCGACACCCGTCTGCCCCATATCATTCCCCTTGTGAAACGGCTCGAACATCTCTTTTTCCACATCTTTTTCTATCTTTGGTCCATCATTTGAGACAATAAGAACAATCTCCTTATCGCGATCAAACAGCTCAATGGTCACCTTTGAGGAAGCAAAACGGAGCTGATTCTCCAATACATTTTCAATGAGGTTCCCCCATTGATCACGGTCACCATTCAACGTCACTTCGTCAAGCTTCGTGTAAAGCTCAATTTCCTGACGTGTCCATTTTAAGCGCTCTAACACGTCTGACAGTACTTGATCCAATCGGAAGTCCTCAGCGTACATTTCTCTACGTGACAAATAATCTAGCTTCGTTAAATACAACAGGTTTTTAATTTTCGTTTCAAGGCGCTGTGCTTCCTGCTCAACGACCTCCATCGTTTTCGGCAAGTCGCCCTTAGGAAATACGCCGTCACTCACTGACTGTGCATAGCCACGAATCACCATGACAGGCGTTTTTAGATCATGCGAAATGTTTTGCAGGAGCGTCCGCTGCGCCTCATCCTTCTGAACGAGCTTCCTTCTCATATCCTCAATGGATTGACCAAGATGACCAATTTCATCATGACGGTCCACTTCGACAGGGTCATGCCATTTTTGCTTAGACAACCGTTTGACATGCTTTTGCAGTGTGACAAGTGGTTTAGTCAGATACTTGGCAAGCAGTAAAGACGGAATCCAGCTTAACAGAAAGACGGCCAGCATTAGAAGTCCTAGCTGCCGAAAGAGTGTAAAAGTCAATTCATCTAAATACGCATCCCTCGCATAGGAAAGTAAATACGCCGGTTGTCCATCCAACTGCACCTTGCGAACGACGTAATAAAGCCGCTCTCCGTTCACCGTCGCCGCATAACGTGCGCTAATCGATGATTGGGCGAGTGCGATTTGCTGACTTTTCATAATGAAGTCCTTTGGTAAATCGCCAGAATAAAAAATGACAGAGGTATTTAAAGGCAACAAGACATGGTTGACAGAGCGATCAGACCCGTCAAACTGATCGTCTAATAACCGATTCTGATCATTTTGTGGGAGTTGTGCCTGTGTTAACACATGCTGCTCCCCTTCAATTGAAGAATATATTTCAGATGTGAAAAATTGACGTAGTGTCATCGGAAACAAGATGGCGAGAATGATTGAAATGGCAACAAGAATGCCAGCCAAAACCACCCAAATTTGAAAAGCAAGGGGCCAATTTTTCATGACTTCATTAACCGATAGCCGAACCCATAAATCGTTTCTAACCGCATCTCTGGCATCTTCTTCCGTATTCGACGGACGAGATCATCGACGACACGGTCACTGCCAAAGTAATCTCTCCCCCAAACCGTGTTCAGTACATCTTCTCTAGAAAAAGCGTGTCCCGGGTGTTCTACAAACAAAAGCAACAGATCAAACTCCTTTGAGGTAAGCCCGAGACCTTTCTCGCCATCCTTCACTTCTCGAATATCTTTGTTAATGGCATAAGGCCCAACCTGAACATGGTCATAGGACGACGGTTTTTCCCTTCCTTGAGAGGAAGACCCATACGTAAGCTCCAACAGCTTTTGGCAGCGAATAACAAGCTCTCGGGGGAGAAATGGCTTTGCCAGATAGTCACTGCTACCAAGCTCTAAGCCCAGAACTCGATCAAAGTCTTTATCACGTGCTGAGATAAAAATAACAGGTACATCTGGTGTAACCTCTTTAATGTTTTTAATCAATGTGTATCCATCAATATCCGGAAGCATGATATCTAATATCCATAAATGAGGTGATGTATGAATATATTCACGAGCAGAAGTCCCATTTAGGAAAGAGGTAACCTCCCACCCTTCGTTTTGCAAATAAGTCACCAAAAGCTGATTCAGATTTTCTTCGTCCTCGACAATATGTATTCGAAATGACATGCCGTCCACCTCCATCGCTATTATACCCTTTTCCAATATGTCCATTGTCGGATTTTACAATTTCCCATAGTCTTCTCAAATTTATCCCACAATTGCACGTTATGATGTAAACAGATCAAAATAAAGGGTTCCCACCCTTTCACATATACTTTATAAGGAGTGTTTACGCATGAACAATGACAACCGAAATTCGTTTGACAATGATCGGAATGACGATTTTATATCTGGTGAAAATGAACAACAGAACGATGCACAATACCATAACAATACAACCAGATATGAAAAGCCTGAGATCACACCGTACACGAAAGCGGAAAAGCCGTCTAGTTCAGTAAAAAAGCGCAAGCATTGGCTGAGCCCAGTCATCGGTGGTCTTGTTGGCGGCGCATTGGTATTTGGTGCTTCAACGGCAGGTTACATCCCAGATTATGATACGCTAGCAAGCACTGCCAACCAGAATACTGTTCAAGCAGCCGACAGCAACGTTACAGCCTCCACCATTGCGAACAGCTCCGTGGATCAAAATAGCACTACAGCAGATATTGCGGAAGCTGTCATGCCAACCATTGTAGGTGTCGTCAATTATCAACAACAACCTACACAATCAGCATGGTCACAAGCGGAACAGGAAGTCCAAGCAGGAACTGGCTCAGGTGTTATCTTTAAGAAGGATAACGGAAGTGCCTATATCGTCACGAACAACCATGTTGTGGAAGGTGCCAGTCAAGTAAAAATCACGCTCCACGATGGAGAAGAGCGTGAGGCTGAAATTGTCGGCACAGATCCATTGACCGACCTCGCTGTCCTAAAGATTGATGATAAAGGCATTGATAAAGTCTCTGAGTTTGGACAGTCCTCTGAATTGCGTGCCGGAGAAAAGGTCATTGCGATTGGAAACCCTCTTGGGCTTGAGTTTTCAGGCACTGTCACAGAAGGTATTGTGAGTGGTCTTAATCGTACAATTACAGTTGACACATCTGCTGGACCTTGGCAGTTAAACGTACTGCAAACCGATGCAGCAATTAACCCAGGAAACAGTGGCGGACCACTATTGAACACCTCAGGGCAAGTCATTGGCATCAACTCGCTCAAAATTAAACAAGCAGGCGTTGAGGGTCTTGGGTTTGCCATCCCTAGCGAAGATGTTCTTCCGATCGTCAATGAACTCATGGAGAATGGAGAAATCCAACGTCCAACCTTGGGTGTTAAAATACTTGATGTAAGTCAAATACCGCAGAATTTCCAGAAGAATACCCTTGGGCTTTTTGGTGACACGTTGAATAATGGCGTTTATGTGGACTCAGTTCAACCAGGATCAACAGCAGAAAAAGCAGGTCTTCAATCCCAAGATGTGATCGTGGCAATTAATGATAAAGCCATCGAAGGCAGCTTCGATCTTCGCAGAGCACTTTATACTGTGGATGCTGGTGAAGTGTTGAAATTAAAGCTCATCCGTAATGGTGATACGGTGACTGTCGATGTTCACCTAAGCGATCAAGACATGGCTCAGCCTGAATTGTAAAGTAAATGAACCAGAACCATAAACAATGATCCATCCCCCAATACAAAACACTCTGATCTCATGTGAGTCAGAGTGTTTTTATTTATGCATATAAAGGCGTTTAGGACTACTGAAAAGCTGGGACAATATACTTCACTAGGAACCATAGAATCCCAAAGAAAATGATTAAGTATGTTGCGTACTTAATAAAAGTTGACGCTACCTTACTGGAATCACTTTTCTTTTCACGTCGCTCGATCTCCACATCACGATGTTCTTGTGGCATTAATTTCCCTCCTCATCAAAGTAGCTTCTTTACACTTAGCTACCCGATTTACGCATGAGGAAAACCTAGGCTATAGGCACAACGTCATACCCCTGATCCTCAATAGCGTCATACAACGTCTTCATGGCCACTTCTTGATTGAATTGTACATCGACCTGTCCCTCTTGCAAATGAACATCAACAGCCGCAACACCATCAATCGTCAACAATGCGTTTTTTACCGAATCCTCACAATGACTGCATGACATTCCTTTTACTTGAATTGTTGTTTTTTCCATATGTCATCTTCCTCTCTTGGATTCCATTTTATCTTACCCAATTGTGGGGCTGTCTCATTTCATTTAAACAGAAAGCTGTTGTGTAGCACAACGGCATCGTATTTAACATGCATTCGACGTATTATTGCCTAACAATGCTCTTTGTCTAATGAGTTTAAATGCTGTCACATAAGAGCTGCTTTCGTGCCAAAATACCTGCACGATTCATCCTCCATATTATATACCCCTATATGGTATATATCAAACAAAAAAAAAAGAGTCTTCTTTTGTCACTCAAATTGTAGACACCATCGGATCTAAGACAGCATTGACAAAAAGCGGACTGAATGAAAACGCTTGACTTATCTAAGTGCAAAGTCTTGAGAGGCGCGGAGGTGCCACACAGGCAATGAGCACAGGACGAGACAAAGCAACGACGAAAGCGAGCGTTTGTCATTCCAAAAAAATCAGGCTGAATGAAAACGCTTGACTTTCGAGTCGCAAAGTCTTGGGAGGCGCGGAGGTGCCACACAGGCAATGAGCACAGGACGAGACAAAACAACGTCGAAAGCGAGCGTTTGTCATCAGCCTGAAAGAGACATATTTTCGACTCATTGTTATTCATATGTATTTAATCTAAGGTGGTATTGCTAATGCACAGGGAGTGTTCAAAGATTAGAAGAGAGTACACAAGGAAAAAAGATGTTTCGCTTACCTTTTTCACCACAAAAAACTTAGCGCTTGTCCATTACGAAATGGTGTCATAGGTCTTTTTCCTTAGATACCGTCGATACGCGTTTAACAAATGGTCTAATTCTTGGCTTGCTTTAATGGTTAGCCCACCTGTTAACCCCTCTGTTTCAGCAATTTTAATCATTTCACTTCTTTTTTCATCAATACTTGCTAAGTAATCTTCCTTTTCCTGAATAACATTTCCAAACAAAAGCAACACCTCTTGGTTACATGGTTGACCTTATTATGAACAATTCTGAGTACAAAGGAAACCGTTTCATCAAAAATAGTGTCGATTAGACAAAATTCTGTGCGCTTTCGACATCGACCAACATGGACTATCTTAGCAGCATAGTTAATTCGTCCTGATTATGAACTAAATCGCGAAGTGTGTATTTCTCAAGGACGTTAAAATACGCCATCATTGCCTCACCTAATACGCCACGCAGTCGACATGCTTGGCTAATGACACATACGTTTTTTTCATCGTTAAAGCATTCTACAATATGAAAGTCTTCCTCCACCAGTCGGATGAACGTTCCAATATTAATATCCTCTGGACGCTTTGCTAGTCGCATCCCCCCGTTTCTTCCACGAACGGTTTCAATAATGCCTAGCTTCCCTAATTCATACGTAATTTTCATTAAATGGTTCTTCGAGATACCATAGGATGTTGCAATATCTTTTATATTCGTCAGCTTGTCTTCTTTTTTTGTTGCTAAGTAAATAAGCACACGTAGAGAATAATCCGTATATTGAGTTAGACGCATTCAGCACTCTCCACCCTTTCATAACAAACGTAAGAAATTGCTTCTATTCTAGCATATAATGTATGCGACGTCCCAGAGACTTACCTTATTTTCACACACGATGACTCGGGTGCATAAAAGACACTCATCAAGGGAATGACTTAATGAGCCCATTACGCTCGCTTCCTTTTTTATTATGCCGAATACTGGAGTGAGAACATGCCAACAAATAAGTCAAACATCATTGACCCAAAGGATAAAAAAAACGTTGCCTTGCTCATTATTGATGTCATCAATGATTTTGAGTTTGAAGGTGGGGAATCACTAGAAGCGCAGATGCCTGATTTTATCGAGAATTTGTTAGCCATTCGCGATGCGGCCACCAAAATGCAATTGCCTGTCATCTACGTGAATGACAATTTCGGCAAATGGCAATCTGACTTTCATCAGCTCACCCAACAGATTTTAAAAGGGAACTCTCCAGGTCAGCCTATGGTCGAAGCCTTGCAGCCGAGGGAAAATGACTATATAGTCGTGAAACCGAAACAATCCGGCTTTTATTCAACGCCCCTTGACATGCTCCTTTCGCATTTAGCTGTAGACACACTCATTCTCACAGGGCTCACTGGCGACCAGTGTATACTGTTTACCGCAATGGATGCCTATATGAGGGATTTCCGTTTGTACGTTCCTGATGATTGTATTATCACAATTGATGAAACGATACATAAAAATGCCATGGATATGATCAAAACCAATCTAAAAGCAGATGTATCGTATTCGAAAGACCTTCCTTTCTGGTCGCCGCACTAGACCTGATTTAATTAATTTATCTTTATAGACTCCGAACCATTCAATTAAATCTGTTCGCAATTTATTATAGCTAGTAGGCATTGGCCGCTTCGTCAAAATACTTCGCTTTCACCCTAAATGGCACAAGCGCAACATCGACTCGAAATGACCTCATCGTGTTTACTTTGCCACCTGGCGCGGCTTTAAAGGCTAATAGTCCTTCAACACATGAAATTAGCTGTAATGAGTTAATTTCACAACAAATTTTTTGTGAGCTCTACCTTAGCTTGTAAAAAGCGTCAACAAATCAAAAGCAGCCACTAGCGAGACTCCAGCGGGAAAAGCGAGCTAGGCGAGACCCCACAGAGCGCCTAAGCGATCGAGGAGGCTCGCAGTTCTCCCGCGGAAAGCGAGCGTATGGCAGCTTGTATCAAAAGCAACCCCAACATTGAATTGCAGACTTACCCATCTATACTTAAGAGTGTCCCCGAAATGAAGGTACACAAGTTGAGAAAATAAGATCAACGTTACCTGAAAGGGTACTAAACAAAAAAATCCCCTCTGAAAGGATAGACGAAGGCAAGTGCTTCGTTCCATCGTTTTTTCGTCGGGGATTTGTCATGAAGAATGAATTACTGTTTGTACCAGTCATCAAAGATCGTCACTGGAAGCACGCGTTTATGGCGTGTTTTCATAAAACGAGATTCAATGGATTCACTCGCTGCTTTATCGATCTCTTTGCCCTCAAGATAATCATCAATTTGTTCATACGTGACTCCTAGAGCAACCTCATCTGGAATTCCGGGCTTATCGTCTTCCAAATCTGCTGTAGGCACCTTTGTATAAATGGCTTCATCTGCGCCCAACTCTTGGAGCAACGCTCTCCCTTGCCGTTTGTCCAAGCCAAACAAAGGCGTTATGTCACAAGCACCGTCACCAAACTTCGTATAAAAACCTGTCACCGCTTCTGCCGCATGATCTGTGCCGATCACGAGCAACGATTGATCCGCCGCAATATCATATTGCACCTTCATTCGCTCTCTTGCTTTAATATTGCCTTTAAGAAAATCAGAAATAGGATGATCCATTGCTTTTTCAAAAGAAGCAGCTGATGCGTCTACAGCTGGCTTTAAGTCAACAGTTACCTTACGATCTGGCTGAATAAACGCCAACGCTCGTTGCGCATCGTCTTCATCATGCTGTTGGCCGTATGGAAGTCGAACTGCAACAAAGGTGTACTCATTCCCTGTTTCTTCTTTAAGCTCATTGACAGCCATTTGTGCTAGCTTTCCGGCAAGTGAAGAATCCTGACCACCACTAATGCCGAGAACGTATCCCTTTGCGCCAGAGCGTTTGGCATACTCCTTTAAGAAACCAATCCGTTGCTTAATTTCCTCTACTGGATCAATTGACGATTTAACGCCTAACTCCTTAATAATGTGCTCTTGAAGTTGTCGTGTCATTTAGTCATACATCTCCTTTACATCAAACCATATCGATCTGTTATGGAGTTTCCCTAATTTCCGCCGATCTATGCATTTGATCATCATGAACAAAAGAAAGGAGGCGACAGCATCCGCTGTTGCCACCCTTACAGAAGGTATTACAAGGAAACGCCAACCTTTTTTTGCGCTGAATTGGCTGTATAGGCTGCTTCGTTTAACTTCGTCAGCTCAATCATATCTTTACTTGTAATATCTGGCTCTGTACCACGTAAGATCATATCGACCCATTGCTCAATCGGCATACGTCCTTTTTGAGGCAAATCGTTCGTTACAGAAGCCCATTCTCCATTTGTCTTGCCGGCTGAGATGAGCTTTATGTCGCCGTCCCTTATCAGCAAGGCACCTTCTGTTCCATACAATTCAAGCGAGAAAGGGCTACCATAGGAAACGAAGCCTGTTTCCAGAATGCCAATTGCTCCATTTCCATAGTCTAAAGTGACGACGGCTTGATCCTCAACCTCTGACGCGTATAAACGGCTCATTTGAGCGCTTACAGAAGTGGCTGGACCTGCAAGACGATTGCTTAAATAAATTGGATGTGCGCCTAAATCAATTAATGCGCCTCCTCCACATGTTGCTGCATCGTAAAAATGTGCCGGTAGCCAGCCTGTTGTTTGGCCTTTCCCCGGGACACTGCCATTATGGGCCATGCGACAACGAAGTGTCGTCACATTACCAAGCCAACCTTCATCGACTGCCTGCTGTGCATACAAATAGAAAGGTTCTGATAATCTTGGCAATGAAAGCATAAAAGAAATGCCTTGTTCATCGGCTTGTTTTAGGATCGTGTCGCAGTCCTCCACCGTCAACGCGAGCACTTTTTCTGAGAAAATATGCTTTTTCGCTTCAATGGCTTTTAACATCACTTCGCGGTGCATTGACGTAGGTGTGTCAATAACAACAGCATCAATTTCGGGGTGAGAAAGCACTTCATCTAACGATTCAACAAAAGCAACACCTAACTCATCCGCCCATGCACGTCCACGATCGGCATTTTCATCCCACACCAATTTGATCGCCAACTCAGGGTGTTCGTTTACTTGCTTGGCATAATCTGATGCGTGGACATGCCATTTGCTTAACATAGCTACCTTGATCATTTTTAAAACCTCCTCGTCTTATGTACACTTCCCTCCCATTGTATCAGAGCTTTTTGGAAAGAAGGAGCATTTAGCCCAACAAAAAACTCCTGCGAAATTTACAGGAGGAGTTTTATTCAGCCATGCGTTATAATTTCGTCAATGATTCCGTACGTTCTCGCCTCTTCGGCGGTCAGGTAAAAGTCGCGATCAGCATCCCGTTCCACTTTCTTTTCAGGCTGTCCTGTACGTTCAGAAATGATTCGATTGAGCTTTTCCCTCGTAAGCAGCAAACGTCGCGCTGCAATATCAATGTCGCTCGCTTGCCCCTTCACACCACCGAGCGGCTGATGTAGCATGACTTCACTATTCGGAAGGGCATATCGTTTCCCTTTGGTTCCTGCCAATAATAGCATCGCAGCAAAGGAAGCCGCCATCCCCGTACAAATGGTCCGCACATCTGGCTTTATATAATTCATCGTGTCAAAGATCGCAAACCCTGCAGTCACAGAACCGCCTGGACTGTTGATATAAATCGAAATGTCCTTTTCCGCATCATCAGCTGCTAAAAAAAGCAACTGGGCGACAATTGAGCTCGCCATCTGATCGGTAATTTCCTCGCCTACCATGATCACACGATCCTTTAGCATTCTTGAATAGATATCGTAGGACCGCTCTCCAGTTGAAGATTGTTCAATTACATATGGAATTGTTGTCATTTTCATCCCCCACTCTTTTATTCACACGTGTTTATGCCGCCATGCTCATTGACATCGATAGTGGCTGAAGACTCGGAAGCTGAGGAATCGCTTCGATAAATAGCGAGGCATCGTTTTGTTCAATGGCTGTTGTCATGACCTTTCGTAAATGCTTCCACTCAGTCTCCTCTGACGTGTCAAACGGCTCTTCCTCTTTATCGTCCTCTTGCAGGTTTGTGCGCGCGCGAAACAAGGCTCCCTTCACAGCTGTTTCAGAAAGCTGAAGGGCACTGGCAATATCTTTAAGACGATATTGAAAACCTTCTTTAAGGAAAAAAACAGCAGCCTGCTTCGGAGTGAGACGCCGCAGCAAATAATCGACCGTATGAAGGCTCTCTGAAGGTGGTCGACAAGCGTCGTGTTCATCCATTGCCATTAAGGTCTCTTTTGACCGTTTTCGGACACAATCAATCCAGTAATTCCTAGCAATTTTCTTGACGAGCGCTGGTGACAGCTCAGCTTCAGAATAATACTCCATAATCTTAGCCATCGCATCCTGGGCAACATCTTCACGGTCCCACTGGTCTGACACGAAGCAACGGCTATAGGAGAGGACATCCTCATACAGTTTGAGGTATTTCTCATCGTCCTCAGCAACAGCGTTCACTGACATTGATCTTCCACTCCTTTCATTACTTCTTAAACGTGTGAGAGTGAAAAAAAGATATGGGGTACGTTAAGAATATTGAGGGAATCATCAAAAAGCAAACCGAAGCACAGGAAACTAAAAAATGAATGTTGGATATATGCTTAAGAGATGTTGAAAAAAGGGCATGAAAAAAGCTACCCGCGGGGGACGGATAGCCGAAAAAAGGGGGAATACAACATAAAAACTTTTGTTGTTACTACTACTCTTCCCGTTTCTATAAAATATATGCATGAAAAAACAAGTTTTTTTAAGACATTTTATGCCTGCGTTAACTCAACGTCAATATTGCCTCGTGTCGCCTTTGAATATGGGCATGTTTGATGAGCAGCTTCCAGCAATTCTTGCGCTGTTTCGTTTGCGATGCCAGGAAGATTGACTTCGAGCTTCACGGCCAATTTAAAGCCTCCATCACTCTCGTCTTTGCCAATCGTGACTTCACCAGTAATTTTAGTTTCATCTGGAATCGATATTTTCTTTTGACCTGCAACAAGACGTAAGGCACTTTCAAAGCATGCCGAATAACCAGCCGCAAACAACTGTTCAGGATTTGTCGCTTCCTTGCCAGCGCCGCCAAGCTCTTTTGGCATAGATACATCTAAATCAATAATGCCGTCAGAAGAACGTACATGACCATCTCGTCCACCTTGAGCTGTTGCTTTTGCTGTATACAAAGGTTTCATTAATAATGCCTCCTAAAGTGTAGTAGTTGAGCGTACTCTTTATATTCCACGAATTGGGGCCTCTTTAAACATGCACACTGGTTTTTACTCCCATACACACAAAATCCCCCTCTTCAGCAGACAAGTGAATTGTCTGTTAGGAGGGGGGGCAACCGCAACTATTTATTGCATTGGGAATGCATTTCGAACATAAGCTTCAATATCTTTCGACGTGGCATGTCCTAAGATTTCTGCTTTTACAGCTTCTACATCAGCTTTTTTCGTTTCAAGTAGTTGGCTGCGTGCAGGTAGGATGGATGTCGCACTCATTGAGAACTCGTCTAGACCGAGGCCAAGCAGGATTGGGAGCGCTACTTCATCTCCAGCCATTTCGCCACACATGCCCGCCCATTTGCCTTCCTTATGAGCCGCATCAATGACATTAGAAATCAATCGTAAAACAGCAGGGTGGTACGGCTGGTAAAGATAAGCGACTTGCTCGTTCATCCGATCCGCTGCAAGTGTGTATTGAATTAAATCATTCGTACCAATGCTAAAGAAGTCGACCTCTTTAGCGAATTGATCTGCAATCACGGCTGTTGAAGGAATTTCAACCATAATCCCAACCTCAAATGAGTCGGATACGTCTACACCTTCGTTTTGGAGCTGCTCTTTTTCTTCTTCAAGCAAGGCCTTTGCCTGACGGAACTCTTCCAACGTAGCAATCATTGGAAACATGATTTTAAGGTTGCCGTATACGGATGCGCGGAGTAACGCACGCAGCTGTGTTCTGAAAATATCTGTTTGATCAAGACACAAACGAATGGCACGATAGCCTAAAAACGGGTTCATTTCCTTTGGAAGCTCTAAGTAAGGAAGTTCTTTGTCGCCGCCGATATCGAGCGTACGGATGACAACAGGCTTGTCGCCCATGCCTTCAAGCACCTTTTTGTAGCTTTCAAACTGCTCGTCCTCAGTTGGCAGCTCTGTACGTCCCATATACAAAAATTCCGTACGGAACAAGCCGACACCTTCCGCACCATTTGCAAGTGCACCTTCGATATCGTCAGGAGTACCTATATTGGCAGCAAGCTCGACATGCACACCATCGGCCGTTACGGACGGCTCATTTTTCAGCTTCGCCCATTCAGCTTTTTTCTCTTCATAGCGAGACTGTTTCGTTTTGAATTCCTCTACCGTCTCGTCAGAAGGATTAATATGAATATTGCCGCTTAACCCATCCACAATAAGCCAAGTTCCGTTTGAGATCTCCTCTGTAATCGTCGATGTTCCAACAACAGCAGGAATTTCAAGCGATCTTGCCATGATGGAAGAATGGGAGGTCCGTCCACCAATATTAGTCGCAAAACCTTGCACAAACTGCTTATTCAACTGCGCTGTATCGGAAGGAGTCAAGTCATGAGCAATGACGATGACCTCTTCATCAATCGCACTTGGGTCAGAAATGTCCACACCAAGCAAGTGAGACATCACGCGTTTGGTCACATCCTTGATATCAGCAGCACGTTCTTTCATGTACGCATTGTCCATCGATTCAAACATCGTTACAAACGTTGAAGACACTTGGTCAAGTGCAGCTTCTGCGTTAATTTTCTCTGAAGTAACGACCGCCTTCACCTGATCAACAAACTCAGGATCTGATAAGACGAGCAAGTGAGCAGAAAAGATTTCCGCTTCTTCTTCTCCTAATGTTACTTTTGCATGTTCACGGATGCCTTCTAATTCACCCTTAGCCACATCTAATGCCTTTGAGAAGCGGTCATTTTCTTCTTCTGTATTCGACACAGTTGTTTTTTCTATCGTCAAATTCGGTTCTTCTAAAATAAATGCTTTCGCAATGGCTATACCGTTGGACGCTGCAATGCCTTTTACAACTTTGGACATGTTGTTGCTCCACCCTTCTCTCTCAATCAGCACGACGCACAAACGACGCACATTCTAGTGCTATTGTAACAAACCACTGTTGCCTATTCTACAATGATCTCTTGAAATGGCAACTATATAAAGAAAATTTGATTGATGAAAAAGCTTACATTTCATTTATAGAAAGGTTTACGGTTTTGTTCGTTTTTCTAGCTGCTCTTTTCTTAGTGTGTAGCCAAGATCATCCTTTAATGACCGCGTCAACAAGCAACCAAGCGTAAAGGCCAAGCCAACGATTCCCACATAAAGCCCCCAGCCTGTCGTTGAATGATAAATCCACCCATACGCAGACACAAACAACCCAAACGACATTAACAAAGGCAACAACGAATTGTTTGGCATATGAATATCAGCCAACGGCTCAGCATAGGTCATTTCATACCGACCTTCCCTTTTTTCTTGCCACCATGGGTCTAAACTACGAACAAGCGGGAGCTGCTCGAAGTTGTAAAAAGGAGGCGGACACGGCAGCGACCACTCCAGCGTACGGCCATTCCATGGGTCGTACGTCGTTCGCTGGCGTTCAGACAAGGCGGTGTAAACAATGTTGATGATAAACAAAAAGGTAGCGGCAGTCATAAAAACGGCCCCAATTGTACTGACCATATTCCCCCAGGCTAGACCCTCGTCCGCTCCATAAGTGAAATACCGGCGAGGAAGTCCCCATAAGCCGAGAAAATGCTGAATGAAAAACGTGAGATTGAATCCGATTGAAAAGAGCCAGAACACGATTTTTCCCATTGTTTCGTGCAGCACTCGGCCAAACATAATGGGCCACCAATAGTGTAGACCAGCAAAAATACCGAATACTGTCCCACCAACAATCACGTAATGAAAATGCGCCACAACAAAATACGTGTCATGGTACTGATAATCCGCAGCAGCGGAGGCAAGCATGACACCCGTTACCCCACCGATAAGGAAGGTTGGGATAAACGCAACACTCCATAGCATTGCTGAGGAGAAGACGAGTTGTCCGCCCCACATCGTAAACAACCAGTTAAAGATCTTAATCCCTGTCGGCACGGCGATCGCCATCGTTGCCACAGCGAAAATCGCATTGACGAGAGGCCCTAAGCCGACAGTAAACATGTGATGCGCCCACACCATAAAACCGAAAAAGCCGATGAGCAAAATGGCAAACACCATCGCGGTATAACCAAACAAACGCTTTCGAGAAAATGTCGAGATAACGTCGGAAAAGATCCCAAACGCCGGAAATATTAAAATGTACACTTCAGGATGACCAAAGATCCAAAACAAGTGCTGCCAAATGTGCGCATTCCCCCCGACGTCTGGGGAAAACACACCCCCACCGAACAAGCGATCAAACATCAATAGCAGCAACCCCGCTGTCAATGCAGGGAAGGCAAACAAAATAAGAACAGAGGCACCGAACGTTGCCCACGTGAATAAAGGAAGGCGCATATACGTCATCCCCGGTGCACGCATATTGATAATGGTCACGAGAAAATTAATGCCAGACAATAATGTTCCAATACCGGAGATTTGCAACCCCATGACATAAAAGTCAATGCCGTGCCCTGGAGACACTAAAGAAAGCGGCGCATAGGACGTCCAACCCGCATCTGGGGCGCCTCCTAAAAACCAACTCGAATTTAACAAGATCCCACCGAAAAAGAAAAGCCAGAACCCGAGCGCATTTAAAAAAGGAAAAGCGACGTCCCTTGCTCCAATTTGCAAGGGGACAACTGCATTCATTAAACCAAATAAAATGGGCATTGCCGCAAGAAAAATCATTGTGGTGCCGTGCATCGTTAACATCTCATTGTAAAGCTGTGCAGGAAGGACATCATTGTTAGGGACCATGAGTTGCCAGCGCATGAGGAGCGCTTCCATACCTCCTAGTAAAAAGAAGAATCCCCCTACAATTAAGTACAGCTTGCCAATTCGCTTATGGTCTACAGTCGTCATGTATTCCCAAACACCATCAATGATCGGTACACGTTGTGCATGTGCAGACATTTCGTTTCAGCTCCTTATCCGTTTCATGTATTCATTTCGTTCCTTGTGGTTTGGGCCACCTAGAATCGACAACGTTTTCTCTAGCGTGCCACCGATGAATGAGAGCGGCTGAATAAGAAAAAAACACAAGCCATTGCAGTCCAATAATTAGACTTCCACCCACAAATGCCGTTCGGCTCGTCATCCAAGCCCCCTGCCCATGAGGGTATTGCGAAAAGGTCGCAATCGTAATTAGCAATAGCGCTACATGCAGGACGAGTAAATAGAACAATCTTTGCCCCTCTGTCATTCGGCGGGCGCCAGGCACTGAATGTGTCACTGGCCACCACATACAAACAGCAGATGCTCCCACAATCGCCATAAACCCAATATCTAGCACGCCCCCGTCATAAAGCACCCGAACCACCCCTGGGAGATGCATGACGGTATACAGCACCAAAAAGCCTATGCCCCCAGTGACGGGATGCCCTAAATAGGAGATCATCCTCCTCCGACGATACGGCCACACAAGTTGCGCAACTGTGGCACTCGATAAACTTTGAAGCACAATTGGAATGATTAAAAAATACAAAATGCCCTCTTGAAACACCCGGAGCTGAAAAGGGTACGCCACATACAATGTGTGAGGAAGAGGGCTTAACAACGTCACCCAAAGCAACACCAACGCCACCAAGCGCCTCCACATCCGTTTCCTTTGAACCACAGTCAAACGCCCACGATTCATCCGTAAGCAAATACCAGAGACGACCAGCACACCAAATAAAGTAAAAATCACATCCCACACCCAGTCCATCTCCACCCTCCTCACACATACGTTGGGAGTTAGTATCCGCAGAGGAAAATAAAAACATACATGACATCGAAAAGCGGAGGTGAGCATGCTTTGAAGCGCAGAGTAGAACATCACAGCGCGAGGAAATGGTTCTTCACATTTCCTCAGCGGTGGGATTTCTACCTCGGAGCTTCAGCGAGCCGCAGCTAGACACGAAATGCGGAGGTGAGCGCGCTTTGAAACGAAGGGCAGAACATCACCAAACAGGGAAATGGTTCTCCACATTTCTCTCGTTTGGGGATTTCTGTCCCGCAGTTTCAGCGAGCCGCAGCTAGACACGAAATGCGGAGCGCCGTACGCTCAGAAGCGCAGGTCAGAACATCATCGGGCAGGGAAATGGTTCTCCACATTTCACTAGCACGAAGATTTCTGCACCGCAGCTTCTACGGCGCGCAGCTAGACACGAAATGCGCAGGCGAGTACGCTTTGAAACGGAGGGCAGAACATCACCAAACAGGGAAATGGTTCTCCACATTTCTCTCGTTTGGGGATTTCTGTCCCGCAGTTTCAGCGAGCCGCAGCTAGACACGAAATGCGGAGCGCCGTACGCTCAGAAGCGCAGGTCAGAACATCATCGAAAAAAAACATTTACTAACATAAAAAAAAGACTGCTCCAATCGTCACATTTGTGACGTTGGGCAGCCTCTATAGGGATCAAGCTTCTACCTAAGGATCCAACGATTTTTTAAGTCCTTACGTATTTGCGAGACATCAGAGTTAGCAACGGCTAGTAACGCACCAAGTGCTCCACTAAACTCGCCCTGCTCGATAAAATGAGGGATTTTGTTGCGAATTTTTGTATAGCTGGAGCATACTTGCTTTAAGGATGATTGAGAGGAAAGCGTCGATCCGATGTAGACGATATCATTTGTGCTGTACTGCACAGCAATTTGTGCACTAATCGTTACGATGCTTTCCCCGATCATTCCAGTGATCGCCGCGAGTTGATCATCTTTTTTTTGAGCTGCCTCTCTGTTCGACCATGCCTTTCCAAAATTGCTAGCCGTCAGTTCCCCAGGGATTGGCGGGACAGCATCTACATAGATATCTTGAACAGTTAAATCAATCGCTCCTCGTTTCCCTCGGAGGGACCCTTCGACAATGTCCTCGTACCTATGCACACCTGTTAGCATGGCTGACAATCCCATCAGTGTACCACCACCGAGACCAATGCCCGTTGCCCGTTCGCTCGTATGCTCATCTAAATAATGAATGGAAGTGCCTGTGCCAATATTGGTAAGAACAAAGGAAGAAACCATAGGGTTCTGAGCTCCTAAAAGCTCACGCACCCCTAAAGTAGTGGCTTCAAATTCTACCATTCGTTTTGTTGCTGGCGGAAGATCTTTTGCAAACCAATCTGCCTTTCCCCCGGTAATGCAGATGGCTTCTCCATTGACTTCTTGACGCAGTTCGTCGAGGATGGATTGTGCTTCTGTGCTCGGCATCTTGGAAAATGTGAGTTGACCATCCTTCCAATAAGCAAGTTTTACAAGCGTGCCCCCTGCATCTATTCCTACATACACTGACATCTCACATCAATCCCACTTTCGTACGTACGATTTACACATGTATAATCAAACCAAAATCAGCTGTCTTGGTCAACCTTTTCTCCTTAATTCAGGATGTTGGAAACGCTCGCTTCATTGCCTCATTAACTTTTACACTTGTTCACACAGCTCGCTTGATGTGAAAATTCACTACCTCGAAAAAGAAGGCTGACCAAATTAATTGCCCTCTGTAAGGATGTCTCTCAATACCTTTTATCATACAAACTTTGCTATTCTAACGGAACACTTAAAAGTCGATCATCGCTACTACTCGGTGTTCCTCTTCCATCCCGATTGTTTGTCACAAAATACAATATTCTATCCTCAATGTATACATCGCGGATCCGGCCTTGGTTTGACACAATGGGTGTCACCTCATTTTTACCAGGGGTATAGGCAAACACACCTTCTCCACGAAGGCCTGCAAAGTATAGCGTGCCGTCGATGCTATCGAGACCAGAGGGCGCCCATGTTGTTTCACCAGAGTGTATGATTGGCTGTCTCATGCCCTCGGCACTTTCATCACCGCGAATGGTTGGCCATCCGTAGTTGCCACCCGGCTCAATCTCGTTGATCTCATCCTGTGCAGACGAGCCATGTTCTGTCGCGTACATTGTACCGTCCTCTAGCCAAGTGATGCCTTGTGGGTTTCGATGGCCATAAGAGTACACGTAAGAATCAGGAAAAGGGTTGTCCTCTGGGACTGTTCCGTCTTTGTGAAGTCGGAGAATTTTGCCTGCCAAGCTCTCTTTATCCTGAGGCAACTCCTCATTTCCCGCATCCCCGGTAGTTACATACAGCAAACCGTGAGGACCAAAAGCAAGCCGACCGCCATTGTGTATAGGAGACGCTGGAATATTATCGAGTAACACAGCAGTCTCTTCCCAAGCTCCTTCATTTTCTGTAACAGAAATTAAGCGATTGCGAAGCTCTCCATCAACCTCATACGTATGATAAAGATAGGCTAAACGATTGCTTTCAAAATCGGGGTCAAGCACAAAACCTAGCAAACCTGATTCACTTTGTTGGGTTACAGGCGTGGCTAGGTTTACTGTTTGTGGTGTTTTTTCTCCATTTTCCTGTACAAAAAGCAGCTCACCATTTCGTTGGGTGATATAAAAACCATTTTGGGCTCGAGCAATTGTCCATGGCACATTCAACTCTTCGGCAATACGCTCCTCTTGTGAAATCAACTGCGACGTTTCGTCCTCAGACTCTGTTTCTTGCTGAACGTCTTCTTCAGGTTCAGGCGTCGGCTCAGGAGGTTCGTTCGTTTGGCACGCCGCTAAAAAAATACTCGTTATGGCAATAGGGAGTATTGCCCCTAAAACATTCTTCATTAGATTGACCACCCTCTCATCTTTGTTCTTACCCTTTTCTTTCACATCTTTCCACTCTTTAAAAACTTAAAAACGGCTGGAACAAAATCGTTCCAGCCGTTTTATTATTTTCGAATTGCCTCACGTGCCGTGTTCTTATTCTCAAGGTCTGTCAGCAGTTTATTTCCATTTTTCTCAGCAAGGCTTTGCAAAATGCCATTTAAATCAATGCCCGAAACATCCTTTAACGTTTCAGGAAGCTGTGTCATTAGGGACGTCACATAATTGCTGACCTTCGCTGCACCCCCTCCACTACCACTTCCACCTTGATCAATGACAGTAATCTTATCAATGTTTTGCAACGGTGCAGCGATTTTCTCTGCATACTCAGGGAGCATTTTTGTAATCATGTCGAGAATCGCAGCTTCATCGTATTTCTCCATTGCTTCAGCAAGTTTTTCTTTTGCCTCTGCCTCTGCCAAACCTTTTGCTCGGATGGCATCCGCTTCAGCCAGACCACGTTGACGATTTGCCTCGGCATCGGCTTCCCCATCCAAGCGAACTTTCGCTGCCGCGGCTTCAGCAGCACGAATGCTTGTTACTTTGCTCGCTTCTGCACGCTGCTCTTCTGCATAACGATCGGCATCGGCTTTTTTCTTCACTTGAGAATCGTATTGACGTTCACTGCGCAGAATCTCTTTCTCTTCTAGTTCAATCGATTTTTCCTTCTTCACAATTTCAACTTGCATCTCTTCCTGTGTAACGACCTGCTTTGAGCGTGCGGCTTGCAGCTCATAAGACATATCGGCCTCGGCCTTTGCTTTGTCCTGGTCTTTTTTGTAGGAGGATACTTTTAACTCTTTGTCACGTGTTGCTTCTGCTATATGTGTATCCCGAAGCAATTCCGCTTTTTCAGACTCTTCATCTGCCTGAGCCTTCTTAATTCTGGAATCACGCATGGCTTCTGCTTCGGAGATATCTGCATCACGCTTGACCTCGGCGATACGAGGTTTTCCAAGCGCTTCTAAGTATCCATTCTCATCGCGCACATCTTTAATCGTAAAGGACACAATTTGCATGCCCATTTTGTTTAGATCAACCGCTGCTTGGCCCTGCACTTCTTGGGCAAAGCGTTCACGGTTTTTGTAAATTTCCTCGACCGTCATTGTACCTAGAATTGCTCTAAGATGACCTTCAAGAACTTCCTGTGCCTCATTTTGCAGCTCGCTGTCCTGTTTGCCAAGAAATTGCTCTGCCGCAGTCGCAATGCTTTCTGTCGTGTTTTTCACTTTAATGATCGCTGTTCCATCAGCCATTACTGGTACACCGTTTTCTGTATAAACGTTTGGTGTTGAAACATCAAGCTTATGTGACCTTAAGCTGATGAGCTCAAATTGCTGAAACACGGGCAAAATAAAAGCGCCACCGCCACGAACAATCTTAATTTTACCTCCAGATTCATCTGTATAGGTGGTCTTGCTTCCTAGAAAACTTCCGGTAATAATCATTGCATCATCTGCGCCTACCGTTTTATAGCGCATCGCAAACGTAGCGGCCAACAGTAGAAAAACTGCTGCGACTGCCCCGATAATAATTGTTACTTCCATTTAAAATTCCCCCTCTTCATAAAATGGACTGACATGGACTCCTTCATCAATTTTGATGACGACAACTTTTGTACCTTGTGGAATTGGTGTGTTGTCAAAGCTTACAGCAGCCTCATTACGACTCCCGCTCACTGACGTAAAGAACACTTCCCCATACCCTTCTGCTGGAATGGATGTAATGACCTTGCCGATACGACCTTCCAGCTCGTATATTGAATGTGTGCTTGAAGATTCCGCATGCTGAAGAGGAATGATAAAAAAATTGAAAATAAGCACATAGGCTACAATTCCAATAATGATGCTGATGACAAGGCCCCAAATCGGTGTTGTGTCAGGAAGTATAATACTTACAAGCAACCCACAAGCCGCAATCACAGCAAGTGTGCCAAACATGAGCAATGGATGAAGAAAACCATCCAAAACACCTTCCATTAAATCACCTAGCAGAAAATACAATACGGAAAATGCAAGTGAACATCCAAGCACCCACCAATACACTGTTATTAAATCGATTGGTCTCCCCCCTTTGTATGTAAATGACATCCCTCTCACCTAGTGTTACGAAAATTAACACAGAGAAGTTTCATTTTTTGGATGTCACATCCATTTATACCATGAAATACGCCTGGCTTCCATCCCCGGAGCCAGGCGTATTTCGTGTTCTTATTGAAAGTCTACGTACAGGAGTGGCGAACAATCAACTCTGAATCAATAAGAATTGGCTTAAGATCACTTTTTCCATGGATCAAATCATTGAGCATATGCGCCGCCAGCTTTCCCAACCGTTCTTTATCCTGTCTCATCGTCGTTAGTTGTGGCGTGCAATAGCGGCATGCCTCAATATCATCGCACCCGATCACGCAAATATCTGTGGGCACTAGCAATCCCACTTCAAGAATGGCCTTCATCGCTCCAAACGCCATTAAATCTGAGGCGGCGAAAACAGCTTGGGGAAGCTGGGGAGAATTCAGGATTTGCCGCATCGCAAGATAACCGCTTTCCTCAAAATAATCTCCGAATGCAATCCAATCTTCACGAACCGTCATACGCAAATCTTCCATGGTTTCACGAAAGCCCTTTTCCCTTAAGCTTGCCACAACATTTTCTTTGTTTCCCCCAATATATGCAACATCGCGTATCCCATTGACATAAAAATGCTCGACCACACGTGAGGAAAGCTTTTCATTATCCGTGATGACATAACTTGAGTTCGGTCCCTTAATCTCAAGATCAACAGCTACACAAGGCACATCGCTTTGAACAAGCTCATTCGTTGCCTCCTCGATATCATCGCCTGCAATTATCAGGCAGCCATCGACTGAAAAATAGTGACATCTCTCTAAGTAACTTCCGTTTCCCTGCTTGAATGTTTCGCTCGAGAACATGATAATATCATAGCCTAACTTGCCCATAATTTTCTTAAATGAGGTGACCACCTCATTGAAAAACGGATGAGTAAAATCGACGTTTACCTGTCCAGCATAAACGAGACCAATAAGGTTCGATTTTTTTGTAGCTAGCGATTTAGCAAAAAACGTTGGGTGATACCCGGTTTCCTGAATTATGTCCAACACTTTTTTCTTTGTTTTGACAGAAACACCTGAATAGTTGTTCATTATTTTTGATACGGTGGCCGGAGACACTCCGGCCATTTTTGCGATATCTCTTATCGTTAAACTCATGTCTCCCATCCTATCCGCTCATCATCACCTTTATTCAAATAATTATATCACAGGTATTCCCATCGGACGGATAGTCTTTTTGCCTTCAAAACCGAAACAATGCTCGTTTGCGTTATTTCACAGAACCCTCTGTAATACTGGAAATGAACAAACGATTGAACAGTAAAAAGACAATGATGAGAGGAACTGTGGACCAAAAGACACCAGACATCACCATTCCAAAGTCAATATTGCTTGTAGCTGTAAGGGTTGCTAAAGCCACTTGGATAGTATATGAATCTGGGTTCCGCAACACAGTAAACTGCCAGAGAAACTCTCCCCAAACCGCAGTGAAGACGATTATCCCTAACGTTGCAAACGCCGGAAGGACAATCGGAAGAATGATGCTACGGTAGATTTTAAAGTTTGAACAACCGTCTAATTTCGCAGCCTCCATCAGCTCATCAGGAACAGACTGGCTAATGTATTGCCTCATTAGAAAGATACCAAGTGGATTTAAGAAGAACAAAATCATTGCTCCTGATAGCGTATCCAACAAATCGGCCTTGGCAACGAGTAAATATTGTGGGATTAACCCGAGCTGTGGCGGAATGACCATGGTGAGAAGAATCGCTACAAAGAAGACATTTTTTCCCGGAAACGAAAACTTTGCGAATGCGTAGCCAGCCAATGAACTAATGAATAGGACCACGAGCGTCGCTGCTAGACAGATAATAAGCGTGTTGAGCATTGCTTGAAAGAATGGAATTTTGTCCATCACTTTTTGGAAATTCTCGACGAGCAGCCCCCCTGGTACGAGTGCCGGAGGTATCGAATTATACGCAGCACTAGGCTTGGTGGCCATGACCAACATCCAATAGAAAGGGAAGATAGCGAAAAAGGCGGCCAATGACAAAAAACCATAAACAAACACCGACCCACCCGTTATTTTCTTACGGCCAACTGCACTCATTTCCGAACCCTCCTTTGTCTTCCGATGCCTGATGAAAGGAATGTGTTAATTGCGGCTAGTGTCACAATGATTATGAGCAGGATGACAGCAGTCGCTGACGCCGTGCCATAAGATTGGAGTTGAAACGCATCTCGATACAAATACATGACGATCGTCATCGCTTCATCTCTCGAAAAAGCTGCGTTGCCTAAAAACACTGTAGGCTCAGCAAATAGCTGCAACGCCCCAACGGTGGAGAAGAAGACCGTTAACGTAATAAACGGTTTAAGCAAAGGAAGCGTAATAAAACGCAGCTGTTGTGGACGCGACGCCCCATCAATCGTTGCTGCCTCGTACAGATCCTTTGGAATGCTCTGCAGACCAGCCAAATAAATGATTGTATTGTAGCCAACCCAACGCCAGAAAACCATTAAGGAAATGGCTACTTTCGTCCCCCACTCTGATGTTTTCCAGTTAATTGGTTCCATGCCGAAAAGACTTAGAATATAGTTTGCAAGTGCCGTTTCATTGTTACTGAAGAAGACGGAAAAGACGAGTGCAACGGCGACAAGTGACGTTATGTACGGCATAAAAATAGTGACACGAAAAAAATGCTTCATCTTTAATACACTTAGATTTAGTAAAAAGGCTAGAAGAATTCCAACGACAAGCTGCGGCGCCGTGCCCATAATACCGATAATCAACGTATTCGAAAGCGCCTTCCAAAACAAAGGATCTTCAAGAACGATTTTAAAATTGTTTAGCCCTGCACTCGTCATTGGAGTTAAACCGTCCCAACGATGAAACGATAAGTATAAGCTAAATACAGCCGGGTAAAGACCTACTAGTGAAAAGATAAGGAAAAATGGAGAAATATAGAGATAAGCACTCAGGCGGTCCTTTGTTTTCTCAGAGAGACCACTTTTCTTAGGAACGTTTTGTTGCTTTTGCTTATCTGTAGATATCATTGAAAATCACCTCTTTCTCTTATGCTTACATAAAGTATCTAGTGACCCATCAGGTAACGTAGATCTTATTTTATTCAGGATGAGTTATGGTTCTTGTTTTCGCACAAGTTAACAGCTGGAAAACATTTTCTCTAGGCAAACGGCTATACATTCGCGTTCACCCTAAAGGGTACAAGTGCAACATCGACTCGAAAGGATTTCATCGTGTTTTTCTTTGTCGCAGGAGTCTCACTTGTAGCCGTTTTTGGTTTATGATAAAGAACGAATCAAATGAGACCGACCTTTTACGGTTTTACTCATTCCTTTACCAAACGAATTTCGTGTAAAAGGCACCAGGTAATCTCTTGAAACATTGCACGTACTTGCCTGATTTGGCTGCCACAGAGCTTTTTACCCTTTATACGAGACCGAGCCTCATTAAAACAATATACGCAGAAACAAACATCAGCGTAGGCAACATACGTAGACTCTAGTGGGATCAGCGCGAGCTGAAGATCCCCTCGGAAAGCCTGCTTTCCGAGGAAGCTGAAGCCGTGCCCCACAGAAAGCGAAGTATGTTGACGGAGCGGTGGACATTCCCCTGCACCCTAGCGCATCTTCAACTCGAAAGGACCTCATCGTGTTTTCTTTGCTGCTGGAGTCTCACTAGTGACCGCTTATGGTTATTGTAAAGAACGAATGAAATGAGATAGACCTTGTTGGTTCAATTTCGACCATAACCAACTAAGGGAGTGGAAAGGGCACTAGTACTCTCCAAATTCATTCACAGGCTTCGAGAATTGTGGCTTTGTCTACACATTGAGACCACCAGACACGTCTGGTGGTCTGCACATGTTATCTATCTTGATAATTTCGTATTGATTCGTTCAATCGCTGCATTCCACTCTTCTTCAGGATCTGCGCCTTGTTGAACATTTGTTAATGCTGTCATAATTTCATCGTTTACACTCATAAAATCAGGACCTTTATAAACAACGGGAATATCCTGAGCTGCATCGGCGAACATTTGCGCTGTGCTTTGCCCACCAAAATATTCGTCTTCTGTGTTTTTAAACTCTTCCATTTCATACACTTCTGGTGCTGACGGGAACAAGCCAGCAGGACTTAAAAAGGATGTTAATTGTTGCTCAGGAGCTACGAGCCATTTAGCAAATTCGTAAGTGGCTTCTGCATGCTCTGTTTCTGCCGGAATCGTAATGTACGAACCACCCCAGTTGCCGGCCAGTTCTTGTGGAAGCTTCGCTACACGCCATTTCCCTGAAGAATCTGGTGCGTTGTCTGACATCCAGCCTTTTAGCCATGAAGCACCCAATTCAACGGCGAAACCGCTCTCATTCACTGCGTTAGCCCATTCTGCAGACCACATTGTATATTCCCCGACAATGCCAAGGTCATTTAACTCTACAGCAAAATCATACGCGTCTTTCACGCCATTATCTGGGTCTTCAATAAGCAGATTTCCTTCTTCATCAAAGTAGTTCTGCTCCAAACCATCCATTTTGGCACGGTACGCCATTTCCATTGAATCGACCATTGGTTTCCCAGTTTTTTCTGTAATCGTCTGTCCAACTTCTATGAAATCATCGACTGATGAAATAAGCTCTTCGACTTCCGCTGGTTCTGTTGGTAGACCAGCCTCTTCAAACACCTCGATGTTGTAATACATCGCCTTTGGTCCAATATCTGTGGGCAGTCCGAAAAGAATTTCACCGTCCAGACTTTCACCAATTTCCCATTTCCAGTCCAAATACGTGTCCTGAAGATCTGCAGCCCCAAGATCGTACAAATTGACGAAGCGATCAGGAGCTTGCTTAAACTTGTCAAAGCGATCAATTTCCATCATCGCAAGATCTGGCGCCCCACTTTGTGCCGACAATGAAGTGAACAATCCGTTATGATGGTCATCCGTCTCCGCTACGCGAACATTGATTGTAACGTTTGGGTTCTCTTCCATGTATTGCGCTGCCAATTCTTCATAGTTTGTCGCACCAAACACCCAAAAATCAAGCGCCACTTCTTCCGCTCCACCGGACTCTCCACCAGCACTGTCGCCACCACTATTGCCACCATCTGATGCTGAAGGCTCGCCTCCACCACTACAAGCGGCGGCCACCATTACTACAAGCATCATGACCAATCCGAGTAACCATCGTTTCATTTTTGTTCCCCCTTAGATTAAAGTCCTTTTTTAGAAACCGGTTTCTAAAAATAATTAATAAATCTTCATGAAAGCAATAAAAACCTACCTTTTTAGTAAATATTGTAATGAAATCGCCTTCATAAATCACATTATAGTCTCGTTACTTAGTTTAAGCAATAGTTTTATGTAAACCGATTTCGATTAATTTCGCTCAAAAACGAAATGACCGCTTAGAATGTCTTCGCGTCATTATGCTTGCGTTTTTCAGAAGATAACCGAAACCAGAAAAGAAAACAAAAAACACTACGTCTAATCTAACAACGCAATGTTTTCTTTAGAATTGCCATCCAAAATAACTTAGCCACGAGCTGATTTTTGCTAAACCACCCGTGAAAAGCAGTAGTCCTAAAGCAACCAATATGCCCCCGTTAATCCGATTGAGCACAGGCAAAATGCGATTGATCTTTGTCATAAAAGCCTTCGAATTCGTTAAAAGCAATGAAACGATTAAGAAAGGCACACCCATCCCTAGTGAATAAATCAACAGCAACATCGCACCTTGTCCAACATTGTTCTGCATACTTGCAAGCGTCATGATGGACCCAAGCGTGAGACCAACGCACGGTGACCACCCAAAGGCGAATGTCATCCCGACAAGAACGGAACGAAACGAGTTTGTTACTTTTCCCGACACTGATTGAATCCGCTTTTCCATCATTAAAAACCGGAACTGAAGCAAACCGAGCATTTGTAAGCCAAACACGATGATGAGCAATCCACCGATTCTAGCAAGCATCAACTTGTTTGTTAGGAGAAATTCACCTATACCTGTCGCCAAAATGCCTAACAAAATAAACACAATCGTAAAGCCTGTAATAAAGCCTAACGACCTTTGAAAGACGACACTACGACGCAGCTCCTGAGTGCTGCCCATCGACCCTGTAATATTCGCCACGTATGCCGGTAGCAAAGGGAAGACACATGGCGAAAAAAAGGAAAGCAATCCCGCAACCAAAGCGGCGAAAATCGATACCTCCGTACCCACTACGAAACCCTCCAATACGCACTTCAAATGTTCTACCTTATCGTACGAGCATGAGAAAGCGATGTCAATGTGCTGACCAATGAAGATGTGAAGATTATCGCACACCTATTGGTAGCCTATGACTCTCCGCCACAGGAGAGAACAGTTACATTGGGACGAACACTTGGAAAAGATGAATCAAACTTCCACCAAGAAAAAAAGAACGTGCCTGATAGACAAGTTCTATAACTGGTTAGGTCCCAGCAAGATTTACGGGAGATCTGCGGGAGCCGCTAGATTACCGGTTGGCATCGGTTGCGTAAGGGTTTGGTAGAACTGCGCTGCCTCTTCTGCCTTTGTCAAAAATTCTTTGGAATGGAAATGCGCTGCCCCATTCTCATCAATCGTGACTTCTGGACCATGATATCCGAGTGCGACCATCATTTTCACTGCTGGAACTGCCCAGCTGGAGGTGTCGCCGGCAAGTTTGACTTCATCAAAACTGCCTTCTGGAAAGATTTGCGCCATGCTTCGATAAAAAATAACGGCTGTCTCTTGTCTTGAGATCGGCTCATCCGGCGAAAACATGCCCTTTGTATTTCCGTTGACTAAGCCCAATTCCAAAGCAGCTTGAATGTATGGTGCAGAAGGGTGTCCTTCGACATCTGCAAATTGCACTTCAGCTTCACTTGGGCGCAAGCCACTTACTTTTAATAGCTTCTCTACATAGGCCGCTCGCGTCACGGATGCGTCTGGTGAAAAGTCTTTTGTAGCATCATTTTCGTAGACGCCTAAAGATTGAAGCGGAAGAATATAATGGGCATACGCATGCTCCGAGGAAATGTCCGCAAATCCTTCAGGATCGTACCCTTTTTGTGCATACCCCATTGGGTTTAATGCGCCTTCTTTCATATAGGTCACGTTGTCACCTTCAAGCTGAAAAGCCACCAACGTACCTGTGATGTCATCTAGGAAAACGTTTGGAGCCACTGGCGCAAGCAAATGTTCACCTAAAAAGGCATCCTTCACAACTAACGTGCCCTCTTCCGTAGCTGACACTTGATGAACCATGCTTGCTATACGCAGGTCTTTGTAAATTCCTTCATATTTTTGAAGCTCTTGCTGGGACACCTCATAGTTGTCATCAAAATCAATTGGTGCGACATATTCAGGATAAAACGTACTCATAAACTGTGAATATAGCAGGTTTCTCAATGCACTGCTTTGCGTGTACGTCACAAAAACACCGACATCCTCTTCTGGAATCATCCACAGGTACGAGGAATAACCAGGTAAGTCGCCTGCTTTTGCGATGACTTGATCACTACTTCCTCCTTGAAAGGCTTGAAATGGCGCTTCAAAGCCATACGTTGTGTTCGGAAGCCATTCGTGGATGGAAGAATGATAGGTAGACATAAGGCCAATAGTTTCTTCGGACAAGACATCATTCGTTGTATCGGCATTATCCAAAAAGGCATTCATAAACAAACTCATGTCGGAGGTTGTAGTAAGAAGACCTCCATGAGGCATGATGGTCGGTGTCACAGCATAAACATCGACGGGAACCTCTGGCGCTCCGTAACCTGTCGCCATGCGCTCAATCGCTGCATCGCTTAGCTCAAATGTACTATTTGTCATCCCAAGAGGCCCAAAGATATTTTGCTGCATATACGTTTCAAATGGTTCACCACTTACTTTTTCAACGATCAATCCTTGTAGAAGAGATGCAAAATTCCCGTACAAGTAGGACGTTCCTGGCTCACGTACAACAGGCGGCATATTATTCTTTACATAATCTTCAATAGATACGTTTCTGGAAAGATCAAAATGAAGGTCTGAAGGCTTTGGATCGCGCACTTCAAAGCCCGTTGTATGAGCTAACAAGTCAGCGACCGTGACTGGTTCATTAAACGGGTTTTCATAAGGAATTCCCGGTATATATGTACGAATGTCTGTGTCTAAGTCTATTTTCCCGTCTTCAACAAGCTGAAGTACCGCAGCAGCTGTAAACACTTTTGAAACAGAAGCGACACGGAACAACGTTTTCTCAGGATCAATGCCTTCATTGGCATCAATGTTGGCCAATCCATGGGACTCTTCTGTCAGAACCTCACCGTCCTTTACAATGGAGACCGCGGCTCCTGTAAACATCCCTTGGGTCTCAGGTTTTGCAAAAAATTCATCCAGAAAAGCTTGTGCAGTTTCCGGTGTTAAGGGCTTTATTTCTTCTGCCGAAACGCTTGTCCATGGTGCTACTACTACCGTCAGTACCATCACAAGAACAAGCATGGCGGATGCTTTTGAATAAAGCGAACGTATCATTGCATTTCCTCCCTTTTGGTTTTCATCAAATTTGCATCTTATGAACTATTTTCCACGGAAAGTGGCTCGTCTTCGTTTAGTGATATTATATCTACGAAAGAAGTGAAAAAGAAGTTTCAATGTACCCAAGATTTTCTACAATATGTTTCAAGCATAAGATCCATTTTGTTTTTGAGCAAGTATACACTTTCATTTAAATTCCATTTAAGTATCTTTGTCCCAGGGCTTTGTTACAAAAGTAATCCATTTACATAGTAAAACCGCAGAGCTGACTCTGCGGCATAAAAATGATTATTATATTAAGCTACCATCCAGAGACCTTAAAATGAACGTTCCTCTGCTTGCGAAGAAATAAGCTCGTTCACTTCAATTTCATACCCTTCACGAATGGGCTCTGTCACCGAGATTTCTGTAATGACTTGTAGTTGAATGGAATCTGGAGGAGGTGATTGCAGCTCAAGCGTTACCGTAGCCACGCCTTCCTGATACTCCACATTTGCAACATGAAGAGCATAGCCTGGTGTCGGCGCCTCCACGGTAAATTGCACTTGTCGCTGATCTCCCACAGCCTCACCATCTACTTCCTGAACTGAAACCTGAGGCGAGTTCTGATCAGCTTCAGGCGACTCAGCTTTGTACGACTCAACATACTCAACCGCATTCGCTAGCCAATGAGCAGCTTCGGCACGCGTGATCTTCGTTTGTGGAGCAAATGTTTCATCTTGGGTAAGATCGGCAATATCCGTAATCAACAAAAATTGAATGCTGCCCATATACTCTGGATTCACCTTTTCTTCATCGGCTAACACAATATACTGCAGCGTCGTTGTGTACTCTCCCGTTGTTCGAATCGCTTGGTGCAACAGGTTGGCAAATGCCTCTCTCGTCAATGACTGCGTCGCCGCTGTCTCCTTAGGAAGCACAATGTCATGGTCCAAAAGTGCCTGCACATACGAAGCGTACCATGCAGTGTTTCTCATCTCCGTGTAAGTGTCAGCAACAGCTGGTTGTAACGTCTTTGGCTGAATTGACAACCCTCTTGAAAGCATGGCAGCAGCTGCGCCGTATGTTAGCTCTTTGTTTGGCATAAACAAGCCGCTCTCGTCTCCTTGAAGCACCCCTTGTTCTTCTAACGCTTGAATGCTGTCAGCAAATCGGTGGTCGTTTGTATCACTAAATGCAGCAACTTGTCCGGTAGTGAACGTGTACGCTGTAACCGCAGCCAATGTGGCGATCAACCTCTTTTTCATTCGTCATCAACCTCTCGTTTTAATTTCATCCTCTGTCACTTAGTCGATATCGTTGGTGAAAACGTTTCATTTTTTACGAAAATAATGGATGTACCTTTACGAAACCCACTCACTAGAACAGTAAACGACCTTCTCAAAGAAGTCGAATTGCTCATATCTTGGACGTGCTTATCATAATGAAAGGTAAAGGACGGTTGTTTTATAAAAGCATTTTCATCCAAATTATCCTGTGATATCCTAATGAGGAGCCGATTTTTTTAGATTTGAGTTCAATGATACGCTAATGCTCTTAAAACTACCGTATTATTATTTTGAAAATTATATATACTTTGTTTATAAAGCTCTTTTCTATTTTCCACTCTCGGACAAAAAATAATCTATTAGGTAGAGGTGGTTGTATTGCGACAATTGCTTAAACGATATCCAATTCTATTTTTGTTTCCTCTTTTATGGGATCTTATCGCCATCGGAGTATCGTATATACTCTTTGTTGATTCAAACGTTAATGAATCGAATTCAACAAATCAATCAATTGGGGCATGGGTCGGTTTTTCCCCTTTGTCGGATCTTTTGACTTCATTTAATATTGAAATAGATATAACTGGTTTTCCTATGTTGCTAGTTGGGATCGCTTCATTGACTCTCTATTCAATCCTATATGCTTTTTTCAACGCGGGATATATCGGTCTTTTGTATGAGGCCCATCGTGCTGATGTAATGGACTCACCATTGAGAAGATTTATTCACTATGGAAAAACAAAAGGTTTTCGCCTGTTCTTATTTGAAATGTTATTCGTACTTATAATCTTTGCTTCGGTTTTTATATTCGGGCTTCTATCACTCATTCCACTCCTAGGCATATTATTGGCTATTGGAGGATTTATTGGGTTTATCGTTCTGCGATTTAAATTTATCTATTACGAGTGCACCCTTGTTATTGATGACTACTCTTTACGCGATGCTATTCAGACAGCACGTGATTACAGTCACTTCAGAACCTATCCTTATGGATGGAAAATTGCACTGATCATCATTGCAAGTATGATTTTCGGTAGCTTATCCGATCAGAACCAGCCCGGTCTAGCGCTAGTCGTAATTGCCGTTATTTACAACATTATCATGCCCTTTCTTCAATACCGATTTGTCGGCACCTTTTTCCACAACCGGGCAAATTACTTGAAACATTATAAAAGATAACAAAAGAAAACACCACTTTTAGGCTGGATGAAAACGCTTATCTTTCGAGGCGCAAAGGCTTGGGAGGCGCGGAGTTGCCTTATGGGCAATGAGCACCGCACATGGCAAAGCAACGACGAAAGCGAGCGTTTCTCACCCCCCTTTTAGGCTGAATGAAAACGCTTGTCTTTCGAGGCGCAAAGCCTTGGGAGGCGCGGAGTTGCCATATGGGCAATGAGCACCGAACAAGGCACAGCAACGACGAAAGCGAGCGTTTCTCATCAGCCTAAAAAAACCCTCCGCTTTTTTTGCGGAGGAGTTTAGTTCGCTTCCATCGATTGTTCTACCGTATCTACCTGCTCCACTGAAGTACTAGCCCCTTGCATAATGCCAAAGGTCACCATTCCAATAACGCCGAGAAAGAAAATACCCATTAGCCAACGACTCATTTTAATCGCTCCTTTACTTGCTGTTAATGAAAGTGTAAAGGAGACACATAAACCTCCCTATAAAAAATCCTTAAGAAAACCTTAAATCGTTTAGAAGAAGATCCAATAAAGGATCACGGCAAGGATAGCAATGAAACATACACTATAAATAATGATAAGAATAAACAAACTCCGACCAGACGTATAGCGCTCATCCTTTGGTTTCATACCGATCATAATCGTACCTACCAATGAGGCAACGACGAGTATGGCCAACGCTATGTATAACAATGGCGACAATGCGGACACCTCCAGCTCTCCGGATTCAATTTTCTATATACTAGACATTTATCTAAACCATGATACCTTGTAATGATGGCTTTATTATATGAATGCAAAATTCATTATACAGGGCGACTGTCTATGAAGGTAGTCTATTTTCCCATTTGTTGAATAATATCCATATATTTGTGACATATTATGCACTTGAATGAGGATGGCATTGGCACATGTTTTGTTAGGGTTGAATAAAGCACCGTAAGGCCACCTTCCCCTTATGGTGCTTTTTCGATGCTAGAGGTATTCGTCGAACCATTCTCCAATAGCGTCAAGTCGTGCAATACGCAAATGCGGATGCCCGGTACGGGACAAGTTGTGTGTCGCTTTTGGAAAGCGAATAAACGTTGTCGTGCGCCCTTTCCTTTTCAGAGCAATATAGAGCTGTTCAGCCTGCTCAATTGGGCAACGATCATCGTTTTCTCCATGCATGATTAACAGAGGTGTCTGCATTTGGTCAACGTACTTTAGAGGCGAATGATTCCAAAGTGTCTCAACATCATCAAGATCGCTTTTGATCTGCCATTCAGTAAAATAGTAGCCGATATCACTGACCCCATAAAAGCTGACCCAGTTAGAAATGGAGCGCTGAGTAACTGCGGCTTTGAAACGATCGGTATGCCCAATTGCCCAATTCGTCATAAAGCCACCGTAGCTCCCTCCAGTAAGTCCGATTCGAGTTTTGTCAATCCAATTGTACGTTGCGAGCGCGTCATCCACGAGCTCCATCACATCCCTGTAATCGCCGCCGCCATAATCCCCGCGTACAGCATCCACAAAGTCCTGACCGTATCCGTGGCTGCCTCTCGGGTTGCAATACAGTATGCCATAGCCCTTGGATGCAAGCACTTGGAACTCATGAAAATAGGTATTGGCATACATGGCGTGTGGCCCTCCATGCACTTCTACAATGAGAGGATAACTCGTTCCCTCCTTGTAACCCACTGGTGGAATAATCCAACCTTGTACATCAAGCTGATCGCTTGTTTTGAACCAAAACGATTCAGGCGTTGAAAACTGAAGTTGTTTCACTGCCTCTTCGTTCACTTCAGTACACGATGTAAGGGTAGACTGCTCTTGGCTAGCGTCCCATAAATACACGTCTCCTGGATGAGTAGGTGTGCTCACTGCTAAAAGAGCCTGCTGACTCTCTGCATCATAGCTCAGTCCATAAATATGGTGTTCTCCGCGTAAAACCCGCTCCCACGCCCCGTCAATGGAAACTGTGTAGATTGAACTATTGCCATGCTCAGAAACAGGCACGAAAAGACGGCGGCTATCCTTTTGCCAGTGAATCCCTGGAGCAGACACGTGCTGATGAAAATCACCAATGGCCAAATCCATCAATGGCTGATCTAAATCCTGAGTTAAATACGTTTTTTCTCCATCTGCCAAACGCAAAAGAAACAGTCTCGGAAGCGAGGCATTTTTATATGCATAATTCGTTCCAAACATGGCGAGGGAACCACCATCTGGGGAAAAAACGGCACCCGAAAATTGCCCCTCTTCGTTTGTGTATTGCTTCCATTGCTTTGAGGCAACATCGACGACATAGACATCATTCGTGAAGACTTCGTCCGTATTTTCTTGACGTGTCCCGATAACGACAAGCTGTTTGCTGTCTGGCGACCAGTCTGTTGCTAAAAGGTGGTACGGACCTTCTGTAATAGCCTCGACATTACCATTCTCGACGTCAATGACATACACATGAGCAAATTCCTCTTTAAGCAATCCTTGACCATCCGATTTGTATTTCATTTTGTCGACCACATGAGGCTTCGGATGTTCTTTCTCATCTTTCTTGTTTTGCTCGTCCTCCTTCTCCTCTTCACTAGAGGACTTCGTCATTGAAAAAGCGATTTTCGTCCCATCCGGCGACCAGATCGGCCGGCTAACGGACTGCTTTTCATCAGTGAGTTGCCTTGCCTCCCCACCTGAGCGATGGAGCACGTAAAGCTGATTGCTGCCGTTACGGTCGGACAAAAACACGAGCTGTTGTCCATCTGGTGACCATCGCGGATATGTATTTTTCGCTTCTCCATAGGTCCACTGAGTAGAGACCGGAGCTTCTTCTCCTTCAAGCTTCAGATGATATAGATGTGCCTCGTACTCACCTCTCTCTTCATTCATTGTTGTAAGTACATATACCGCTTCCTCTCCACCCGGAGCTAAACTTGGGTCAGCCACAGAACGAAGCGTATACAGATCCTTTGCGGTGACTCCTCTTTTTTCATTCATGACAAGCCCTCCTGTTTGACTACAACGCATAGTCATTTACAAGAGCATAGCAGTCTCACTAAAAGCAACACAAGCGAAACGATCCGAATTATCGCATTATTCAAGATTAAAAACAGTATCGAACGGTCCTCCAATGTCCCAAAAATAAAAATGCGCTGTTTCGCCTCGTAGAAATTTAGAGGCGCACAGCGCAGCATACTATATCGTTGCCCACTAGCTAAAGCAGCATCCTTATCTAAAACCTAATACAACGAAAGCCCTACCTCTCTTTCGTCCTTACAACTCCATGGTTGTGCCAGTGTGAATCGGTCTTTCTTTCCTACCATCGCTCTTACACTTTTATTGGGTTTCTTTACACAATTGAGGGGTTATTGTGTAGACTTTAAAAAGTCTCTTGTGGGAAAAGCCATGTGGGGAAAGGGGACAAACGAATAGTTCCATTATAACGCGACAGGGGGATTTTGTCAAACCCAAGACCTCTTTTGCATGAATGAGCGAACCTATCTTTATCAAGCTCGACACCTGCTTGGCGCGTTTTTCTCTGTTGTTTCCCTCACAAAAGACCTCCGATTCCGAGCTATTCAGCATCCTGCAACCAACGTGCGAACACGTCTGCGAAAGAGTCCTTCTGATCACTCCTGCATCCGTTTAACAACCGCACAGCCACACCATTATGTGTCGAGTGGATGGCACAAGTTGAGCCGGATCCATCGGTCACAGCATACCCATATGGTGTAACCGTCCATCCAAGCACTTCTTTGGAGTGCTCATTCTCCTTATGGAGATCATCGATTAAGGCAAACACGTTTGAAGGGACAATGATTTCATCGTTCCATCGCCCTCTTTGAAGAAACAACTGACCCCAATTGCAAAGGTCTGTCGCGTGGATATAAAAAGGGTGTATCTCCTCATTGTCACTGTTCACTGGTGGGGCTTCCCAATCCCCAGTAGATCCAAAAGACATGGCTTGAAACACACGCTTTTGTAAAAACGCATCCACTGTATCTCCAGACATCGCCTCTACAAGCCATGCCATCAATGTCACCGACGTCCATCGTTCTGGACCAATAAATGCTGGGGCAGTACCTGTTGCGAGGTGGCGAAAGCTTATGCCACCGAGCTGCGATTGTGGGATGTCATACAAAAATTGATAGACCGGCATATCAACCGGCACGCCCTCCTCTGTAATCACCATCAGCAGAGCCAAGCCATAGAAGGACGGACGGAGGGAAGGAACAGAAAACGGTGTGATTGCACTTACTGGCTGCTGGTCTTTCGTCCCCTCGAACCATTCCAACATTTTGGTCGGACTTTTGACAACCAATGCTGCCGAAGACGCTTTGAACATGCCCATGCTTTTGACAACCTCATGTTTAATCAAAAAAATCATCTCCTTCTACTAATCTTCTATAAGCTGCAGCTCATACGTAATTTTTATAAACGATCGACTAAACAGCGTCATGTGGTGGTTTGCTCTCAGCTGGGTTGGCCCTTTTTCAACGATCAAAAAGGTTTCATTTAACGGCAGTCTCCAAGTCCATCTACCAATGGTATAATAAAGCCCTTCATCCCCACAGCCGCTCTTCCTTCGAACACCTGTTAACACGAGCGCATTCCCTTCATTTAAAGGCTTTAAAACCCCAGTGAGCACACCTCCTGGGAGGGGTAGAGCCACATTCATATACGTTTCATTGCCATGAACATGATAGGCATACAGCGCTTTAAAAATCGAGTTTCCCGTACTGGTTTCACGACGGTCCCAAAATCGCACGTCCACGCGACCATCCGCGTCACTTAATTTTGATACATTCCCCGTCATCTCTAATACGCGCGATGGCGGGAGGTTGATTTGTCCCCATCGTTGCGTGATGCGACTGGAAAGGTGCGAAAAGGCGTGAAAGCCGCGCTGCCACTGGAGATCCGCCTTCATATGAAAAGCCCCTGGTTCTTCATAAAAACGGCGGACGAGAGGGCTGACTTTTTCGTGTTGAAAGGAAGGAGACGTGATTGCTTCCCATGAAGGAATTAATCCGACGGGCTCCTGATGCTTGTTTTGCGATTCTTTCAAGATGGGGTGACGAGGGCTTCGTACAGAACTAATTGGAAACGCAACATGTGCCCAAGCTTGAGTCAGGGACAAACGCGAAAAAGCAATAAGTCCAAGCGTCGCAAACCCAAACGCATTAAGCATGCCGTGCCACTGAATCATTTCCGGAATCCAGACAATACTATGACCAGCAGCTCGCCCTACGCTATACACAATAGCGAGGCTAATAGTGAAGATCATAATCATACTAGCAAAAAAAGCCGAGAAGGCTGCCATCCCCCTCATTCGTTTAATGCTTAACCCAATGAGCCAAACTGATAAAAGCAGAAGAATGACCGCATACACCACAACTAAGATCGCTTCTACAGGCGGGCCTTGGTCCAACCCTATCGCCACGAGCACCATACCTGCCAATACGCCATAGACCATATATGGATAAAGTAGCGGCATCTCTCCATAAAGTGATCTCAACCAGCGTCCGAACAAGCCAACAATCACCGGTAGTAGAAATGCCGCATAATGGAAATGAATAGCCGTTAAATCAACTATGATTCCAGGATATGGAAGCAAGTAGGAAAGGTCACCACGTGATTGCACGAGCCATCCACCACCAGCAGCGAGATATATGAGCGCCGCATCAAGCGTAAATTCCTCTAAATGAACAAACCCTCGTGCTGCTAGACGCCCTAGCCCAGCAAGCGCACACAATAAACAGAAGACAAGCCAAATCACCGCGGCGATCCCAGCAAGCATGCCTTTTGGAAGCACTAGCGAAAGCACACCAAAAGCCGCAAACACAATCACCGTCTTGGTCAGCCAAGCCAGCAACCGATTTGCTCCATGTGAAGTGTCCGTATCTCGGAAAATAAGTCGTAAGGCCATTGGGATAAGAACAAGAAAAGCAAATCCCAATGCCACGGCAATCAGCTCCGGGCGAGCAATCAGCACCCATGCAGCAAAAACGAACACCGCGATCCAAGCTGTCATTATCGTAAACCCCCATGTAGAAAAGCCCTTTTAAACAGTGTATCATGTTCCATAGACTGACATTGGTCATTTACTACTAGCTTCTATATTGTCATAGAACGAACGTTGTATCGTTCGTTTTGAATTTCATTCATATTCGATGAGGTGTGCTCATGTCACTAAAAAGTCTTACACTTCTCCATGAAAAAGCGACTTCCTATTCTAAATACCCGCTCTCCATCCCTGTCATTCGCCAGCTTCATGAAATGACGTTCCCAACGGAGGTGACGTTTTTTGTTGGTGAAAACGGCTCAGGCAAGTCAACCCTTTTAGAGGCCATCGCTGATAAAGCAGGGTTTAACACAGCAGGAGGCGGCGTGAATCACATGTATGACGTCCATCGCTCAGAAGCGAGTCTTGGCGACTACATTCGATTGTCCTGGCTACCAAAGCATAGAAGAGGTTTTTTTCTTCGTGCAGAAAGCTTTTACAATTTCGCCAGTTACTTGGACCAAAACCCTAATTTGCTCATATCTTTTGGTGGAAAATCGCTTCTCTCTGAATCTCACGGAGAGAGCTTTATGCGGTTATTTAAAGAGAAATTCAACGGCAAGGCGTTGTATTTGCTGGACGAGCCTGAGGCTGCGCTGTCGCCACAACGACAGCTTTCCTTGCTGCGGCTTATTAAAGACTCGACAGAAGTAGATGGAGCTCAGTACATTATCGCGACCCACTCCCCTATTTTACTCGGCTACCCAGGAGCCACCATCTATAATTTTGATGCTGCTCCTTTAGAGGCTATTGCGTACGAAGACACCGAGCATTACAGCGTGACTAAATATTTTGTTAATCACCGCGAGCGGATTTTGCATGAGCTTTTTAAGGAAGAGGAAGAAGAAGCAGGACAATGAATACTACATATCCCATTTAATGATGCGGAGAAAAGCGGCACCATCTAAACAATTGCCCCATCAAAGAAGCGCGTGCAGATGATTTACCATCAGCACGCGCTTTTTATGTTTATCCTTGGCTAGCCTTAACCATTCCCTCAGCGATCCGTCTCGCCTCTTCGTCAACAGCAAGAATTTCTTCTAATGAAGGTGATGATGAAATTGTATGTTGGGCCATCGTTTCATAAATTACTTTTTCGATATCTAAAAAGCCAATTTTTCCTTCTCTAAAGCGGGCATTGGCCACTTCATTGGACGCATTAAGTACGGCTGGCATCGTACCGCCTGCTCTGCCTGCCTCATAGCAGTAGCGTAGACAAGGAAAACGAGTGAAATCAGGCTGTTCAAAATGCATAGTGGCTATGTTTGTCCAATCCAAACGCTTAAAGTCGCTCTTCAATCGTCTTGGGTGATGGAGCGCATATTGAATGGCGACACGCATGTCGGGGGCACCAAGCTGAGCCATCATCGATCCGTCATGGTACTCGACAATAGAATGAATATAGCTTTCTTTATGCACGAGCACATCGATTTTGTCATACGAAATATCAAACAGCCAGTGCGCCTCCATCACTTCAAACCCTTTGTTCATCAGGGTTGCACTATCGATTGTAATTTTGTCACCCATTGCCCAGTTTGGATGCTTCAATGCATCAATTGCGGTTAAATGCGCCATTTCTTCTCGCGTTTTATCGCGGAACGCTCCCCCAGATGCGGTTACGATCAAACGGCTGACATCCTCAAGTGATTGTCCTGACAAAGCTTGAAAAATTGCTGAATGCTCGCTATCAACCGCAATGAGCTCTCCCTTCGAGCGTCTAGCAACGTCGATGACAATTTCCCCTGCTGCCACCAACGTTTCTTTATTGGCAATCGCCACGTCTTTGCCTGCTTGCAGAGCCTCAATGGTTGGAAGAATTCCAGCAGAGCCGATAATGGCCATCAAAACGATATCCGCACCAGAATCAACGGCAACCTCCATCAACCCTTCCTCTCCATACACAATCGTTGTGGAAGTCGAAATTAACGTCTGGAGCTCTTTCGCTTTCTCTTTCGAGCCAACAGCGACCTTTGCAGGCTTAAACTCCTCGACAAAGGAGGCGAGTTCCTTCACTCGACTCTGCGCAGTTAAACCTACCACTTCAAATGCCTCAGGGTGCTGGCGAATGACATCCAGTGTCTGCGTGCCAATTGAACCTGTGGCTCCAATAATTGCAATTTTCTTCATTAATAATAAGCCTCCATTTATCCGTCCCATATCATTTGCTTCAATATAGCATACTACAGTTCAGAACTCGAAGGTCTATTGTTTTTAAGTTGTTGGAAATAGGCTTTCATGATACGATCAATCAGAAATTTTTAAACGATTTTCGAAGGCTGCGCAGAATTGCCATATCGGCAATAAGCACCGGACAAGAAAAAGCACAAAGGAAGCAGGCATTTCTCATCCGCCTGAGGGGGATCATTACATATGAAACAACAATTAACAACACGTCAACTGCTACTCTGGCGTGTAGCCACGTATTTTTATTTCGCACTTCCCGGACTCGCTCTCGCATCGTGGGTTTCTCGAACTCCTACGATTCGCGACACACTTGACGCCTCTACGTCTGTAATGGGATGGATTATATTTGGGATGTCGTCTGGCTCTATTATTGGCTTGCTCTTTGCCAGTCCCTTGATTGCGAGATTTGGAGGGCGACCCAATCTCGTCATTGGTCTTTCACTCTGTTCACTCGGGTTGATCGTCCTAGGTACCGGAGGTTCTCTTATCCCTCAGACCATTCTCGTTTTTATCGGCTTGTTCATCTTTGGAATGGGCAATGGCTTGACGGATGTAACGATGAATGTCGAAGGTACCGCCATTGAGCATACAGTAAAGAAATCTATCTTAACAAGCTTCCATGCATCCTTCAGCCTAGGCACCTTTGTGGGAGCGTTGCTTGGCGCCCTTGCGTTATGGCTCAATTTATCTGTGTTTGTTCATATTACTGTGATTGCGTTTATTGTATTTGGAAGCGCCTTGTATCTTGCACGTTTTATTCCAGAGGGTACTGGAAAAGAAACCGCAGGAGACGAACAGCAGCCGACAATGACGTCAAAAGAACGTCTGGCGATTTGGAAAGAGCCGCGTACGGTCATGCTCGGCATTCTCGTGCTCGGCATGGCTTTTGCCGAGGGGTCCGCAAACGATTGGCTTCCTCTCATCATGGTCGATGGATATGGCGTTACTGAAGCTTCAGGCTCCATCATATTTGGCGTCTTCCTAGCTGCGATGACGATTGGGAGGGCGACCGGCGATGCACTTGTTAATCGTTTAGGACGTGTCCTCGTGCTGCGCTTGGCGGCTTTGTCAGCCATTATTGGTATGTTGATTATTATCTCCGGCGTTAGCTTTACCGCGGCAGCTGTCGGGGCCGTCTTTTGGGGCATCGGAGCCGCCTTTGGCTTTCCGCTTGGCCTCTCTGCAGCAGGCGACAACCCAAGAGGAATGGCGGTCAGGGTCGGAGCAGTGTCCACGACCGGTTACGTTGCTTTCTTGGTTGGCCCGCCAATGTTAGGCTTTGTAGGAGATGAAATTGGCTTATTGCGTGCACTATTTATCGTCCTCGCAGCTGTATTGCTAGCGGCCGTCTTTTCACATGCTGCCAAGCCCACGGGTTCACGCCATACTACCTAAGGGACATTCATCCAATTTTAGGAGGTTTCACCCTCCTTCTTATGATATACTCATAGTAGAAATTGCCGGTTTAGTTTTAAATCCTTTATTCTAGAGTTGCGAAACGGGGGACCACCTTGAGTACATTTACCTTCGGCTCTTTTTTAACTTTCGTTCTTTTTTCACTCTTGTTTTTAGGCTTTCTGTATGTCGCGACTCGTGTTGTTAAAAAGGCATGGAACAAAGATTAAATGAACAAGAAGCCCCATCGGTTCAACTGCCGATGGGGCTTTTTTTGTTTTATTATCCTGCGTATGTTTGCGTTTTCAGAACTCCCATGGTGAAACACTGCAATTCATTAAACGTTTAAATAGGCTTTCTAGCTTGCAGCAGAAACCTATGCGACGGGATATCGATAAACCCATTAGCGTTAATTGAGCTATGAATGGCTTCAAGTCCTTCTCGATACCGCTCTACTGAAAAGTCCGGAATTTCGAAAGCAACGGCCTTCAAATAATAAATAATGGCACCCACATCATAAAAGCGTTGATTCACCATCGCCTCTTCCGCCTTTTCTATAGAAAAACCGACACCATGGAGCTGTTTCCTTGCATTCGCCAAATGCCAATCATCGAACGTATGTTTTTCTGGCGCACCAAGCAATGTATGAAATTTTTTGTTGTCTTCTCCGCCCACTTGTTGTGTGAGAAACACGCCCCCAGGCTTCAAAAGACGCATGACATCCTCAGGATGATAATATTCGTGCCGATTTAAGATGAGATCAAACGTCCCGTCCTCATATGGCAAGCGGTCTTCGTTTTCTAAAACGGCCACTCTCACTCCTAAGGGCTCCAGCGTTTTTCGAGCAACGTCAATATTGGGGGCATATCCTTCTGTGGCATGGACGGTGGCTGGCAAAGGCTTTAAGCTTGCCAAAAACTCTCCTCCACCCGTACCCATATCTAGCAGTGTGTTGCTTTTCGACATCAAATCCACAACTCGTGATCCATAAGACCAGGGCAATGGAGCTTCAACCATCCGACCCGTTTTCGTAATATAGGAGAAATCCCAGCCTGAAAAATCGGTTTCCGTTCCTTGGCTAACAAAAGTTAAAAAGGATGCATCTGCCATAATTTTCACTCCTTTGCTCTTTCGTATTGTAGCAAATGACCCTTTTTGGTGTCATTCCTCCCCGCAACAAGGTTTTCTTCTCATTCCCTGGCTTCAATCGTCAAAAAGACGCCAGCTCTATGATCAATCCCATAAAGATGACGCCTTCTATTAAAACACGATCCATTTTACTTGTTTACATAGGGAGAAATATCAACGCCAGTTGCATCTGCAAGGCGATGACCAAGCGCTTCGTCTGCTCGGTAGAAATTGCAGATCGCTCGAAGAACCGTCTTCTCATCTTGAATCTGTTTAAACTCATTCACTAGATTTTTGACGAGCTGATCCTTCACTTCATCGCTGTAGCTTCTCCAAACGCGTCCTGCTTGACCAAACTCGTCTGTTTTATCAATCGCCTGACGACCTGCCACACCTTCAATCGGCTGTCGTTCATCGACCACATCGTCTGTTTCCTTCGGTGTATGCTCAGCACTATTTGGCTCATAGTTTATCGGATCGGTTTGCTGATGAATCGGCATTTGACCGTCTCGCTGATAATTTTGCACCTTCGCATACGGACAGTTAATTGGCAATTGCTGATAGTTGGTTCCAATGCGGTATCGTTGTGTATCAGAATAAGAGAATAAACGTCCTTGCAGCAGTTTATCCTCGGATGGCAGCATACCTGGCACCAACACACCTGGATTAAAGCCAACGGATTCTGTCTCTGAAAACACATTGTCAGGATTACGATTTAACGTCATTGTACCGACGCGCTCATAAGGAATGTCTTCTTCAAGCCAGTCCTTCGTCGCATCCAATGGGTCAAACGAAAATGAATCAATGTCTGAAGGCTTCAGCACCTGTACATAAAGGTCCCATTCCGGGTAATTCCCTTGCTCAATGGCTTCATACAAGTCGGCACTTGCGTGATTAAAATCCTTCCCTTGAATGCTTTCTGCTTCCTCCGCACTTAACGAGCGAACGCCTGCTTTCGGTACCCAGCGAAGCTTGATATACACCGTGTCTCCTGCTTCGTTAATCCATTTGAAGGCATGAACGCTTGACCCTCTCATTTCACGGTAGTTGGCTGGAATGCCTTCATCTGTAAAGAGATGAACAAGCATGTTTGTCGTCTCCGGTGAATTCACCATGTAATCCCAGTAGCGGTTTGGATCTTGAATATTTGTTCGTGGGTCAGGCTTTAACGAATGCACGATGTCAGGGAATTTCATCGTATCACGGATAAAGAAAACAGGGAGGTTGTTCCCAACGAAGTCATAGTTGCCTTCCTCCGTATAAAATTTAATGGAAAAGCCACGTGGATCTCGAAGGGTTTCCGGTGAGTGCTGCCCGTGAATCACAGTAGAAAACCGGACAAACACAGGGGTCTCCTGACCAACTTCCTGTAAAAAAGCCGCTTTCGTGTACTTTTTCATGCTATCGGTTACTTTAAAGACTCCATGAGCGCCAGCACCTCTTGCATGCACAACCCGTTCAGGCACTCGTTCACGATCAAAATGGGCGAGCTTTTCAATGAGTTGGTAATCCTCTAAGAGAAGTGGTCCACGACTACCGGCAGATCGAGAATTTTGATTGTCTTGGATGGGTGCACCTTGATTCGTCGTTAAGTGTTTTTTCAACAGAAAGCCTCCTCATTGTTTATAACGAATTTTTATTTATATTAATTATAATTTGATATTAAATAAATTCTAATTTAAAACGACGTCCAGGTCAACTACGAATGTGTTGTTCCTTTTCAGGTGGTGTCTCGTGCTGATTTCCCTAAACTACTCCTATATTGAGCAGGGGTCACTTCAAACACTCGTTTAAACGCCCGACGAAAGGAATGCGAGCTATTGTAGCCCACTTTTTCCGAAATGTCTTGAATCGTATCTTCTGTCGACGTCAAAAGAATGGTGCTCTTTTCCAGACGGACGTGTTCAATATATTCAGCAATATAGTGCCCCCTTTGCTCTTGGAATAGGCGTGAAAGATATTTTTCAGGTTTACCGATTGCTTTCGCAATATCATAATTCGAAAGATTGGCGTCATGACTATGTTGGTCTATATAGTGCATCATCGTCGCAAGCACTTCTTCTCCAGCAGCCTCTTTAACCTGCCTTTGTTGTGTAGCATACGTGTGAATAATGTCAGAGAATACATGCAGGACATACTCACTTCCAGAAGCCATTTCGAGGCTGAACAACCTTTGTTGAAGCTGGACATCGCTTTGCAGCTGCATCGCCTGAGGTGACAAGGCTCTCATGAAAGTGCCTTTCAGCTGAGACAGCACTTGTTGAGCAATCATAGGATGTTGCTTCTCCTGAACCTGTGCATTCAAAATGTCACGAATAAGTTGAAGGGCATCCTCTACCTCACCTGATTTTAAGGCTGTAAAAAGCCGTACTTCCATCTCAATAGAATAATTTAAAAACGGACTGGACACGTCATAGTCGCTATGCCAATACACACCTGGTTCACTTTTTAGGATCGCATAGTCAAGCAAACGACGCGCCATATCATATGACATTCCAGTTTCGGGTAGCGAAGTTAATGGCCCAACCGCGTAAGTAACGTCCAATCCATATTCGACAGGTAGCTCGTCCCGTTCTTGTATCAACTGCTCACGAAGAGTATTTTCTGTAACAGTTGTCTTATCTGGTCGAAGCACGATCCACATCAAAACTTCATCCTTATTCAGATCAACAGTCAGTAGCTGAGGGTAAAAATGTTGCAGATGATTTTTGACGATAATCTTTGCTGCCGAAAGCTCATCGTAGACTTCCGTCCCCTCCATCTGTTCATAGCCGTGGATTTTCAGAAGCAAAACGACACCATAGTCTTCAGGCGTAACTCCTGCATCCAAGGCAGACGCATGCAGATCATCACGGGAATGGAATTCACCATGGATTAGTCGGCGCAAAAACGCATCCTTTTGCAATCGTTCTTGTTGCGTTAGCTCTTGTGCAAGCGAATTATTTCGTTTAATCAACTTCGCTAAGTTTCCTTCAAGAAAAGCATATTCGTTCGTTTCTTTTCGCTTTGAGTGGTCCAAGTGCTCGCGAATAAGGGTCGCTAGCTTTGCAATAGGTGAGCTATGTCGCTTCGCAAGCAATACACTAATGACCCCACCAATTAAAAGAGTGACCAACATCACGACGAATGTCATACGACCAATAAAATCCGCGCCCTTTAAAAGACTGGTTTTTGGAACAGACGCAACATACTGCCAGCCACTTTGATCAGATGTTACGGAGATGATATACATGTCCTCACCATTTTTCATTCTCTTTTCAACAACTTGCTCCTCATCACTAAAATCTTTGGTGTATACTTCGTTAGAGCTAATGCCTGCATTCGCCAGAAGGTTGCCATGTTCGTCTTTAATATAAGCCCATCCCCCTGGTAGAACGAAGGAGTTCATTTGCTGCTGGAACCACGACTTCTCAATTGGAATCAAAACAGTCGCTTTCACATTGCCATTGCTATGGAAAGGAAGAGACTGCATTAACGTCACCATTGGAATAGTGCGCTTATTCCAATTATAAAGCGATAGTGCACGTACACGATGATTGTGTGGTTGAAAAATCATTTCATCACGCCACTCTTGGAAGGTCATGCTTAATATCCGATGTTCATTGAAAAAATGCTGTGGCCTCGCATACGCCGAACCGGGGATCAATACCATATCAGCATCCCATATATAAAGCTGTAAATAGTCTAGGAGCTGGTTTGTGGAGGCGTACACGGAAAGCTGCTCTGTGACCGATCGTACGTCCATCACCTGATCCTCTAGAGATGGTCCTCCTGCCAGCAGCCGATTGACGTTAGGTTGTAAAGAGAGCTCACGAATGAAGCTTTCCACTTCAAGCATACGATTTTCAATACTCGTACGACTTTGATTGAGTGCAGCCAGACTAGAATCGACTGCATTTGATTTCGCGACAGACACAGACACATAATAGGATATGAGGCCAGTAAATAGCGGAATAAGTAAAATACACACATAGGAAACGAGCATTCGTTTAAATGTACTCATCGAGTCCCTCCTTTACGAAAACCCTTACATAGTTATATTTTCGGGATGTGCCTTAACATTTCCTTCCCACTAAATTTTCATCATGTAAATTCGAGAGAAGGTTTACCTATACATTAAACTTTCACGTTGACCTATCTCAGTTCATCTCAAGAAAGAAAAAAAGCCGAACTGTCCTATGAAATTCCGAGTGAATTTCGTAGTCGTTCAGGCTTTTTTACATTATTCTCGTCTTGGATTAATGAATTAGAGGCTTCTATACATGTTATTGATTGTTGAAATCATCAATCACTTGTTGCCCGCCAGCTGCTTTCCATTCCTCAATGGCTTCATCAAACTCTTCTTCATCAATCTGACCTAAAGCATATTTAAAGGTTGCATCTTCAATTATCTGCATCAGGCTTTCAGATTTCGTAATATAGGTTTCTGAATCTAGCCCTAAGGATGCATCCATGACGGCGTACTGCGCATTGTCTTTATAAAGCTCTTCTGCCTTTGCACGCGGCTCATAATCAAAGGCTCCTTCATATCGCCCGCTTGTAGCAGGCTCACCAATTTCGAAAGCAGAATATGGTGTAACTTGATTGTCAATTAACGTTCGGTTCTCTTCAATTTGTTTAGCCTTGCCATCAACCACTTCGTAATGCTCGCCCTCGACTCCCCAAATGATCAGATTAGCTCCTTCTGGAGTCATCAGATAATCATAAAATTCCAGAATCTTTTTTAGCTCTTCTTCAGTTTCAACTGCTGACTTTGGAAACATGATTAAGCTTCCATACCCAGGGTTCGAACGGACGCCAAATGTTCCGTCTGGTCCCTCTACATAATTGTGGACATCAAACTCCACGTCCGGATTTATCGCTTTTGCATCATCATACAGCGAAAGCACATCACCCATAGTGCCAATATATACGCCAGCAGTGCCATTTTTCAGCATTGCCTGTTGATCCGTTTTGCTCGTCACCTGGGCATCTTGGTTAATATAGCCGTTTTCATAGATGTCTTTAAAATAATTCAGTGTTTGCTTGTATTCTGGGAACATAAACTCTGGGAGGATTTTTCCGTCCTTCTCTCCCCACATATTCGGTCCTCCAAACCATGTGCCCATTGCCTGGAATGTCCCTATTCCTGCACGATCGGTTAATCCAATCGTATCATCTTTGCCATTCCCATCTGGATCATCTTCTGTAAACGCTCTCAACATATTGTAAAGCTCATCCGTTGTCGTTGGGGCATCAAGCCCAAGATTGTCTGCCCAATCTTTTCGATAGATGAGCCCTGTTCGTGAGCGCGGTCTTCCCATATAAAGCGAATATAACTTCCCATCTATTTTTGCATTGTCTAGCGTTTCATCATATAGCTTGCTCAAATTTTCATAGTCATCAAGGTAAGGACCAAGCTCCCAAAATTGCCCGTCCCTTACTGATTCCTTGAAGAGAATAAGCTCAGCGGTATTAACAAGAATTGCCTCAGGTGCGGAACCAGTGACAAAAGCCGTATTCAGCTTTTCACCATACGTGTTTGATGGTGTCCATTGAACAGTGAGCTCGGTATTGGTCGCCTCCTCCATCATTATTTCAAGTCGTTCATTAGGTGTTTCGGGAGTGTGCAAATTCAACAATAGTGAAAAAGAAAAGGGTGTATTTTCTCCGCCCTCACTCCCACCCGATGAAGCGCTTTCATTATTTGCGCATCCAGCTACCAAAAGCAATGCAGCAATAAACCAGACCCCTACTTTTTTTCTCATAAGCTCCTCCTTAAAATCAAAAGATATGCTATAACATTACTTGTGTGGCAATGAAAAAGATACAATCATTATCTAATAAAACGTCAATCTTAGTTAATGATTGTTTGTTGATCCTTTAAACTTACTTGAAAAATATACTCAAAAATGACATCCAGCATGCACAGATACCTCAAAAGTGTGCCGAAAAATGATCTATTTAGATTGAAAAGCCGCTAGTCACAGCTGTCCGTTGGATGGCATCGCTTTTTGCAAGCGCTAAATTACTTGTCGCACAACAGCTTCGAGAGATGACAATCGCTCACATATATATCTATTTACGTGAACTTTTGTATGGATTGCTGTAAACTACGAAACCCCCTTTTTTAACAAAAGGGGGCATTGTCACTTTTATGATGGACCCTACGGCAATAGCACTGGCGAACGACGGTGCAGCGTGCCCTGTTCATAGCTATAGGCAACATTGAGCAGCACAGGTTCTTCAAACTTCCGTGCCATAAACTCAATGCCAACCGGAAGCCCTTTTGCAGTAAAGCCTGCCGGAACGGTGATAGCAGGAAAGCCAGAAAACGAACTAAGCAGGACATTCGTTCCAACTAGTTGCTCCTCACCAATCAATGCTGCTGGGTGAGAGGATGTTGGATAGACAAAGGCGTCCAATGATTGTTTGGCCATTGCCGTAAGTAATGCTTCTTGAGTCAGCTTCGTTCTGAAAAGCACAACATCCTTGTATTCTTCTTCATTTAAGGATTTACGTGAATCCCTTGCTTTTAGTAGTCCTTCAATGGCTGGATCATACGCATCCGCTTCAATAATCTCTGTTAGTGAACTATAAGGAGCTTCCTCGCCTAGCGACTCTAGGTAGTCGTTCAGCTGAAACTTAAACTCCCATCCACTTAGACTGGAATAGGACATAATATCATCAAAATCTGAAAGCGTGATGGGAACGACTTCAGCACCAAGAGCTTCCATATCCACAATGGCTTGATTCATGACTTGTTTTACGGCTACAGACGTATTGTCTCCCATGAGCTGTGTGAGCAATCCTATCCGTTTGCCTATTAATCCATCGGCTTGTAAAGACTCTAGGTAGCTTGATGGAATCTGGTCATCACTCCACGCTGTCACAGGATCGTTCGCATCATAGCCAACAGTGGCTTCTAATAGAATGGCTGCATCGGTCACTGTTCGCGCCATTGGACCTCCGACGTCTTGCGTCAAAGCCAATGGGATAATACCGTCACGACTTGATAAACCAACTGTAGGTCGAATGCCGACAAGGCTGTTCATGGATGAAGGCACCCGGATAGAGCCCCCCGTATCAGAGCCTAACCCCGCCACAGCAAAATTGGCCGCTACTGCTGCGCCTGTACCACCACTTGAGCCCCCTGGATAACGCTGAAGGTCATACGGATTGAGTGTTTGTCCAAGCATTGAACCGCTTGTTGTATACCCTACAGCAAATTCATGCAAGTTTGTTTTGCCTAGAATGATGGCCCCTGCTTCCTTAAGAAGTTTAATCTGATGCGCGTCATTTGGGGGAATCGATTCGGCTAAGCAAATGCACCCTGCTGTTGTAGGCATTCCTGCCGTATCAAAATTATCCTTTGCAAGAATAGGTATGCCGTGAAGAGGACCTCTTACTCCGCGCATTGCTCGTTCTTTATCAAGCTGCGCCGCTATACCTCTAGCTTCTTCATTGATCGTTATAATTGAATTGAGTGCCGGTCCCTTTTGATCGTACCGCTGAATGCGATCCAAATAGAAATCGACGAGCTCAACGGACGTAAGTTGCCCGTTCTCAAGCATGTTTTGAAGCTCTTGAATGGTTGCTTCTTGGAGCTTTACTGGTTTAATTGTTTCATAGTATCTGGTGACAAGTGTCGCTGCCTGACTCGCTGTCAATGTTTTTCCATACCCAAAGGTTCCATTCGGAAGTCCTTGTAGGATCCCTCTTTGTGTTAAAGCCCCAATGGCTCCAGCTTCCTGTGCTTCTGCTGGTACATCAATGTACGGTGCAAACACATCCTCCCAGCCAGCAAATTGCTGGAGAAGATACGCTGCGTCCTCCCGTTCCAAAGAGCCACTATACGTGGTATCTAGCTGTACAGAACGCCCTCGCGCCTCTCCCTCTGCGCCAGACAAAAGCTCTGAAAATAGCTCAACCGTTGCCTCGTCTCCCGGGGCCACATTGTCTGTTAGCCACCCTCGTTCTTTAGCTGTGTCAAAGGGTGTCGCAGCTGTCGCATTCCCCCAACCACCGAACACAAGCAGAGAAAGCATAAGCATACCTAGCATTGCAGCTCTTCTCATCCCAACACTCCTCTCTTTTCGTTTGACATGCTTAATTCGACACATGACAAAAGATCCCTTCACAGCATAGCGCTCATGTGAAGGAATCTTACAAACTTCATTCATTATGGCTTTAAAAAGACTTCAATCACCGGGACAAGGACGTCTGGTTTCTGAATCGGAAGCTCAAACGTCACACTCCCTGGGGTGACCTCTGCATGAATATGAGACCGCACTTTCCCTGGCTCATGCTCCATGAAGTGCACCTCAGAAGCATCATTGAGGAATTGCGCATAAGCAACTTGTCCTTCCAAGCCTTTCACATGGACATGTTTCATAGGCCAAGAGAAGAGGTGAATATAAAGCACCTGCCCTTTTTGCGTCACACAGCAATGTTCTGGCGCTTCAATGGCACTCTCGCCCGCGCCAACGATGGACCGCTCATGCAGGCGCATCCATTCTCCGATGTCGGCAAGCGTTTTGGACGCCTTTGCTTCAAACTCACCACGTCCGTTTGGTCCGACATTCAATAGCAAATTGCCACCCTTTGAAACTGTATCAATCAGCATTTTCACAAGCATGTCGGGTGTTTTCCAATCGAGGTTGTCGCGATGGTACCCCCAGCTTCCTGTGAGCGTCTGGCATGCTTCCCAGATGACGGCTTCTCCATCTTTTGTCATTGCATGCTGCGGTTGATATTGTTCAGGTGTGACAACGCCACGATCAAGGTCAATTCGATTGTTCAAGAGTATATGCGGTTGCAATGAAAGCACGAGCTCCTCCAGCTCCTCGGATGCCCAATCATTTTTGTCCTTTCCTGGCGCCCAGGATTCAAAACGCTCTGGATATGAAAAGTCGAACCACATATAGTCAATATGCCCGTAATTGGTGAGCAGTTCCTTCACCTGACCATGCATAAATGTTCGGTAAGACGCCATGTCCCCCTTCCACTTTTCACGCGCCTCCATATCGTCGCGCAGTGGATGCAAACCATCAAGAGTAAAATCAGGATGGTGCCAGTCAATTAAAGAATAATAAAAGCCAATTTTAATGCCTTCCTCCCGAAATGCATCGACAAACTCCGCAAGCAAATCACGACCAATCGGCGAATTTGTCACCTTAAAGCTCGTCAATGCGCTATCCCACATGGCAAACCCTTCATGGTGTTTGGTTGTAATCACCGCATAGTTTATGCCCGCTGCCTTTGCCTCTTTTGCCCATTTCTTTGCGTCATAAAGGTCTGGATTAAAATAGTGCATATAGTTCTCATCACTAGCGTTGCATTAAAAGGTACTGATCATTAAAAATACAAAGAATGTTCAATAAACAAGTCGTTATACAATGAAAAAACCCTTTACAATGG